>JAQVQY010000011.1 GCA_028701335.1 Eubacteriales bacterium
TTCGTTTTTCCTGCGCTTCCTGGTATACTTGTGGTAGCTCATGATGATCCTCCTGATGTTTTGTGGTGAATCCATCTTACAGGATTGTCATGAGCTTTTCTGTTTCACTATATTCTACAACTCACCAAGCGCATCTTCTATTCAACAAAGCTTGACAGAGTCGCATGTTGCTGTTAGAACGGATGTCGGTAATGCCAAAGAGAAAAAAACGAGTTCCAATCAACATTTAAGGATGTTCAAACTATGACTGACAACTGTTCATCAAAGGAATCTGTCCTGATTAATGGGAGTGTTCGCGGTATCCTAACGAGCCTGTGTGCCTGCTTGCTTGTCCTCATGCTTCTGATAACAAGGACAGCACTGGCCGAAGGCACGGAAATGGTCAGCGACTTCTCTGGGCTTGCTTGGGAAGAAGCATTTGCGCAGCTTCATGCGCGATTATCAAGGGAGTACGCCTTTACGGAGTGGAAAGGGCTTGACTGGACATCACTGGAAGCGGCCTACAGCCCAAAGATTGCGAAAGCTCAAACAAACGACGATTTTGAAGCCTATTATCTTACGCTCAGAGAGTATGTCCACGAGGTTCCGGACGGTCATGTCCATATAGATAATATCGCAGAGACAGACAAAAAATACATCGGCGGGGGGGTAGGATTTGCCATCGCCGCGCTGGATGACGGGCGTGTGATAGCCTCCTGGGTTGACGAATCCTCGACCGCTTGGGCAGAAGGGCTGAGGGAAGGCGATGAGGTCCTCACCTGGAACATGCGCCCTGTTCAGAGCGCGATTGAGGAGGGGTCCACGCTGTTTGCCACCAATTCCGCCACATCAGAGAACCTTCGCCACAAAAAGGCGCAGTATCTTACGCGCGCGCCTATAGGCACGAAAATAGCACTGACATATCAAAGCCGGGAAAGCGGACAGCTGACTTCAGCAGTGCTCACCGCCAGTGATGATCGCGGGCTTTCGTTGCGGAAAGGTTATCCTGCCGCGGTCCTGTCTGACAAGATACGGGAGATGATTCGAGGGGTGGAAAGCGAGAGCCCTGTTCCTGAGGCGATGGTGGAAATGAGGATGCTGGATGGAAACCTTGCCTATGTCAAGGTCTGGGGGGAGCTTGACGCAGACCTGCGCGGTGCCGGCAAGTATGTTTCCACTGTCGCGTTGTCCCGGCAGGCCATTCAAACAATCATCGAATCAGGCTGTGAAAATCTCATCCTTGACCTGAGGAACAACATTGGCGGTGAGGATGCCATGGCTGCAGCCATACTGGGCTCATTCTATGGTGAAAGGCAGTTTTACGAGTATCAAAACGCCTACGACCAGGCAACGGGAGTCCGCAGGATTCAGGTGGCAGACACAGAGTCAGGAGGTCTCCCGCTCTGGATCGAACCCGCAGAACACATCTTTGCGGGACGCGTTATCGCGCTCATCAATCAGGAGTGCATCAGCTCAGGTGAAGGTATCGCGATGGGGATCCGCAACTTGCCAAACGGCGAAACGCTGGGGTTCTTTGGTACCAATGGCTCCTTTGGCTTAAGCGGCCCGCAAGCTATTATGCCCGGTGGTCTGGTCGTTCACTGGCCGTCAGGCCAATCGCTGGATGAAAACAAGCAAATCCAACTGGACAGCCGCAATAACACGGGCGGTATCGCGCCAAGCATCCGCATCCCATGGACACTGGAAAACGCGATAAGGGCAGCTCAGGGTGAGGATGTCGAGCTTGAGTCAGCCATTTTGCATCTTGGACAGCCGGAACGCGATTAAGCCATCATCAGGAGCTTGCCGCATGATATAAGCAGTAAGCTCCTGAGTTTGCTCCAAACAGAGCCTGCCGCAAATCTCAAAACACGTTGAAAACACCGGATAATTCGCATGATTCATGGTATACTGAACACGTTAAAATCGTTATAAATGATTGAGTGTGTATCGTGGTGTAAATTGGAATGCGCCAAGAGGAAAGCCGGGAGATTTTTTTGTATTGAGCCAAAAGCCTACTGCCGGGCTTGGACGAGATTGCGTTAGCGGTTGCGTTCCCATAGTTCATAGTGTTTTTTCAGCAGCTCAAATATCGATCTGTACCGGTCACCAAAGAAGCTGTTTTTAAGAAAAACGAAGTTGAACTCGCGCTGCTCATCAAAGCCGGGGATATCGATAACGGCCAGCTCGCCGGCGTCGATTTCCTTTTTTGCGGCGGCTTCAAACAGAAAGGTGATACCCAGGTCCATGGAAACCATCTTTTTGATGGCCGCCATGTTTCCTATTTCGGTCACTTTTTCAAACGCGTGCAGGGAATAGTTGTACTTTTGCAGGATGTTCCCGAATATTTCCCGCGTTCCCGATCCGCTTTCGCGCAAAATGAGGCGGCTTCCGCTGATCTCTTCCAGCGTCACTCTGCCGCGGGCCAAGGGGGATAATGGCGAGCAAACGGGGATGAACCTTTCCAGGCTGAACAGGGTGGCATCATACGCTGCCTTGTCAAACAGCCCTTCCAGCAGGATGAAGTCCAGTTCTCCATGGTTGAGCCGGTCGAGCAAAACATGCGTATTGGCTACTGCCATATTAATTTTCATGTCCGGGCGTTCAATTAACAAACTGGAAAGGATACCCGGCATCACATATTCGCCGATGGAAAGCGTGGCGCCAAAGGAAAACCGCATGCTTTCCGGCTGCATGGCCAGCATGGTTTCGCGCAGGGCACGGGCATCCGATGAAACAGTGGTGGCAAACTGCCTCAGCAGTTCACCCTGGGGCGTCAGGCTGGTTTTCCGGCCGGTTCTCTCCACAAGCCTGCAGCCGTAGGCTTCTTCCAGGTACCGGATGTGCTGTGACACCGCGGGCTGGGTGAGGTGCAAAAGCGCCGCTGCCCCGGTAAAGCTGCCGCAGGCTGCAAGGGTCAGGAATGTCTGGTGCCTCGTGTCCAGCATTTGAAGTCCTCCCAAGAATCAATTATTAGATGAAATAATGAGTACATAATAGATCATAATTTTATTTTATCAAAGAAACGTAGTAATATCAAACACATGAACACACAAGCGGCAAGTGGAAAGGAAATGAGTGAAGGATGGTTCAGCGCGCAAACAAATGGAGCGGCGCAGCGCTTTCAGCGGGTATCGCCGCCTTGGCTTATGGGATAAGTGCTTTTCTTCCTGAAGGGATATTGGGGGAGACCCTGATTGCGCTGATCGTGGGGATGCTGCTCAATCCGCTCTTTTCCCGGTATGAGGGCTTCGGGGAGGGCATCAACTGGACCTCCAAAAAAATCCTGCGTACCGGCATCATCCTGGCAGGGATCACCCTGAGCTTTACCCAGGTATTCCAGGCTGGCAAGTACGCCCTGATCCTGATGGCGTTCACCCTCGCGACTTCATTTGGGGTCGGATACCTGTGCAAGAAGATCTTCCGCATCAACTGGAAATTGGCCAGCCTTCTATCGGTCAGCACCGCCATCTGCGGCGGTACCGCGGTGGCGACGCTGGGGCCGACCATCCGGGCCAGGAACCGCGACATTGCCTATGCCATCTCGGCCACCTTCCTCTTTGACATCATCACCGTGATTGCCTTTCCCTGGATCGGCCGGCTGCTGGGCCTCAGTGATACCGGATACGGATTGTGGATCGGCACCGCGGTCAATGACACCTCATCGGTGGTCGCGGCAGGGTATGCCTTTTCAGACGCGGCGGGCGCCCTTGCCACCATCGTCAAGCTGACCAGAACGCTGTTTATCGTGCCCATCGTGCTGGCGTTTTCCTGGATCTACGCCAAAAAGGAAATGCCGGCCCAGGGGGCGGAAAAGGTGAACATCCGCAGCATATTCCCGTGGTTCATCCTGGGGTTCCTTGTAATGGTCGGCGTGCGCAGCACCAGGCTGGTTCCCGAATGGGCTGTTGGCGGGATTGCCTTTGTGTCGAAGTTCTGCATGTCCATGGCACTGGCGGCCATCGGCCTGAAGACCAGCCTTAAGGAAGTGGCCGGCGTCGGCATCAAGCCCATGGTAGCTGGCGTCATCATCGATACGTCCGTGGTGTTTGTGTCCCTGTTCGCGCAGGCCGCGATCCTGCGTTTCTTCAGCTGACAGAATCTTCGCCGATGTGTGGCCCATCAACGAATCCATACAGGTGTGCCGGCTCCTGCCGCGTTCACCTGGTTTTGCATCAACTATAGCCGCCTGGGTCGGTTGGCTCATCGGCTGTTCCCAAGATAACAATCAAAAGATTGTAGCGGCTTTTGAGTATGAGAGGCGCCTCCCTTCCTCCCAATCAGCAAGAGCACGACATGCAGGATCGTGCTCTTGCTGTTTCACAGGAATCAAGTTGAATATTGCCTACTGCGCGACTCCTCTCTTTCCCTTGACACCGGCCAGGATACTGCCATTATTTGATAGCGCTGCCCGCATTTACACCCCAAAAAACAAAAAAACAATAGCATCGCGAAAAACCTCTTGACAGGCTAACAACCATTAGCTATTATTTGGCTAACGCCTGTTAGCCCGGCGTTGACGAAAGGAGCGCATGGTATGGTCGATCTGTTTTTTGGGAACCTTTGGTCGCTGCTGTCAACGGTGCTTGTGGCAGGGGTATTGGCCTGGATTATCATTACCGCCCTAAGGCATCAGCGGGTGGAACACTGGGGAAGGAAGACCGCTGTGCTGGCAGCTTCAGGGCTGCTGCTGTGCGCCTTCGCCGCCATGCGCGATGATTACGCGCTTGCCTTGCAGGGCGGCACGGGATTATTCGCCCTGGACGCCATGCAAAACACCTTGGCCTGCCTTGCCGCCGCCCTGATCGCGGCCGCCCTCCTGTCAACGCTTATCCTAAAGAACCAGGCCTGCAGGAAGGCCGCGTTTTTTGTCCTTTCCTTTGCCGTTGTGTTCAAAATCGGGCTGATCGAGATATCAAGGGCGCTGATTCTATAAGCAACTCCTATTGACGGAACGAAAGAGGCATTTCATGGAGAAAAGAACCACCAAACAAAGGATCCTGGACGAGGCGCTGGATTTATTCGCCACACACGGCTATGACGGCGTGACCGTCGCGCAGATCGCGCACGCGGTCAAAATCAAAACACCGTCCCTGTATAAGCACTATAAAAGCAAGCAGGATATCTTTGACGCGATCCTTGAAGAGATAGCGGACCGGTATAAAAAGCGGGCTGAATCGATTAAGATGGATGGGCTGGACGCCGGGAAGGATACGGAACTGTTTCTCAACATCAGCAAAGAGCAGCTGGAAGCCATGGGGACACAACTGTTCCTCTTCTTTCTGCATGACGAGTTCACGCGTAAATACCGCCGGATGCTGACCATTGAGCAGTTCAGAAACCCCACCGCTTCCAGGCTCTATGTGGCGCAGTATATTGACAGCCCGATTCATTATCAAAGCACGCTGTTTGAGGCCATGATGGAGCGGAACAACATGCGCAGGGCGGATGCCAGAACTGCGGCGATGCATTTCTACTCCCCCATGTTTCTTTTGCTGTGTCTGTGCGACAGCTCTCCGGAGCGGGAGGAAGAGGCCCTGGATTTTGTCAGGCGGCATATCAGCCAATTCACCGAAATTTATATCACGGGAGAATAGAAATGAACATCACCATCATCTATGGCCAAAAGCACAAGGGAAACACCTGGCGCCTGGCACAGCTGTTTCTGGACCAGTTTGAAGAAAAGCAAATTACGGAATTTTACCTGCCCGAATCAGCGCCCGCTTATTGCTCCGGCTGCCTCAACTGCATCTATAAAGGGGAAACGCTTTGCCCTCACGCGAAGGCAGTTCAGCCCATCGTGAACGCCCTGGATGAGGCGGACCTGATCGTGATGGCCTCACCCTGCTACGTGATGAACATGACGGGGCAGATGAAAACCCTGTTGGACCATCTGGCGTATCGCTATTTGTCCCACAGGCCGGAGCCATCCATGTTTGGGAAGCAGGGCCTTGTGCTGTCCACCGCCACCGGACTGGGCGCCAGGAAGACGGCGAAAACCATCGCGGGGAACCTCTTCTTCTGGGGCGTGGCCAAAATATACCGCTTCGGGATGCCCATAGGCGCCGCCGATTTTGATCATATCCCCAAAAAACGAATGCAAAAGATCACGCGCAAGGCAAATGGCATCGCTCGCAGAATCAGGAAAAAAGATGGTCGGGCAAGGCCGGGTCTGAAAACCAGGCTCATGTTCTCTATCATGAAGCTGGGGCAGAAGAATAACGACTGGAACCCAAGGGACAGGGAGCATTGGGTCAGGCAGGGTTGGCTGAAAGCATAGTGCGTGAAATGGATACAGGCCCGCTTGAAGCGGGCCTGCCCTACTATGGCAAGATCACATTTTGCGGAATTGTGATCTTGCTCTTTTATGGCGCTTCTTCTTATAGCGATGCGTAGCCTATAGACTTGCCAGATAGATCGACGAGAGCCCCTTCCCACATCCCAGGTCAAGAACACGCCAGCCCTGCCGCAGCGGCTGCGCTTGAAGCAGTTCCTGCAGAATGATAACAGCGTTTGGCCCCATCATGAATTCAGACGAATAGGCCTCGCTGATCTGTTTACCCTTGGCAGTATCCATGATTGTATCCCCTCCTGTTATTTCTGTGATTGTTTTATGGCGCGTTTGTTGTCCGTACCGGAATGCCCTCCCGTCTGCATATAGGGACAATAGCACCTCTTCAGCCCTATAACAACAAGCTGTTGATGATCATCGGCGGTTCCGGTTCATACTGCTTCCGTACTGCATCGGCGCCGTATTTGGCAGCGTTTGCGGTAATTTCCTGGCTTTTAATCATGATGCGCGGCTTGCTGAAGGTTTAAGCGTGGGCTTTCGCGGTAAGCTTTAGCCCCCCCGGTTTGCCGCTTCCCGGGTCTTTCACGCCCCCGCGCTGTATACGCGGGCATTACCTACATGAAAGGATCGTCCCATGAGAAGAAGTTCCGCCCTGCTGCTGGCCTTCCTGCTGTTGGCTTTCTCCGCCTCCGCGCAATCGGAATCCCTCCCGGCCCGCATGACCAGCCATGATAATCCCGCGCCTCCCGGCCAGGCTGTTACCGCGGCCATCGTCACCGCGCACGGCAGCCAATATGACATCACGCTGCGCCTGGATGAGGTCCGTTTCGAGGATTACAACATCATCGCTTCATTTACCCTGACGCTGGACGAGGTTCTGCCGGCGCAAGCCGCCTACGCCGACTACCTTGAGCAGCGCTTTGGCAGCGGAGAGGTCTCTTTTCCGGATGGGCCGAAGCTGCTGGAACCGGAAGCCTTTAGCCTCATCACCGACCTGGACGAGGAGTACCCTCTCACACCTGATGGCTTTTCCATATCGGATGGTGAGGAATTTGAGTACGAGGCCCTAGCGATGGTGCCCGGAGAGGAGGTTCGCTTCAGGATGATCTTCACCCACGTCCAAAGCCTTCGGGGCGCCCGCATCCGCTTTCAGGATCCCGGCATGTACCTGGTCTTTGCGATGCGTCCTGATTTGATGCAGGACAGCACCGCCTGGCTGGCGCTGGAATAAGCCCGACCCTCCGGCCGCGCGAATATCATGCTGAACACGGTCAACTGATACAGCAGTTGCCTTTTGCCACTCGGAAAAAACAATCATGAAAAAGCCCAGGGCCAAATCCCTGCCCTGGGCTTATGCTTATGCTTTCGTTATCTTCCCGCGCCTATTTCGCCTGGCGCAGGGCCCTCTTCCCTACCATAAACAGCACCAGCGCGGCCCAATACGCCGCGCACAGGCCGATGGTCAGCCACAGCATGCCCTCGGAGGTAGGGGCCAGGCCGATCAGGATGAGCATGGGCGCGCCGAAGATGATGCCGGTGCCGCTTCCCACCACCAATTGGTCCGCCGCCGGGGTCTTGAACTCCGGGTCGATCTGGCGTAAGGGCAGAATGCCCGAGGAGATGGTGCCGGTGAGCATGCCGTACATGGCCACGAAGCTTTCGTCGGCGTAGCCCGGAGAGAGGATGGGAGTAAGCTTCTTCAGGTACCAGTATGTGATAATTCCGCCTGCCAGCGCCATCAGGATGAACGGCAGCCACAGGCTGTGCATGTCAGCGATGTCGATGGAAGCGATGCCCGCCACAATCATCAGGTCAAAGGCCAGGCCGGAGAGGCGGTTCAACAAGTAGTTGTTCTGGTATTGCCGGGTCATAACGCCGGTGCGCCTAAGCCCGCCCAAAATCGCCTTCACCAGCATCGCCATCAACGACCCGGTGATGAAGTTGAAGCCCCAGAGCAGCGGTGTAAGCATATTGGCCAGGCCGGGGGCTACGGAGGTGATCAAATCAGCGATGGCCCGGGTGGCCAGGAAAGTGAGCAGATAGGTCACCAGCACCAGGGCCACCTGCATGCTCAGCCGGTCTACCGACTCGGCCACCGGCACCTCGTTCTCGTCCTGGAAGGTGTCGATGGTGACAGAGCCGGATACCATGGGCTGATCCGTGACCGCAAGGTTCCGCTTGCGGATGACCCGGCGGGTATACCAGATGCCCACCATGCAGGCCACCAGGTAGCCCACCGCGGCAAGGGACAAGCCAAAGGATCGCCCGCCCACAAAACCCATGGCCTCATAGCTGCTGCCCACGTTGTTGGCCTGGCCCGGCCCCTGGCCAAAGGCCATGGGCAAAAGGATGCCCGCCGCCGGGAAGAAATCGGGCATGATCGTGTAGAACAGGATGACGGATATCAAGAGGCCGATAATGGCCTGCACCAGGTAGGTGGAAACGATGAGCGCTCCCGCCTTGAAGGCAAACATTCCCCCGGTGCCCTCCTTGGTGGTGCGCAGGGTGAGGGCGATAAATCCCAGGGCGATGCCGTGGTAGGTGACCATCTCCAAGAGGACCATTGGCACATTCAAAAGCCCTACCGAGCGGAGAATCAGCAGCAGGAAGCCTGCCAGCGCGGCCACCGGAATGAGGCTCTTGCGCACAAAAGCGATTTTCCGGGTGAGAATGTTGGCCACAAGCAGAAGCAGCGCGATAACCCCTGCCCAGATGAACATGGACCACAGCGCGGTATTGGTATTTGAGAAGTCCATTATTGCCTCCCGTCTTCCCTTAGTATTTGGAACATATCCCGGTATTTCAGGGCGTTAAACGGTCCCTGGGGAACCAATTGATAGCGCCCGCCATCCCGCACCGCCAGAAGCAGGATGTTCTTGCGGTAGATTTCAAGGCTCACCAACTCTTCCATAAGGAAGTGCCTGTCCCCGATGGTGATGCCCGGGCGGCTCATGGCAAGTTCTCCCCTGGCAATGGGAATCAGCCGCCGCCCCCCGCCCCGCTGAAAGAGTTCCAGGCCCTTGTCACGAAGGACCGACTCCTCCCCCGCCGCCTGCACAAGCTCCTTCAGCCGCGCCCGCTGGCTGTCCTGCCACTGAGCAGGGTTCTTAAAGGGTTTCCCGCCCTCAAACGCGCCATAAGGGCCAAACACCGCTTTCAGCCCGCAATGAAGGCAGATGACCGTGTTATCCCGGCTGGTTATCTGGCCCATTTCTCCGCACGCAGGGCACCAGTACAGTGCGTGCTCCAGCCTCTGGGCCAGGCTCTTCCGACGGTAGGCCACGGGGTTCGCCTCTTGGTCCTTGAATGCGTCCACCGCCAGGTCCCGGGCGATTAACGCATTGACCTCCACCGGCGTCATGTTTATCAGCGTCTCATGAGAGTATATTCCCACCAATTCGCCAACAACCAGGCCTCTTCTGATGCCTTTCCCCCACCTCGGCAGCGCCAGGTGGGCCCCGGTGATGCGGTAGGTGATGAGCGTGGCCCCCACCGCCCGGGCTAGGCCTCCCGTGGCATCGGAGAAAGGGCCGGTGCGACCGTCAAAGCAGGTGTTGCCCTCCGGAAACAGGCACACGTTCTGCCCGCCGCGCAGGCGCCGGAGGATTCCCATGGCGGTGCCCGTGTCGGCGATGCCCTTGTGCTTGGCGATGGCGCCAAAGAGCGCCTCCAGCAGCCAGCCAAGCACCGGCGCGCGCAGAAGCGTGTCGCCAATCACAAACACCAGGGGAGATTTGAACGCGGCGCCTACCAGGGCGAAGTCCAGCTCCGTCACATGGTTTGCCAGCAGCAGGAAAGGGCCTTTTGGGTCCTCTTTCTCCGCCATCAGGTTAAAGCGCCACACGAAATAGGGAGCCACCAGCGCCCGGGCAACCCGATAGGCCAATGCGTGACGCCGCCAACCCTTCACCTGTTGCGCCAAGGCTTGTCCTTTCAGAGGCGGAAAACGCGCCGCCCCTCAAATATTGAACACATCATACCGCTTTTGTCTTTTTTTAACAAGGCTGCAGGCCATGGCGCCGCGTGTTTACCGCGCCCCGCCCGCCATTTCCTCTATCAGCCTGAGCACGGCCTCCCGGCCGTCAGCCGGCGGCGCTGACGCCAGGGCGCCCCTAAGCCGGCCCGCGTCCGCCATCAAATCATTCAGCGCTCTCGCCAGTGTGTCCGGCGCCATGGCCTCCTGGGGCAGCACATGGGCCAGCCCCCGGGCGGCCAGGGAGTTGGCGTTTTCAATCTGGTCACCCCGGCTGGCGCCTTTGGGATAGGGCACCAGAAGCATGGGCTTCTTTAACGCCTGAAACTCAAAGATGGCGGTAGCGCCGGCCCGGGAGAGGACCAAATCGCTTGCCGCCAGGGCGTCCGCCAGCCCTTCGCCCAAAAACTCCGCCTGGAAGTAGCCGGGCGTCCCCTCAAAGGCCGGATCCAGATGCCTCTTGCCGCAGAGGTGCAGGATGTCCATCCGGGGCAGAAGAGCGCCAAGGGCCCCGCGCAGCGCGTCATTGATGGCCTTGGCGCCCTGGCTGCCGCCCATCACCAGGAGGACCGGCTTGGAGCCCTTGAAGCCCGCCAACTGAAGGCCCCTATGGCGGTCCCCCTCAAACAGCGCTTCCCGGATGGGGAGCCCCGTGTGGATGCCCTTTTCCCCAATCATTTGGGCGCATTCGGGGAAGGCGGTGGCCACCCGCCCGGCAAACCTGGCGCTGATGCGGTTGGCAAGCCCCGGGCTTAAGTCGCTCTCATGGGCAAGCACAGGGATGCCCCTGAGGAAAGCCGCGGCCACCACAGGCACAGCCACAAAGCCGCCTTTTGAAAATACGATGTCCGGCTTAATATTTCCCAGGATTTTATAGGACTGAAAAGCCCCCGCGATGACGCGGAAGGGGTCTGTCAGGTTCTGCCAGCTGAAGTAGCGCCGCAGCTTCCCGGTCTTAACCTGATGGTAGGTGACCCCGGGCCGGCTTTCCATCAGCCCCCGCTCCATCCCTTTTTCGGTGCCGATGTAGTGGATCTGATACCCAGCCTTAAGCAAGTGGGGCAGGAGCGCCAGGTGCGGCGTCACATGCCCGGCAGTTCCCCCGCCGGTGAGCACGATGGTCTTCATGAGTCTGCTTTGACGGACTTAAGCCGCCTGCGCTCAGCCCGGGCCTGGAGCAATTGCCCCATGCCCACCAGGAAAAACACCGCCACCAGCATCACTGTGCACAGCGCGTTTACATGGGGCGGCACACCCACCTTCACCGATGAATACACCTTCAGCGGCAGCGTGGTGGTGGTGGGCCCGTTGACAAAAAAGCTGATGACAAAGTCGTCCATGCTCATGGCGAAGGCCAACAGGCAGCCGGAAATTACCGCCGGGAGCGCCAGGGGGAGGGTCACCGTGGTGAGGGCGCGCAGCGGGCTTGCCCCCAGGTCCCTCGCGGCCTCCTCAAGCCCCGGGTCAAGCGTGGCCAGGCGGCCCTTCACCGTGATGAAGATATAGGGCACACAGAAGGTGATGTGGGAGAGCACCAGCGTCACCATGCCAAAGGACATTTTCAGCGCTGTGAACAGCGCCATAAAGGCGATACCAAGGATAATCTCCGGGATCATGATGGGCAGCACCGCCAGCTGCTCCCCCAGGCTTAACGCCGCGGCCCCGGCCTTGCCCAGCACACTCTTGCGCACGGGCCTGCGCGCCAGGCCAATGGCTCCCAGGGTGCCGATGACGGCGGACAAAAGCACGCTCCAGAAGGCGATGGACAGGGAGTTCATCAACGCCTGGCCATAGCCGGTGATGGGGTCAAAGAGGTTCTCATACCACTGCATGGAAAAGCCCTCAAACTGGAAGTTGGCCGTGCGCCCGGGGTTTGAGTTGAATGAAAACAGCACCACCACCAGAATCGGCAGGTAGAGCAGCACCAGCACCAGGGCCATATACACCCCGGCCCAGGGGGAATTCTTCTTCATCTAAAACACCATCGTTTCGGCGCTCCCGCCCCTTTTGCGGTAGAGCAGGATCACAAGGCCGGTGAGCGCCAGCAGCACCACCGAGAGCGCCGCGGCAAACGGCAGGTCCCGGCTTTTTAACAGCTCATTATGCACCATGTTGCCCCAGAGCATGGTGTTGGAGCCCCCCAGCAGGTCGCTTAGGAAAAAGAGCCCGATGGAGGGGATAAAGGTGAGCACCAGCCCCGCCAGGATGCCCGGCATGGTCATGGGCACTACCACGGTAAAGAATGCCTTGATGGGATTGGCACCCAGGTCCCGTGCCGCCTCCACCACCGACCAGTCCAGCCGCTCGGCCGCCGAATACACCGGCAGCACCATAAAGGGAATCATGGCATACACCATGCCCACCAGCACGGCAAAGTCCGTGTATAAAAGTTTCAGCGGCCTTTCCACCAGCCCCAGGGCCAAAATCGCCTGGTTGATGGGGCCGGAGGCTGAGAACAGGATTTTCCAGCCGTAGATACGGATCAGGGCGTTGGTCCAGAAGGGCACAATGACCAAAAGCAGTATCCAGGTGCGCGCTTTGGGCCTGGCCTTGGCCATGAAGTAGGCGAAGGGATAGCCGATCAGCAGGCAGAAAAGCGCCGTCAGCCCGGCCAGCCTCAGGCTTAAGAGGAGGGAGCGCAGGTAGATGGGGCTGGCGATCCGCTCATAATTGTGCGGTGAGACAGGGGGGGACGCGGTAAAGCCCTCCCCCCGGGTGAGGAAGCTCAGGCCGATGATATACATCAGGCTCACACCCACAAACAGCGCGGCGTACACGGCCATGGGGATGGCCATGGCCTCCCGCCGGTGGACCGGGCGCTTCACGACGCAGCCTCCAGGTCATCCCGCACGATCACGGCTGAGGCCTGATGCCACCAGAGGCAGACCTTGTCCCCCACCACGCAGGGCACCTCCCCCTCAGTGGGATGGCGGCTTTTTAGCACCTGGCCGTCGGGCAGGCGGATTACGCACACCCGCTCGCCCCCGGCATAGCGGCTTTCCGTCAGGATGCCGGACACCTGGCAGGGTTCCTTGACCGGGGCGGCTGACATATACAGCCGCTCCGCCCGAATGCTCAGGCACAACGGGTCCCCGAGGCTGATCCACAGGTCGCTGTCCGCTGGCAGGGTGATGCCGCCCACGTCCATCAGCACGCCGTCATCCCTGACGGCCGCCGCGCGCCCGTGCAGGAGGTTGGTTTCGCCTATAAAGCTGGCGGCAAAGGCCGTCTCAGGCTTTTCATACAGCGCTTCGGGTGAGCCCACCTGCACAAAGCGCCCGTCCCGCATCAAGGCGATGCGGTCTGACATGCCCAGCGCCTCCTCCTGGTCGTGGGTGATGTAGATGAAGGTGATGCCAAGGCTTTGCTGCATGCGCTTTAATTCCTGCTGCATCTGCCGGCGCAGCTGCAGATCAAGCGCGCCCAGGGGCTCATCCAGCAAAAGGATGCGCGGGGAGAGTACCAGGGAGCGGGCAATGGCCACCCTTTGGCGCTGGCCGCCGGATAGCTGGCTGGGCTGGCGTTTGCCGTAGCCTTCCAGCTGCACCAACTGAAGCATCTTCTCCGTCGCTTCTTTCATCTCCTGGCGGGAAGCGCCCCGCATCCTCAGGCCATAGGCGATGTTCTTCTCCACATTCATGTGGGGAAAGAGGGCGTAATTCTGGAACACCGTGTTCACCTGGCGCTTTTCCGGCGGCAGGCTGGTGATGTCCTCTCCGTTTAAAAGGACCACCCCCCGGCTGGGCATTTCCAGGCCGGCGATGATCCTCAAAGTGGTGGTTTTCCCGCAGCCGGAGGGGCCCAGCAGTGTTAAAAACTCCCCCTCGTAGACGTCCAGGCTCACCCCGCTTAGGGCCTCCTGGGTGTCAAAGACCTTGTGCAGGTCCCTGAGGGATAAAAGGGCCTGGCGTTCAGCCACGGGCATTTTCCTCCTCATAGCCGCGGGTGCGGGCCACCACATACAAGGGCCGCCCCTTGACCTCCTCATACACCCGCGCCAGATAGGCGCCCAGGATGCCCAGGGCGGCCAGGATGCTGCCGGTGGCCAGGCAGGTAACGGCATAGCGCATAACGCCCCCTGCGTTTCCCCCGGCGATGGCCATCACCAGCGCGATGAGGAGCAGAAGCCCCCCCATAAACAGCCAGATCAGCCCCAGCCACAAGGCCCACAGCAGCGGCTTTTCCGAAAAGCTCATGATACCGTGGGCAGCCAGGCGCAGCATTTTCTTTAATGGATAGTGTGTTTCCCCGGCGTAGCGGCGGTCCCGGTCATACAGCACCGCCTCCTGCTCAAACCCCGCCCAGGCGAACATTCCTCTAAGGTAGCGGGCGTGCTCCGGCATATCCCGGATAACGTCCGCCACCTTTTTGTCCACCAAGCGGAAATCGCCGGTATCCTCAGGGAAGATGTCCCCGGCGATTTTCCTGAGCACCCGGTAGTAAACTTTGGCGCTCCACTCCTTAAACTTGCTCTCGCCCGCCCGGCTCCTGCGCTTGCCATATACCACCCCGGCGCCCGCTTTCCAGCGAGCGGCCATTTCGGGGATGATTTCCGGCGGATCCTGCAGGTCCGCGTCGATAATCACCACCGCCTGGCCCTGGGCATAGTCCAGGCCTGCTGACACAGCCACCTGATGCCCCCGGTTGGCGGCAAAATGCAGCACGCGGACGCAATCATCCCCATCCGCGAGCTTGTCAAGCATGGCCGGGGTATCATCCCGGCTGCCGTCGTTCACATAGACCAGCTCATAGCTCTCCCCCATCCCCCGCATCACGTTCGTCAGGCGGCGGTGGGTTTCACCAATGGATTCTTCCTCGTTATAGCAGGGGATGACCACCGAATAGACCGGGTCCATGGCCGCTCCTCCTCTTTTGCTTACAGCATTTTGATCAACATGTTCTTCTGCTGATCCATTTCCAGCGCCAGCACCTTTTCCTTTTCCAGGGCTTTGAGCAGGTCGCTGAAGCGCTTGTAGCCCACGTTCTTCTCCTGGAAGTCCGGGTAGAGGCCCTGGATGTCGGCCTTTAAGATGCTGGGGTTGATGCGCTCAAAGCCGTCTTCCTTGTAGTGCTTCAGCTGCTCCCGGAATACCTCCACCCAGTTCTCGGGCGTCAGCTGCGCCTTGGCCTTGCCTTCCTCAGCCGTTTCAGCGGCCAGGGACACCATCACATTGTAGTTGTCCGAGCGCACCTTGATCACGCCGTATTTCTGGGACAGCTTGGTGAGCAGTTTGCCAAAGGTGTTGCAGCCGTAGCGCTTCTCGTTGAAGTCGGGCCTTAGGCGCAGGAGGATACCCTTTAGTTCGCTGGCGAAAATCTCCTCTTCGTTGTGGTCATCCAGGATACTCTCAATGAGCTTGAGCAGCTCGGTTTCGCCGCCGGAGCCGTTTTCCTCGCTGGACTTCTTGGCCTTCTCCGGCGCGCGCCGGACAGTAACGGACTCCAGGAAGAGAAACTCGTTGCAGGCGTTGATAAAAATGGAGCTGGCCACCTCGGAGCGCGAGATGCCCAGCACAAACTTGCCCATACTCTTGAGTTTGCCCACCAGGGGGGTATAGTCCGAGTCGCCTGACACGATGCAGAAAGAGTCGATGAGGGGGTTGGTGTAGGCCACTTCCATGGCGTCCAGCACCAGGAGGATATCGGCGTTGTTCTTCTGCGCCACGCCGTAGCGCAGGGAGGGGACAACGGTAAAGGTGTTGGAGAGCAATAGTTCTTTCAGCGCGCCGAACTTTTCGGTGTAGCCATAAACTTTGCCCATGAGGATGTCGCCGCGGATTTTGACCTTCTCCAAAACGTTGTTCAAGGTCTCCACCTTGGCTCCTGCGTTTTCCAGGTCGACGAAAATCGCGAACCGTGATGTACTCAAAATAAAAAACTCCTAACTTTTGGCGGCCTGGCCGCCGTGCTTGGCCTTTTGGGGCCACATAAACTATAACATATCACGCGCCCTTTTGGAAGAAATGCCGTGGCCCACGCGTTATATCATTCGAAGGGCTCCTTCCGGCACCTTTCAGGATCGATTGACAGGGTAAGAATTCTGTAATAGAATTGTAACGAATATGATGCCCACAAGAGGAGGCCAGGTTCATGACATCAAAGCCATCCCACCGTTCCATCCGCCGTATCGCGGCGCTTATCACAGCCCTCCTGATGATGCTGCCCTCCCTTTTGGCCCTGGGGCAGATGCAGCAGCCGGTCATCTTTACCCTGGCATATACCGACAGCCAGGGGCAGCCGGTGCTGGCGGAAGCCCTGCCGGTGCCCTATGAGGGCTATGCCACCAGTTACTGGCTGTACCTTGACCCCCAGGCCCAGGCGGACCCAGGGGCAAACCTGATCATCCAGGACACTTTCAACCAGTATCCCGGCGGTTTTACCACCGCCAGCGGCACGCCGATTGATCAGCTTTTCTTCATGGACGCGGGCATGGACCTGACGGGCATGCCCCTTGAAGTGCAGGCGCTGGGGCCGAATGATGAGACGATGGCCACCTATTACCTCTATATCAGCCTGGCGGCCCAGCAGCCCTATCCGCCTGAGGCGGCGCAGCCCGCCCCCATTGCCATCCACTATGTGGACCAGAACGGCCAGGAGTTCGCCTCTGAACAGCGCACGCTGGACCCGGGCCCGCACCCTGTGGCGCCCGATCCCGGCCGGGTGCCGGAGGGTTATACCCTCACAGGGGCCGGAGAGTATAACGTCATCGTGGACGCGGCAGGTGCCAACCCGGCCGACATTACCTTCACCTACCATTACCAGCCCGTCATCCAGCCTGCCATGGTCACCATCCGCTATGTGGACCAGAACGGCCAGGAGTTCGCCTCTGAACAGCGGGAGTTCCCCGCCGGGCAGCATATCGTCACGCCTGATTCTTCCAGGGTTCCAGGCGAATACAGCCTCACCGGCCAGGGTGAGTACACACTTATGGTCGACGAAAATGGCGCCAACCCGGCTGACATTACTTTCACATACCAGAAGGCCATCGCCCCCGCCATGGTCACCATCCACTATGTGGACCAGAACGGCCAGGAGTTCGCCTCTGAACAGCGGGAGTTCCCCGCCGGGCAGCATATCGTCACGCCTGATCCTTTCAGGGTTCCCGGCGAATACAGCCTCACCGGCCAGGGCGAATACACGCTCATGGTCGATGAAAATGGCGCGAATCCGTCGGATATCACCTTTACCTACCATTACCAGCCCGTCATCCAGCCCGCCACGATTACCATCCGCTATGTGGACCAGAACGGCCGGGAACTGGCATCCGAGGAGCGCACCCTTCAGGCCGGCGCACATAGCGTGACCCCCAATGCCTCCATGGTGCCCGGGGACTACGCCCTGGCGGGCTCCGGAGAGGCCACCGTCAACGTGACGGAGTCCGGCGCCAGCCCCCTGGAGGTTACCTTTACCTACCAGCAGGTACTTAAGCCCGCTGTCCTCACCATTCGCTTCAAAAATGACAACGGCCAGGAAGTGGCAAGCTCCCAGCAGCAGACTCTTGCCCCCGGTGAGCATATCATCGAGCCCTGGCCAACGGACATGCAGCCTGACTATGTATTAAAAGGCGATGCCCACTTCACCATCACCGTGGATGAGCGGGGTGCGGTGCCCGCGGAAGTCACTTTCCTCTATGAGCTCAAACCCGCGGTGTCCGAATTCGTGGACATCAAAATCTACTATGTGGATCAGGCCAGCGTGCCGGTAGCCAGCGAGGAAACCCGCAGCCTGGGCGAAGGCATCAACCAGGTGACGGCTGATCCCAGGGACCTGAAGGAAGGCTACACCCTGGCGGATGACGCCACCAAGTCAGTAACGGTCAGTGACAACCAGGCCAGTCCGGCCAGCCTCACGTTCGTCTATAGCCTGACCACGCCCCCTCCCACCGAAGCGCCCACCCCGACCCCGCCCCCGGCCCCCAAGGTGGCCCTGGTGCCGGTCAACTATGTGAGCGAGTCCGGCGCTCTGCTGTTCTCTGAGAATGTGCCCGCCAAGGAAGGCGAGCAAACCCTCATCGCCGCGGACCTTACCCGGGTGGACGCGGCTACCTATGAGCTGACCGGCACTGGCGAGCAGACCGTCACGGTGGACGCGTCAGGCACCGCCACGCCCAAAGAAGTGGTCTTCGTCTTCCGGGATATCACTGTTAAAACCGCCGCCCTGAAGGTACATTACCGGGATGAGGCCGGCAACGCCCTCTCCGCCAGCCAGGACATGGAGCTTGAGCCCGGCACCCACCCGGTCACAGCGCCTGAAGCCATCAACGGACTTTTGATTAAAGGTGAGCGCACGGTGAATGTCACCGTGAGCGAAACGGGGGTCCTTTCCCAGGCGGAGGTGGTCTTCACCTATGCAAGGCCAGCCACTGCTACGCCCGTGCCCACCCCGACGCCTGTGCCCACCCAAATCCCATTTGACGTCACGGCGGAGGACAAATACGCCTACCCGAACAATGACAACATTAATTTCCGCAACACCCCGGAGGTGAAGGACGGCAATGTCATCGGCACTGTCAGCCGACAGGACCTGGCCCACATCACCGGCAGCCTGAAGAACCGTGCCGGTGAGGACTGGTACCTGGCCGAGGTCAACGGCCAGCAGGGCTTCCTGAAGGCCAATGTCGTGCGCATCCTTACCTTTAATGAGGCGGCCGCCATCCTGGGCTTCACGCCTTCCCCAGCGCCCACGGCGACCCCCGCCCTGCCGGATATCCCGGACGGCGCGGTGATCGACCGCTGGGGCGAAGTTACCTCCCAGGGCGGCGTCAACTTCCGCTCCAGCCCCTCCACCGGCGCCTCCAGCCGCATCGGCACCCTGGACAGGGGCGAGCGGTTCTGGGTGTATGAGCAGCAGACGGTGGACGGCGAAGTATGGTATAACATCGTGGCCAATGGCAAGACCGGCTTTGTGGTGGCGCAGTACACACGGCTTTACAGCCAGCAGGAGTCTGACCAGTATCAGGCCACCCTGGCCAGCCCCATGCCCCACAGCACCACACCCACCCCGCAGCCCGCCACCGCCACGCCCACGCCGGCGGCAACGCCTACCCCTTCCCCTTCTCCCACCACGCAGGTAACGCCTACGCCCGCGCCCTACCACGGCTACGCCCTCACCACGCGCCAGGTGGCGCTGCGCTCCGGCGTGTCCCAGCAGGATGAGAGCATCCTGGCCACGCTGCAGGCCGATTCCCTGGTGTATGTCTGGGGGCAGACCTATGTAGGCAGCGAGGGCTGGAACAGCGTGGACGCCACAGCCCTCAGCATCAGCGGTTACCTGCCGGACAGCGCCATCAGGCGCATCACCGAGCAGGAGGCCGCCCCTTACCTTGAGATACTGAGGCCCCAGGTAACCCCCTCTCCCACCCCCACACAGCGGCCCCAACAGATGACCGGCTACGCCATCACCCTGGGCGACCATGTGCCCATGCGCGCGTATGCAGACACCAACGCGCAGATCCTGGACGTCCTGCAAAACAGCGCGGTTGTCTCCGTGCGCGGCCAGGAATTTGTGGCCGGGGATACCTGGCACCTGGTGCAGTACGGCGCCGGCTACGGTTTTGTGCGCGCCGACCAGCTGCGCATGTTGAGCGCCGCTGAGACCGCGGCCTACCTTGAGTCCCTGCGCACACCCACCCCCACGCCTCCCGCCGCTACCCCGGCGCCGGTGACGCTTGACAGCCCGTCCAGCTACGGTTATGTCACCGCCAACAGCGTGCGCCTGCGCCGCGGGCCTTCCACCACCACGGACAGCCTGAAGCTGATGGACAACAACGCCTTTGCCCTGGTCTATGGCACCAGGCAGCAGCAGGACGGCCTGTGGTACCACATCAACCAGGGCGGCACTGAGGGCTATGTGATGAGCAGCTACTTTAAAGTCCTGCCCATGGGCCAGCTCACCAGCTACCTGCAGAGCCCTGAATACCTTTCCGCCAATACCACCACCGTCACCAGCCCCAATGTGCAGCCGGGCAGGATCACGTCGGTTGAGGATTTCAACACCACGGTGTGGCAGAACCCCACCCTGCTGAATCCCTCCTATGAGCCCTTCAATCCCCTGGGCACGCCAATCCCCGAGGTGGAAGCCATCCCCTCCCCCAGCGTGTCGCCCTCCCTGGCGCCCAGCCTGGAGCCGCTGCCCACCTTCATGGTGTTGGAGACAGAGGCGCCCCAAAAGGCCGACTCCTCCTTCCCCATCGGCTGGGTGGCCGTGGGCCTGATTGCGCTTCTGGGCGGCGGCGGGTATTACGCCTACCACCTCTATAACCAGAACCAGAAGCGCGCGGCCCAGCGGGCAGCGCAGCGCCGCCAGCAGGCAGCCCAGCAATCCGGCCCGCCCCAGGCGCGCCCCGCCCAGCCCCAGCAGGGGCAGTCACCCTACGCGCCGCCCAGGCCCGGCCAGGCCCAACAGCCCGGCGGCACGGCGCCCTACCGCCCCGGCACACAGGGGCCCGGACAGCCAGGCGCCCCGAATCAAGGCACAACAGCCTATCGCCCGGGCACACAGGCCCCCGGCCAAACCGGCGCCCCGACCCAGGGCACCACGGCCTACCACTCAGGCACACAAGCCCCCGGACAATCCGGCGCACCGACCCAGGGCATCACAGCTTACCGCCCCGGCGCGCCAGCGCCCGGGCAGCTGCCGCCAACGGCGCCTCCTCAGGGCACTGCGGCCTACAGGCCGGCTTCCGCGCCGCCTCCCACCGGGCAGCAGCCGCCCAAGGCGCCTCCGGTTCAGGGCACGGCCAACGGAAACGTTGCCCCGGAGAGCAAGCCCCAGGTGAGCGGAAGCGCCGCGCCTGAGGGCGAAACCCGCCGCCGCCGCAGCGACCGGCACAACAACACCTAAAAAAACCCTTTGGGAGGGGCCGACTGTCAGGTCCCTCCCTTTTTTGCTATAATGGCCCCGAAAAGGAATCCTCTGATTCCTTTTGCATGAAAAGAAAGCGGTTAAGCGTTTAATGAGTGAAAGCGGCTATCCCGGCGGCATGGATCCCAGGCAGGTGGAAGAACTCTATGAGCTTTATGCCACCGATGTGCTGCGGGTGAGCTACTTTTACCTTGGCAACCGGGCCAACGCCGAGGACGTCACCCAGGAGGTGTTCATCCGCCTGATGCAGTCCAACCCCAAGCTGATCCCCGGCAAGGAAAAGGCCTGGCTTTTGAAAGTAGCCCTCAACCGCTGCCGGGATCTCTGGCGCTCCAGCTGGCACAAGCGCGTGTTGCTGGGCAGCAAAAAACTGGAAATCATCCCCAGCAATGACGAGATTGAGAACCTGACGGAGAAAGAAGCCCTGATGCAGGCGGTCAATGCCCTGCCCGCGGCTGAGCGCGAAATTTTCCTGCTGTACTACTACCAGAACTATTCCATCAGCCAGACCGCGGAAATCCTGGGCCTGCCTGAAGGCACCGTTTCCAGCCGCCTGTCCCGCGGCCGGAACAAATTAAGACAATTTTTGGACGGAGGCGATTCACTTGATCCGACTTGATCAACTTTCCCAGGTGGCGGAAGAAATCCTGGGCGGGCTGCGCGCTGAACCGGGCCTGTTGTACAGCGCTCCAAGGCGCCCCGCCGCGAGGATTACCGGCCCGCGCCGGGCGCTGGCGTTTGCCCTCTCCCTGGCGCTGGTGATCGGCCTTGGCGCCCTGGCCTTAAACCAGGCGCCCCCGCAAACCATTCCCCAGGTGAGCCACCAGCAGGCGGGCCTTCAAAGCGGCCTGCCTGAAGGCATGCGGTCCATTGCCGATGTGCCCAGGGGCAGCCTGGTCCTCTCCCAGGACGAAAGCCCCGCCTACCAGGGCGTATGGGCCCGGGGCAGCGGCGGCAATTTCCCGCTGATCCGCCTGGACGGGCGTTTCTACCGCCTGCTCAACAACCCCGCTGATGTCAGCTCTTTAGCAGGCCAGGCTCTTGGCACGGTGGCCCTTACCACCAGTGAGCCCGCCCTTGACCGCGGCGGGGACACCATCAGCAGCATAGTGAATGCCGGGGAGAGCGTGTTTGCATTGGACCGCATGGGCGGGGGCGCCGTGGGCGCCATGGTGGACGGCCAGATGCGCGCCTTCCAGCGCGTGGCGTTTGCCGGCAATGCCCTGGTGGGCAGCGAATCCCTCCGGGATACCCTGCCCGGGGGTGCCAGCGCGCTCCAGCTCTCCGGCTTGGGCACTATCACTGACCCGGGCCTGGTTTCCCAGCTGATGGACACCCTGCTCTCCCAGGCCGTCTACCAGGGAAGCCAGTTAAATGAAACCAGCCAGGCCCTTTTGATCCAGTACCCAAGTGGCATGGTGCTGCAGATGGCCGTCTCCGGCACCACCTTAAGCGCCAGTGGCACCTGGTCCTGTCCCCAGTTTTTTGATGCGTTTTTTGCAGCGGAGGAGTAAGGCCAGCTTCAGCTTCCCATGGAGGAGGTCGCGTCAATCGACCTTCTCTTTTTCTTTTCCGCAGGCGGATAAATGTCCCGGCCTAATGCGTGTATTCTGTGTGCTTGGCCCCCTGAAGGCCGATACTTTTCCGGCAGGGTATACTCACATTGTATCTCTTAGACTCGACTGAAAGGAGTCCATTGTGATAAAACGCTACGCAGCAATTCTGCTGTCAGCAATTTTTGCACTTACAGCCGCCCAGGCACTGGCCCAGACCCCTGAGGCCGCCGGCCCGCCCGTGTTTGAAGTGGAGACCGAGTTTGAAGTGAATACGGTGATCGTCCCGAACGCGATTGAAGTCTACGCGGGGCAAACCGTGACATTCCTGGCCATCACGACCTATTCCTCCAACAAGGCAGATAACCAGTGGCTGCATTTCGTGTCCGACCGCTGGGCGGGTGTTGACCTGTTTGATAAGACGCAGGAAGTCACCCTCATCATTGATTTCGTCCCGGCCGCCCAGCCAAACGAACGCCTGGCGCATTTCGTGTCTGCAGCGGCGCTGACCATGGGCTTTGAGCCCGGTGACTATGACGTACAGCTCAAATACGTTATCATCCTTAAGCATGACGAATCCGGCTTCCGCACCTACGAGACCACCACCACCACGCAGGTCATCACCATTACGGTGCTGCCTGGCGAGCCCCTGGAGACGGGGCCTGAAGAGGAAGAAGAACCCGGGCCTGGCGCTGAAGCGCTCAACCATGGGCAGATCGTCTCCGCCTGGGCGCACTGGAAGCAGACGAAGGGCAACCAGAACTTCCTCCCCGGAGGGCCCCTTGTCCCCCACAGCCTGAACTGGTACAAAGCCCAGGTCGAGTACCTCACCTTCTATTCACAACAGGAGGTATGGGATTACCTGGATAGCATCTATGAGCCCGCGCAACGCGACAACAAAGCCCCCAACCTCAATAAGGGGCCGAGAAATAACAAGGCTCCCAATCCCAATAAAGGGCCAGGCAACAACAACAGCAACAAGCCTTAAAAAGGGCATGCAAATAGCCCGGGGTGCCGCGCAAGCGATGCCCCGGGCCTTTAATCAGCCTTAGATTTTCTCGAAAAAAGCCTCTTCGTTCTCCCGGCGCAGGATACCCTGGGCGTCAAAATGCAGCGGTGTGGGCTTTGACTCTAAGTAGCGGAGAATCTCATCCATCCGCACAGATTCCTGGAAGGTCATCATGGTGAATGACACACCGTGCTTGCGCGCGCGCCCGGTGCGGCCGATGCGGTGGAGGTAATATTCGTTCTCATTGGGCAGGTCATAATTGATGACCGCCTCCACATCATCCACGTCAATGCCCCGGGCAGCCACATCCGTCGCCACCAGAATGGGGAACTTGCCCCGTTTAAAGTCGTCCATCACCCGGGTGCGCTGGCTCTGGCGGATGTCCCCGTGGAGCGCCTGGGCTTCATAGCCCTCTTTGACCAGCCTGTCGCAAAGGCGCTGGGTCATGAACTTGGTGTTCACGAATACCATCACCCGGTCATACTCATCCGAGTCCAGGATGTATTGCAGGGCTTCCATCTTCTTCTCCCGGGGGATCAGCAGGGTATGCTGGGCGATCTGGGGGCGGTTCTCCCTGGTGGCCTCCACGGTGATCTCAACCGGCTCCTGCTGGTAACGCCAGGAGATGGTCATCACATCCCGGTTGGTGGTGGCGGAAAACATCACCAGCTGCCGGCCCACCGGCGCCATCTCGATGATACGGGTCACGTCCTTGACGAAACCCATCTTGAGCATCTCATCCGCTTCGTCAATCACCATGGTGTGCACATGGCTAAGGCTCACGTGCCCCCGGTTCACCATGTCCAGCATCCGTCCCGGGGTGGCCACCACGATCTGGGGCTTGCGCTTAAGCTGCGTGATCTGCCGGGCCATGGGTTGCCCGCCATACAGCGCCGCGATTCTGATCTGGGGGATGAAGCGGGCCAGCTCGGTCAGCTCCTGCACAATCTGCTGGGCCAATTCCCGTGTGGGCGCCAGCACAAGTTCCTGTACCCGGGTCTCCTTCAGGCTGATGTATTCCAGCATCGGGATGCCAAAGGCCACGGTCTTTCCTGTGCCGGTGGGGGCGATGCCGATGATATCCTTCCCCGCCATCATCACGGGAATGGTTTCTTTCTGAATGTCGGTGGGGCTCTCTATCCCCATTTTGTCAAGCGCTTTGAGCACCTCATCGGACACCTCAAGCGCCCGGAAACTGTCAACGGGCAATACTCTAACCTCTTTTCTTCAGCCGGGCATCTCCCGGCCCAAAAACCATTATAGTCAATGGCCTTTTGCCCTGTCAACCAAGCGTGCCATCCTTAGGCAGAGCCTTCTCAATGCACACCAGGCGAATACCGGGCAGACCGTTGAAATTACAGGGCACGATGCCGGATTCCGCATAGCCATGTTTCCTGTACAGTGCCCGGGCGGGCAGGTTTTTCTCATTGGTGTCCAGCCGCAGAGCGAGGCAGCCCCTCTCCCGGGCATAGTCTTCAAAAAAACGCACCATGGCGCCCGCGATCCCCTGCCCCGCCTGGTCCGGATCCACCACCAGGGTGTGGAATGTCATGACCTTTTCTGCCGGGGCTTTATAGGCCCAGTCACACAGGGCATATTCGGGCAGCTGCGCCTGATTGATCCGGATGGCGGCCGCAACCTCACCGCTTTCCTCATACACAAACAGCTCATCCGCCTCCAGGGCCTCCCGGGCGTCCTGTTCGGCGGGATAAACGCCTTTCCGCCAGCCGGTGCATCCCTTGCCCGCCGCCTCCAGCGCGTGGATTTTATTATAAATCCGGACAACGCCCGGGATATCGCCCTCCTGTGCCTGCCTGATCATGCTTTCCCCTCCCTTATTCAGCGCGCTCAGTATCCCATATTTGCTTTCCCCGCACAAGCCATATGGGTTTTCTTGCCTGCAGCCCTTTTATCCGGTAATATGGGGCTGAAAAATGCCGGCACGCGGCAAATGGAGGAATAATGATGAAAGCACTGCTTATCGGCGGCACCGGGAACATCAGCCTGTCGGTTTCACGGCTGCTTATCAAAGAAGGCTGGGAGCTCACCCTTTTAAACCGGGGCAATCAAAATGACCTGGTCCCGGAGGCCAGGCCGCTTATCGCCGACATCAACGACGCTGAGGCGGCGCGGGCCGCCCTGAAGGGCCGGCAGTTTGACGCGGTGGTGCAGTTCATCGCCTACCACCGGGAGGAGGTGTTCCGGGACATCAACCTCTTCACCGGCATCACCGGCCAATACATCTTCATCTCCACCGCCTCCGCCTACCAGAAGCCTCCGCGCAACTACCCCATTGACGAATCCATTCCGCTGCACAACCCCTACTGGCAATATTCCCGGGAAAAGGCTTTGTGTGAAAAGCTCCTGATGGAAGCCTATGACATGGACTTCTTCCCGGTCACCATTGTGCGGCCCAGCCACACCTATGGGGAGAGCAAACTGCCCCTTGCCATCCACGGGCATAAGGGCGCCTGGCAGGTATTAAGCCGGATGCTTGAAAAAAAGCCCGTGCTTATTCCGGGAGACGGTACCAGCCTGTGGACTGTGACCACCTCTGATGACTTCGCGAGGGGGTTGGTGGGCCTGATGGGTAACCAGCGCGCCATTGGCCAGGCGGTGCACATCACCTCGGACGAGGCGCTCAGCTGGAACCAGATTCACCGAATCGTTGCCGATGCCGCAGGCGTGCCCTTCATCCCCTGCCATGTGCCCAGCGCTATGCTGGCCATGGCGGAGCGCTATGATTTTTCCGGCAGCCTTTTGGGGGACAAAGCCAACTGCGCCGTGTTTGACAACTCGAAGCTCAAGGCCCTGGTGCCGGGTTTCACCGCCCCCACCCGCTTTGACCAGGGGGCGCGCCGGGTGGTGGAAAACTTCATGTCAACCCCGGCCCTTCAGGTGCCAGACCCCGATTTTGACGCCTTCAGTGACAAGGTGGTGGACATCGTCCGCCTGGCTGAAACGGAGATTGCCCGGCTATGAAAAGAGTTTCAAGTGTTCTTTGCCTGCTCCTGCTGCTTCCCCTTTTGGGGCAGGCTTCACAGGTGGATTTGGGGCAGCTGTCCCTCACCATGCCCACATCCTGTGATGTGTTCACCCTTAATATGCGCACGGATGATCCGCTGCTGGCCCTCTATAACACCAGCGCCGAGGCAGCTGCGCGGGACCTGGAAGCACAGGGCTTTCTGATGAAAGCCCGGGAAATCTCGGGCGCCTACACCATAACCCTGTCCTTGCAGGCGGACGGCGGCCCGGATTATGCCGGGATGCCGGATGATGGGCTCCTGGATGAAAGCGGACGCTTTACGGCTGAAGGAGCGCCAGAGAAGGTCCTCCGCTCCCGGCAGGCGGCCTTCCTGGTGCTCAGGAACGGAAACACCGTCACCTGTGTTACCCGAGTGGGCGGCGCCCTTTACCGCCTGACCCTTCAGGCTGCGGGCAGCCTGACCGGCCAAATGGTCGATACGCTCATAAAAACTTCCCAAAGCATGGACTTTGGGCAGGGGCAATAGCGGACCGGCTTATTCGGCCTCCTTCAGGCGCCGGCTTACCAAGTCGCGGCCTTCTTCTGAGAGCACATAGTTCAACGTTGTATCCGGCAGCAGCACCCTGAGAATGTCCGTATCTCCGGCCAAAAGCGCTTTGCGCACCCGGGTGGCGCTGACGGGGATACCGTCCAGGTCCGCAAGGCGCCTTATGACCTTAAGCGTGATTCCCTCTTTGGGCAACAGCCCAGCCATCATCTGGTTATACAGGCTGGTGGCCGGGGAAAATGGCTCCTCCCCCACAAAGCGCAGGCTAAGGCCCAGGCGTTTTGCCTCCCGGGCGAAAACGGCCGCGTCAAGCGCGGCCTGGGCGCTGGTCACCTTTTCTTCTTCCTTCAGGAAATAGGCCGGGAATACCGCCCGGGAGATCAGATAGCTGCCGGTGTCATGGTAAACGATGTTCCTTATGTCTTTTGTGCCGGCAATCACCAGGCGCTTGCGCGCCTCAAAAGGAAAGAAGGACACATCCTCAGACACCACGAACACATGAAGCGTATCGCACTGGCCGGCCGCCGTCTCCGCCAGACAGCGGTGCCCCAGGGTAAAGGGATTGGCGTTAAGGATGACCGCCCCGGAGGTTCCGTTGGGTTCCGATTCCTCCGCCAGCCGGTTCAGGTAATCAGTGAAGCCGTCCCGGCGGTTCTCCATGAACACCAGGGTGCCCGGCACACGGGCAATGGGATAAAAGCCCAGTTGGGAAAGCTTCTCTTCGCTTTCAGGGTTGGCGTATACAAACAGGTGGGTGATCCCTTCCATGAACAGGTCCTCTGTCAGCCGGGTCACCATCTTTGCCAGCAGCCCCTCCCCCTGGCAGCCGCTGTCCACCGCCAGGCAGCGCAGGGTATTGGCGAAGGTTGATCCGGTGGCAACCAATGTCCCGGCTTCATTAAACACCCCCAGGGTACGGTCCAGGTGCCGGTCCATGCCAAGGCCCGCTTCCTGAAGCAAAGCCTCCGCCGCTTCCATGGCTTTCGGATTGGATTTGTCGATGTAGCGCGTCTCATAGTTCACGGATCATCACCCCTTGGCACAAGGATAAGGCCAGGGCCATGCCTTGTAAAGCATCCTTTGTTTTGATATCATCGCCCAAACAAACGCAGAGGTCATTTCATGCGATACGAAGCCCCCAGGCAGGCAAGCGTTCAGGACATGACCCAGGCGCGGGACGCCCGGGCTGAGCGCCAGCTGGCTATGCTGGCACGGCATTCTTGCCCGCTGGTATCTTTTACGCTTAATATCCCGGGTCCGGTCAAAAATGGCCCCCTAATCCGGGAGGGTTTTAATCACGCCCTTTCCATGGCCGAGCACGCACTTGAAAAAAACGGTATCGAAGCGCTAGAGCGGCTGGTCACCCGCGCCTTCACCGGGGATGAGTATCTCTGCGCCCTAAAGGCTGATCCCCTCATGCTCAAGCGCTTGATGTGCGTACTGGAGGAGGCAGACGCCTTTGGCAGGCTTTTGGACCTGGACGTGCTGGATCAGGACGGCCGTAAAATCAGCCGGGAAGCCGCCGGTTTCCCGCCCCGGGCCTGCCTGCTCTGCGGCCGTCCAGCCAGCCTCTGCGCCCCCGCGCGCGCCCACGGGATGGAGCGATTGTTTGAACGAACCCAGGAAATCCTGGCGGATACCCTTATGGCAAGCAGCGCCCGACGCATCGGCCAGCTGGCCCAAAAAAGCCTGATTTATGAAGCCCTGGCCACCCCCAAGCCGGGCCTGGTGGACCGGGACAACAGCGGCGCCCACCGGGATATGGATTTATCCACCCTGATTGACAGCGCCGCGGCGCTTGGAGGATATTTTGAAGAAGCCGCGCGAACCGGAATCCGCATGGCCGGCGATGACCCCAGCGCTGCCATGGAGGCGCTGCGCCCCCTGGGCATAGAAGCAGAATCCGCCATGCTTTTAGCCACCGGCGGCGTCAACACACATAAGGGCGCCCTCTACGCCCTGGGCATCCTGTGCGCAGCCGCGGGCAGGGTCTGGCGGCAGGGCTTAGAGCTCACTTTTGATGCTCTTTTTAATACCGCCGCCCGCGTTGCTCAGAAAGAGGCAAGCCGGCTGCCCTCACTCGTGGCTGCTGGCGGCGACACCAATGGAATAAAGCAATACGCCGCAACAGGTACAACCGGCGCCCGCGGGGAGGCGGCGGCCGGGTTCCCGTCCGTGCGTTTGGTGGCGCTGCCCAGGCTCAGGCAATATCTGCGAGAAGGCCTCAGCCTGAATGACGCGCTGGCCTTTACCCTCATCCACCTGATTCCGCAGGTCCGGGACACCAATCTGATGAAGCGCGCAGGCCCCGTGTTGTATGGAGAAACACAAAAGCAAATCAAGGAGCTCCTTGCCCGGGGACCGCTGACCATCAGCGCCATCCAAGCGCTGGACCGGCGGTTTACCGCGCATAACCTAAGCCCCGGCGGCTGCGCGGACCTGCTGGCCGCGGCCTGCTTCGTTCATTGGCTGGAGGAGGAAGCGACTGTATGACAGATAAACCTATGTGCTGTTTCAGTGTTTTCGTCCCGTAAACCACATTTTCGATTTGACAATGCCTATGGCGCGGACTATAATCAGCCCAACCAATTGAAAACTTTAAGGAGGTACCCCATGAAAAGACTCTTGGCACTGGTGCTCGTTCTGTTGCTCGCTTTCTCCGCGACTGCCCTGGCCGAAGGCAAAGTGTTTGGATTCACGGCCATGACCATGCTCAACCCCTTCTTCATCGTCATTGAAAATGCCGTCAAAGAAGTGGTGGAAGCCAATGGCGACACCCTCATCACCTTTGACCCCGCCATGGACAATGCCCTGCAGATCTCCCAGATGGAAGACGCCATCAGCCGCGGCGTTGACCTCATGTTCATGAATGCAGCCGATAAGGAAGGCATCGTACCCGCCATGGTGCAGCTGAAGACTGCCGGCATCCCGGTCGTCAACTACGATGCCGAGGTAGCCGATTATGAGCAGTATGTCAATGCCTATGTAGGCTCCAACAACTATAACGCGGGCTATGTCTGCGGCGAGGATTTGGCCAAGCGCCATCCTGAAGGCGGCAACATCGTCATCCTGGACTTCCCCGCGGCACAGAGCGTGGTGGACCGTATCAACGGCTTTAACGACGCCATCAAGGCCTCCGGCGTGAAATTCACCGTCGTGCACCAGCAGGATGCCAACGGTGACCTGCAGAAGGCCATGACCATCATGGATGACGTCCTTCAGCGCGAGTTTGAAGGCGGAATCGTCGCGGCCTTTGGCGGCAACGACCCCACCGCGCTGGGCATTTATGCGTCCTGCCTGGCGGCCAACCGCAATGAGATTGAGATTTATGGTGTGGACGGCTCCCCGGACGCCAAGAAAGCCATCGCTGAGAAGGGCCAGTTCATTGGCTCCGGCGCCCAGTCCCCCATTAACATCGGCAAGCTCTCCGTTGAAGTGGCGTATAAACTGCTGGCGGGCGAGCCCTTCGAGTTCCGCATCCCGGTAGACACCTTCCTCATCAACCAGGAAAATGTTGAGACTTTCGGTATTGATGGCTGGCAGTAATAAAGCCCGCTAACTGATAGCCCCATAGCCGGACGGGGCTCTGCCTTCAGCGGAGCCCCGTCCCCCAAGTTATTCTGTCCAAGCTGTGCCGCCACGCGCCTGAAAAGGAGGGACCGGTTTGTCTGGGGAAAAAATGCTTCTTGAGATGGTGGGCGTACACAAACGCTTCCCGGGCGTATACGCGTTAAAGGACGTCACCTTCGACTTGTCCGCCGGGGAAGTGCACGCTCTGCTCGGAGAAAATGGCGCGGGCAAGTCCACGCTCATCAAAATTCTGGGTGGGATCTACACCATTGACGAGGGTGAAATCATCATCGACGGTGTGAAAACCCCCATTCATTCCGTTGCGGACGCGCAGAAAAACCACATCTCCATCATCCACCAGGAACTCTCCCAGGTCCCCCACATGACCATCGCCGAGAACATCTTCCTGGGCAAGGAAATCAAGGGCCCGCTGTTCACCGTACGGCGGGGGGAGATGGTGAAAAAAGCGCAGGAACTGCTGGCAGGCTATGATTTCCATGTGCCGGCAGATTCACCTCTTTCTTCCCTCACCCTGGCGCAGCGCCAGATGATTGAGATCATCAAGGCCGTGTCCTTTAATGCACGCATCCTGGTGATGGACGAACCCACCTCATCGCTTTCTGACAAGGAGGTGGATTTCCTCTTCCGCACCATCCGGCGCCTGCGGGCAGACGGCGTGGGCATTATCTATATTTCCCACCGCCTAAGCGAGCTCTTCGCAATTTCCGACCGGGTCACGGTGCTGCGGGATGGCGCGGTCATCGGCACCCGCGTCACCCGGGAAGTGCAGCAAAACGAGCTGATCGCCATGATGGTGGGGCGCCCGCTCACCAATTATTATACACGCACCTACCAGGAACAGCGGGGAGACGAGGTGCTCAGGCTTGAGCATGTTTCCTCGGGCGACCTTGTCCGGGATGTGAGTTTTTCCGTCTACAAAGGGGAAATCCTGGGCCTTGCGGGGCTGATGGGGGCTGGCCGCAGCGAAATCTGCCGCACCATCTTCGGCCTTGACCCCATGCTCGAGGGTGATATTTTTGTGGAGGGCCAAAAGGTAAAAATCAGCGCGGCGGAAGACGCGATCCGGCTTGGCATTGCGCTGGTGCCTGAGGACCGTAAGCGGGAGGGCATCTTTTCTATCAAGGATGTCTCTTTCAACATCACGCTGAAGCTGCTCCGGCAGATTATCCGGGGCATCAAGGTGGACCGGCCCATGGAGCGCAGGGTTGTGGACGAGCATATCAGCGGGCTTTCCATCAAGACACCAAGCCCCCAGCAGGCCGTTGGCAACCTGTCCGGCGGCAACCAGCAGAAGGTGGTCATCGCCCGGTGGCTGGCCACCCAGCCCAAGATCCTTATCCTGGATGAGCCTACCCGGGGCGTGGATGTGGGCGCAAAAGCCGAGATCTATGCCATCATGAATGAGTTGGCCAGGCGCGGGGTTGCTGTCATCATGGTCTCCTCCGAACTGCCGGAGGTCATAAATATGTCTGACCGGGTGCTGGTCATCGGTGGCGGCACGGTGCGGGGGGATCTGGACCGGCACGAGGTAACCCAGGAGAAAATCATGACCTACGCAACGGAGGGAATGTAAGATGCAGAATGAAACCACCATCATCGCCAGCCGGAGGCGGGCGCTTGCCAGTCCTTTCATCAAGTTTTTTAGGGACAACGCCGCCATCCTCATTGGCCTGCTGGCCATTTCCCTGCTCATCCAGATGCTCTCAGGCAACGGCAATTTCCTGGGCGGCTTGTTCTTCAAGCAGTCCAACATCATGAACGTGCTGCGCCAGGTGGCCATCAACGCCATGCTGGCCTGCGGCATGTGCATTGTGATCATTCTTGGCGGTATTGATATCTCCGTGGGTTCGGTCATCGCTTTCTCCGGGGTGATCGCCGCCGGCATGATTACCAATTATCAGTTGCCCGTATGGCTGGCCGTACTGGGCGGCATGGTGGTGGGGCTTCTGTGCGGCATGTTCAACGGCTTCATCATCTCCACCACGCCGCTTCCGCCCTTTATCGTCACCCTGGCAATGATGCAGATAGCCCGTGGATTCGCCTATATTTACACCTCCGGCGCGCCTATCCGCACCATGTATCCGGAGTTCTACAACCTGGGCACGCTGTTTGTCTGGGGCATCCCCATTCAGGTGATTTACGCCGTGGTGATTGTGGCTTTCAGTATCTATCTGCTCAACCGCACCAAGATGGGCCGGCATATCTACGCCGTGGGCGGGAACCGGGAGGCCGCCCGCTTCGCCGGGATTAATGACAAGCGCATCCTCTTCTTCGCCTACAGCTACAGCGGCCTTCTGGCCGGCATCTGCGGGGTAGTGCTGGCGGCGCGCATGTTCTCCGGGCAGCCCACAGCGGGGGACGGACAGGAGATGGAAACCATCGCTTCCACCGTCCTTGGCGGCACCTCCATGCTGGGCGGCCAGGGCACCATTGGCGGCACAATGATCGGCGTACTCATCATGGGCAGCCTTTCCAACGGCATGAACCTGCTGGGCATCAACTCCTTCTGGCAGTATGTGGTCAAGGGCGTGGTTATCCTCTTTGCCGTCTACATCGATGTGCTCAAGAAACGTGCCAAGGACGTGAAATCCCTGGGCAAGAATATCCTGGCGTCTGAAGCCGCGGCCCCAGCCAAGGAATGAAAGCGATGAATTATTAAAAGCCATCGTATCCGGCAGGATTCAGTCGGCGCGCCGCACAGGTGGCGCGCCATTTTTATAGGCACAGCCCCAAAAACATTTGACCTAAAGATACTCTGACGCTATAATCAGGGCTCTGGAGGAGTGACATGCAAAACCGTATGCTGGCCCAGGGCCCCCTGCACCGCGCTGACGGCATGCTCAGCGAATCAGGCTTCGCCCTGTCGCCCATTAAGGACTATGACCGCAGGCACCTTAAGGCGCCCCGCCACCGTGTCAAGGAATGGGATTATTACCTGGTGATGAACCCCAGCTGTGCCCTGGGGCTCACGGTGTCCGACATGGGCTGCATGGGGCTTGACAGCCTGAGCTTCATCGATTTTGAAACATTGTCCCAGCGCCTGGTGTCCCGGATGAGCTGGATGCCCCTGGGCAAAAAAAACCTACCGGCTTCATCCGTGCAGGGAGTCACGCGGGCGGTGGGGAAGGACTATGAGTTCACTTTCCGCGTGGGAGGCGGCCAGCGCCAGCTTTATGGCCACATGTACGATTTTGGCGGCCCGAATCGACCGCTGCTGTTTGACATCGTCCTGGAGGACCCCCGCCAGGACAGCATGGTGATCGTTACGCCCTTTGAAAACAAGCCGAACCAGTTTGTCTACAAACGAAACGTCAGCTGCCTCCCTGCCGAAGGCCGGGTCATCTGGCAGGACAGGGAATATATCTTCTCCCCCGCTGCTTCTTCTGGCACACTCAACTGGGGCAGGGGCGTGTGGCCCTATAGGGCCCAATGGTACTGGGGCAGTGCTTCCGGCATCATCGCCGGCCGGGCGTTTGGGCTGAATATCGGCCGTGGCTTTGGCGACACCAGCCGGGCCACGGAGAACATGCTCTTTTACGGCGGCATCGCCAGCAAACTCTCCCAGGTCACCATTGAAGCCCCTGAAAATGGCCAGGTGAATAATATGAAGCCCTGGCAGGTGCGGGACGATGCCGGACGCCTGGCTCTTGCCTTCACCCCTATCATTGACCACGATGCCCGGATAAGCTTCGGCCCCCTGGGCGCCAGGCGGCACGAGGTCTTCGGGCACTATAACGGCCAGGCGGTGCTGGATGACGGCACAAAGCTTGAGGTTAAGGAATTATTGGGTTTTTTGGAGAAGGTGAAAAACAGGTGGTAGTCTGTTTCCATTGATAGGCACGGGCAAACGGCATATCAACAGGATAACTTGAGTTTTGCAAAGTGTTCTACCCAGGGGCTGCCCAATATATCATTAACGCATGCCATTATTCCATCAGCATGGCTCAGCTGCAGGGCGAATACAAAGTCCCGGGTTGTGCCTCTCCTGAATGTAATGCCTGTTTTAACGCCATCCTTTATGGCTGAGTTCTCATACAACCATTCAAAGCGCCTCAAATAGATGGCTTCCGGCTCCCGGCATCGGTGATTGTAGAAGATTACGCTTTTGCCCGCGGCAAAATAATCAGCGATCTCGTTACGCGTTGCGAATTTATTGCTTTTCTTGGACCTTTCGGATACGCTTTTTACCTGTATGCCATTGTCAGGGTCGAGGAAAACGATGCCGGCGGGCTTCAATTCCTTCATAGCGCTTGTGTGCCGATCCCGGCGGGAGAAAGCCGGCGATGGCGAATGAAGCGCCTCATGATAATATATGGCATTCGGCATAAGATTCATGGATTCCAGCGCCGAAATACTGCGCTGACTGTTAACAACGAAGCTCAATGAATTCTTCAACTCATCGTTACATCCGTCAAATTTGAGATCCGACAGGCAGCCGATATGTTTACCGTCAGCGTTATGACTCTCATCCGGCGTCAGATACAAATTAATGCCAATGCGCAGGCCGGAGTTCGCGAGCTGCCGGAGCAAGCCGAATTTTCCAAAATCCCCGACATCCCCGGCTTATCTGTTTTGCATCACGCATCCTCTCATATTTCGCCTGAGGCACTGCGCCTACGATTTTCTCATGAAGAAATAAAGGCGCCTGCCAAATCATCATTTGCCGGCGGATGATTCCCTGCGCCTGTCCCGTTCTATCTTTGAGAAGGCGCAGCCGCAGTAGTCCTGGCGGTAAAGCTGATGGAGGCGGCTTAACTCAATGGAGCGGGGGTAGCCGCCGCGCTTTTTGAAATCACTCGCCAGAAAGGCAGCGCCGGCTTCTTCTCCCGCCTCCTCCCCCAATTGGTTCAAGAGGGCTGCGTCCTTGCGGGGGCTCAGGGTAAGGGTGGTGGTGAAGTAATCAAGCCCCCTGGCCTTGGTCTCCCGGGCTGCCCGGCTTAGCCTCAAGGCAAAGCAGGCGCGGCACCTGAGGCCGCCCTCGGGCTCGCTTTCCAGGCCGCGGATGGCCTCCAGGTAAACTTCCGGTTCATAGGGCGCGTGGACAAGCGCATCCGCCCAGCCGGTTTCACGGACCAGGCGGCGGGTTTCCTCCAGGCGACGGGTGTACTCATCATTACTGTCCATGTTGGGATTGTCAAAGAACACCGTCACCCGAAAAGCCTCATAGAGCCGCTCCAGGACGCTGCTTGAGCAGGGTGCGCAGCAGACATGGAGCAAAAGCCCCGGCTTTTCCCCGCCCGCCTTCAGGCCATGCAGAATTTCCCGCATTTCCCTGTCAAAGTGCCGCACCACGCGTCCACCCCCTTTTCTTTCATTATAGCACGCTGATTGAACGCAGGGAAAAGGGGTTATAATCAAAGCGAAACCTTATCCTGAAGACTTTCCGAGAGGTGGTTAAAGATGAAATTTTATGTTAAGCGCTCCCTGGCCCTGTTGATGGCGCTGGTCATCTGGGCAGGGGTGCTGGCGATCACCGCATCGGCTGACGGTACCCTGATCATCGGGGAGATTACCGTGACCAGCCGCTATTCCAGCAACCTGCGCTCCGGCCCCGGAACCAACTATCCGGTGGCAGGCAGCGCCAACCCGGGGCAGGTGTTCCAGACCACGGGACTGAGCGGGGATTTTTACCAGCTGCTGATGCCCAACGGCTCCTTCCTCTACCTGCATCAAAACCTGGCCTCCTTCACCGCCTATCCAAACCCCATTCCCCTGGGCGGCCAGTATGCCATCCCTGTCTACTACAGGACGGCGATGGGCCAGACGCTCTACACCACCGAGGTGGGCGTAAAAGTGGGGCAGAACACCATCACGGCCAATGATTCACTGGTGCCGGGCTACCGGCTTGCCAGCACGCGCAATGTGTATGTGTCTGTGGACGCCACCGGCCGCGCGTTCCCCAGCGGCGTGGTGTTCCTCTATGAACCCACCTCATCCCAGGTGACCTCAGCGCCCGTGTCGGCCACCGTGCCTGTGTTTTACAAGAATATCTACGGCCAGGTGGTCAACAGCGAACTGAGAGCCCTGGGCCTTGGCACGCACCTGGTGAGGGCTGACGCCAGCAAGGTTCCCTTTGGATATATCTTAACCGGCGTGACCGATGCTGTGGTGTTTGTATCTGCCGCGGGCGCCGCCAACCCCAGCTCCGTGTCCTTCGTCCTCATCCAGTCCACCCAGCCTCCCCCCACGGCCACGCCCAGGCCCTCGGCTTATGCCACCATCCCCGTCAGCTACCGGGATGAGTTTGGCAACAACCTCTACAGCACCAACCAGACGCTGGGCATGGGCTACAGCACTGTGAGCGCCAATGACGCCGTGGTACCGGCAGGTTACACCCTCACCTCAAGCCGGGCTGTCATGGTCTATGTGGACAGCCTTGGCAACGCTTTTCCCGCCAGCGTGGTCTTCCTCTACCGCCGCCCGGTG
>JAQVQY010000074.1 GCA_028701335.1 Eubacteriales bacterium
TCCGGCGTCCTGCCATTGCGGATTCCGCAGTGGGCTCATGGAGCGGGTGATGGGAATCGAACCCACGTAACCAGCTTGGGAAGCTGGCACTCTGCCATTGAGTTACACCCGCATGAATGAGTGCTTTGGTCATTTTATCCAAGAGCACCCGTTTTGTCAACAGTTACAAGGCCCTGTTCCCCCTGCCTTTCCGGCGCTAAACGATGGGATTGCGGTCGTTATATACTGCGTACATCAGAATGCCTGCCGCCACCGACGCATTCAGGGAACCGATTTCGCCGGCCATGGGAATCTTGAGCCGGTGGTCACACATCTTAAGCGTCAGCGCGCTTATTCCCTCTCCTTCGCTGCCAATAACCAGCGCTAAGGGTCCGGTATTTTTGACGCTGCGGTAGTCATCCCCTGCCTGATCAGCCGCGTAGATCCATAGGCCCTTGTCTTTGAGCGTTTTGATGGTTTGGTTGAGGTTGCCCACCCGCACCACCTTGATGTGCTCCACAGCGCCGGCTGAAGCCTTCACAGCCGCGGGGGTAAGCCCCGCTGCCCTGTGCATAGGCACTATAACGCCATGGGCGCCCGCACAGACGGCCGTCCGGATGACCGCGCCCAGATTGTGCGGGTCTGTTACCTGATCCAGGATCACAACAAACGGCGCCTGGCCTTGGACCTGGGCTGCCTCAAACACCTCTTCAAGTGCGGCGTACTGGTAGGCAGAGGCGTAGGCAACCATGCCCTGGTGATTCTGGGCAATCTGATCAAGGCGGCGGCGCTCTACATACTGAACCATCACGCCTGCTTCCTTGGCCATGCTCACGATTTGCCGCGCGGAGCCGGAAATATCGCCTCTTGCCACCATCAGTTTTTCAAGATCGCGGCCGGTTTTGAGAGCCTCCCGTATAGGATTGCGTCCGGTCAGAAGATTTACGTCCGCAGGGATTGCATCCTGAGCATCAGGAAACGCGGCATCCCTTTGTTCAAACCGGGCTGCAGGTACTGGCCTTAACACCCTTTCCTGCGGAGGGTAATTTGCCGGCCTGCTTCCCGGGCCAAAGCGCCTCGCGGCTGGGGAAGGAGAGCCGGGTTCGGGTCTCCCGCGCCCTTGCCGGGGTTGGTAGGTGTCCCGGTTTCCGGGCGTGCCATAACGTTTTTCGAAGCCCTGTTCGCCGCGTCTGCCGCTGTCTTTTCGATAGGGGCTTGAAGGCCTGCCGCCGGCTGGTTGGTTCGTTTTCCAGGCAGGCTGATCCGTAGCGGACCTGGACCTGCCTTGGCCCTGGGTAGGCGTTTTGCCACCCTGGCCAGGCCTCTGGGGCGCCCGGGGATTGCTTCCCCTGGGATTGTTCTGCTGTTGTGGTTTCCGGCCGCCCTGGCGGCCGCCGCCTGAAGCGGGACTCTTTTCTTTCATCTTTGTACTTTCTGCTTTACAGCTGTTTAAATTTTTCGCGGATCTCTTTGATACTTCCACAGGTCATCCTGCCTTCAGGGCAGGGTCCCGACATGCATCCCGGCCCATCATTTCTAAAAAGCGAAGGCAACTGCGCCTTGGCGATGCGCAGCATTTCCGTTGCCAGCGCGCGGATCTCCCACTGTGCACGTTCACAGCAGCGAAGCCTGAAGAAATGCTTGAGTTCCCGGGCATTCATGGTCATCACCAGCCTGGTTTCACAGGCATTGGGCAGGACAAAACGGGCATCCTCGTTTCCGCTCTCTCCCGTTCCCAAAGCCTTCTGCCACTCCAAATACCATGCGTGCATCTGCACCATCTGCGCGTGGTATTTGTCAACGGCTTCGTCCCCCAACTCCTTAATGCGCGGCGGCAGGATGTAGTTAAAACTCGTGTCCAGCGACACATAACGCTGGCTCTGCACACTGAATGAGGCGATTCGGTGACGCGTCAGCTGCGCCAAAAGCGCCCGGCTCACGCCCTCCACCGCAAAGGTCATGGAAACATGCTCAATCACCGATAGGTGGCCCGAGTCCAGGATTTTTTCTACAAAGGCACTCTGGTCATTGGCGCTCACTTTTTCGCGCAAGCTTGCCACATCGCTTCGGGCATAGCAAAGCTTGGCGGCAAGAGCCACCAAATATTCCCCTTCAGGGGTCATGGTCAATAATTCCACGTGCAGCTGCGCTTCAGGCATTTTGCTTCTCCTGTGCGTTCATGCCCTCATCGATCAGATCGATCAGGGCGTCAATCCTGTCCTTCTGTCCCGTCAGATAAAGATACCCAATCAGCGTCTCAAATCCGGTTGCCGCTGAATACTCGGCGCTGGTGGCGGACTTGGGCGCCGGGTGACGGGCATGGGCGTTGCGTCCGCGCTTCACCAGCTCCGATTCTCGCTCAGTGAGGTTCTTCGTGATCGCATCCAGCGCCTTCGCCTGGGCTGTGGCGCTGACAAATCCTGTGGTGTAGCGGTGCAAATGGTGCATGCCCCTGCCTGAAGCCACGGCTTTAAGCTTGATACGCAGCCCGTACACCGCGTCGCCGATATAGGCCAGCTGCAGGGGTGGCAGCAGCAGCGCTTTGCGGTGCGATAAGGTCATACGCGGGTCATAATGGTCTTGCTGTAGTGGGAGGGGCTCATTCCCACGATGTTTTTGAAAGTCTTGGAAAAGTGGTATGGATCCTCCATTCCCACTTCAACCCCTGCCTGGCGGACGGTCATCCCGGTTTTCAGCAACGTTTTCGCGCGCTCCATTTTACAGAAAAGCTGGTAACTCTGCGGCGGCATGCCCACCTCTGAGACAAAGCGTTTCCGGAATGTCTCCACCGGCATGCGGCTTAGGTTTGCCATGTCGCTTAGAGAAAAAGAATCACGGTACTGGTTTTTACGCATAGCATCGATTACCTTGGCAATCTCATGGGAGAGCACCGCGTCCATGGCCACAGCCTGACCGGAATGGGACGCCAGCAAGCCCCAGAGCAGCTGCTGTAACTGAGCGGAGGAAGCCTCCTTCACCGAGCCGATGCGAACAGCCGCCTGCACGATGTGCCGCGCAAGCTTCAGCTGCGAGGGTAAAGCGCCCTGCTTCATGGCGCGGTGCGGCATGGCACCCAATTTTGCCATAAAATCATCCGCCAGAGGCCCATCCACCAAAAGCCAGATGATCCGCGCGTCCTGTTCAATCCTGATACTGGCGCCTTCCTGAAACCGTGGGATCATGCAGCATTCCCGGCCCTTGATTTTCAGGTCATTCAGGTTCAGGAAAAAGGATCCCTGCTGGCAAATAAGCATCGTCCAGGCCTTTTGCTGGTTTAGCTCATAGGTGCCGGGCGTCAGCATAGCAGATCCGGCCGTAGCAATCCACACTCCGCTGCTTTGTGCCAGCTGATCCGGTTTGTGAACACCCTCCACCACCAGTGACTGTACTTCCTTCTCCCCTACTTTGGTCTTAAAAACGTTTGAGTTCATTCCCTTCCTCCGCGCTGATGTTACTCTGCTATTATGCCAACCACAATTTACAATGTCAATATCATGCTCCAAATATTACATTGTTTCTCCCGGCAGTTCCATTGCCATGATTTGCGGCTTCGGGTCACCTGCGGTATAATGTAACTAAAATGCCAGACATGGGAAAGCGTGGCAGAAACTCGGAGATTACCTTGACACGAACGGCTTACCACACCCAATCATCCAGGCAGGCGATGGAAAAACTGCGGCAGCTTCAGTTGGAACTGCCCTCTGTATGCACGGATTATTTTCGCGCCATCGCTCAGTCCACCAGCGCCCTCACCCGCCAGGCCTATGCCTACGATCTTCGCCTGTTCTTCCGGTACCTGTGCGCTGAGGAGTCAGACTTCGCTGACACTGAACCTAGATTGATGACCAAAGATCACCTGACTCGGGTTAATGCCCGCCACATCGGCGGGTTTCAGGATTATCTGCAGATGTATGTTAAAAACGGCGTTGATGAGGAACACACCCAGGCTGTCATCACCAACCAGGCGCTGGGCATCATGCGCAAGCTCAGTTCTCTTCGCTCCTTTTTTGATTATTTGTTTAAAAATGAGCTGATTCCCGCCAATGTCGCCGCCCTCGTAGCCATGCCCAAGCGGCACCAGAAACCCATCCTGTACATGGAAAAGGAAGAGGTTGAAAGGATGTTGCAGGCCATGATGTCAGGCAAGGGGCTCAACGACCGGGAGAGGAAATTCCTGGACATCAACCGGAAGCGGGATATTGCCATTGTGATGATGTTTCTGGGCACCGGCATACGGGTAAGCGAGTTGGTGGGGCTTGATATTGATCATGTGGATTTCAGGAACAACTCCTTTCTGGTAACCCGAAAAGGGGGCGACCAGACGATTCTGTATTTCTCTGAAATGGTGGCTGAATATCTTCAGGATTATTTGCAGCAGCGCCTGGAGTCCCAACCTTTGGAAGGGCATGAGCACGCGCTGTTTTTGTCCCTGCAGCGGCGCAGGATTTCCCAGCGTGCTGTTGAAAAAATGGTGAAAAAGTACGCCGTACTAGGCGCGCCGCTTAAGCCCAGATTGAGCCCCCATAAGCTTCGCAGCACCTTTGGCACCAACCTGTACCGTGCCACCGGGGATATTTATTTGGTGGCGGACACCCTTGGCCACGCGGATGTGAACACCACCCGCCGGCATTATGCCGCCATGTCCGATGACAAACGGCGAGAAGCGGCCAAGCGCATCGAATTACCAAACATTCAGGAAAATACGGAAGAAATGCCTGAACAGTGATAAATACGCTGTTGCAAACATATGTTTGCATGCTATAATGTTGCTGGACCATTTTGGGAGGTAGACATGAGCGAAACAGGAAGAAAGCGCAAGCACGGAGAAACGCAGGGAATCATCCTGCGGTTTATCCAGGAGCAAATTGAGGAACGCGGTTACCCGCCCTCAGTGCGGGAAATTTGTGACGCCACAGGCCTGAAATCCACCTCCACTGTGCACGGGCATCTGAAGCGCATGGAGAAGGCGGGCTTGCTTCAGCGTGACTCCATGAAGCCCCGGGCGATGACCCTTCTTAAGAAAAACGACCCCGAGGAAAAGGCCGGTGTGCGCCTGATTCCGCTGATGGGCCCGGTGGCAGCGGGCAGCCCCATCCTGGCCGAGGAGAGCATTGATGAAACACTTCCGGTGCCTGATTACCTCATAACAAAAGAGGGCGACTATTTCGCCCTGGTGGTACGCGGGGAGAGCATGATTGACGCCGGTATTCTAAACGGAGATTACCTGATTGTCAGGAAACAGCCAGTGGCCTCCAACGGCGATATCGTGGTTGCGCTGCTGGAGGATGACGCTACAGTCAAGCGCTTTTTCAAAGAAAACGGCCACTTCCGGCTCCAGCCTGAGAACGCGGCGATGAAGCCGATTATCGTAAAAGAACTCACCATCCTGGGCAAGGTGGTATCTGTCTACCGCGCGCTGTAATGCATCATTTACCAAGGGGAGGGCAACTGTTGCCTCTCTTTTTTGTTGCTTTTTTACATGCTCAGCTCATAGCACCCGCGCAGAAGCTGATACATGGGCTTGAGCGCAATAAAGTCATCAGCCACGCGCTTGGCAATGCCCGGCTCAAATACCCACCTTGGGTCGATATTCTGCCGGATCAGCAATAGTTCCTTGCGGGTGTACCAAGGCAGCAGACGCTGGTCCAACCCATCCGGAACTGCCAGGCGTTTGAAGCCGTCCCCGGCCAGCACATATCCGCGCTTGCTTAGGCTATCAGAGAGCCTCAGCAGTTCCCCCGGGTTTGCCAACATGCGACGCCTCAGGATGTCCATGGCGGACCGGTTGTCTCCCCAGAAGCCCATCCCCCAGCTGACCGATTCCACCCTGATTTCAAACCACAGCATGAGTGATTTCTCCCGGGGTTCCCCTTCGTGCCGAAATGCCAGCCAATGGTGGTCCCGGTACGGGGATTTATCCCTGGAAAACCGCGTATCCCTGAAGATGCGTGACAAGACTTTAGACGGACGAACCTCCATATTGGGATCAATATCAAGCGCCGCCGGGGTCAGCGCATCGATAAAATGATAGTAGGGAGTGCGCATCTTCTCGATATATTCTGCCCGATTCGCATCCATAAAAGCCTTGTTATTGTTGAGGCGAATTCGCAGCATAATATCCACCATCTCAGGCTTAAAATGGAAAGCAAACGCCTCTTGGCTTAATTCAGTCAAAGTTCACATACTCCTTCCGCACATAACCTTTGATCACGTCAGTTTCCACCAGCAGCCAACCATCCTCATATTGCTCTACAACCACCAGCTCCTGGCCAAAGAAAAGACGCATGATTACCTCGCTGCTCAAGCTGGCCTCCGCACGCAGGTTCAGCGAAGAATTGACCGGAATTCCCGTTACCCGGACGATAAGCCGGCCCTGTATCTTCTCGGGTTCAATGGGCATGAGAGTGGGGCGGGGTGTGGGCGTAGGAACCGGCCCAGGCGTGGTCAGATAGTCCCTTCCAATGGGTTCTGGCAATGTCAGAGAAGTGTCCGCTTCGCTCAACTGTGTGCCCGGATAATAAAATCTCAGAATTTTCTGGTAATCCCACCCATAGGTGGAGGCCATCCATTCCGCTCCCCGTTGGCTCATGCCAACGCCGTGGCCATAGCGGGTGAACAGAACACGAAAGCCGTTGTCCGCCTTCTCCACACGCACCAGCTCGTTGGGGTTGCGGTTGATGGACATGTTCAGAGCCGCTTCTATATCGGGGAATATCTCACAATCGACGGAGATTTTTTCAGGCAGCGTTTTAAAGCCGGACAGCTCGGCCTCAGCCTCATCAGGAGCGGCTGCGCCAAAGGAAACCTCGCTATCCGGCAATTCCGCAGTTTTCCCGCTAACCTTCAGGTCAAAACGCAGGTAGCGCATCACGCCATTTTCTCCGCCGAATTTGGTGGTATGGGGCACGATATCTATCACCTCATCAATACGGATATCCTCTGGTAATGAGCTGCAGCCCAACGCTTCCAGGCGCGGGCTGAGTTTATCCAAAAGAAGCGCCAAAAGGCTGGGATTCAGTTGACTGTGGTCACCGATGACTCCTGGTACAGCAGCCTGTCGCACCTCACTTAGCGGGTTTTCCAGGTCATAGCGGTCCTCCGCAATGCCCAGGTAGGGGATGTTTTCCCGGCCCCATGCGTTGAGGGCTGATTCGGTAAAGCCGCCGTTGCTGGCGGTATAGTAGCACTGTGCCAGCGCGTTATCATAAAAAAGAACAATGCCCGTGGTATCACTGACCGCTTTGATGGCGTTTACCTTAACGGAGTTAAGGCCATAATACACCTGATCGTTGGTGGTATCAGTCATATCGTAGGGCTCACCCGGTTTCAGATTACGCAGTGTATAGGTTCGGGCCGCGATGGCCTGGGCTTTCAACGCCTCCAGGGGGAAATCGTCACTCATCTCATAAGGCACCACCCCCATCAGATATTCCTCAATGGGAGACGTCAGAACCGCCTGCAGGGCGCCGCCCTGCGAGCTAAGGCGCAGGTCACCCGTGTAAAGGTTTAGCCCTTCCTGCAGCCTCAGCCCATTTTCTTCGCCAGCTTCCGCGCGGTGGCGGCTCAACTTAAGTTCGTTTCCGGCATAGTAAGACATCCCCTCATACAAGAGCACAATGCCCTGAGCCGTCAGGCGTATCTCCAGCTCCGTGCCGCGCTGGAAAGCCAGACGACCCTGGATGGTATAGTTGCCGCATACTCCTATTTTTATTCTCTCTTCAAGGCCCAGGTTGCTGAGCAATATGCGGACGCCATTTGATTCCTCTGCCGTCCTGCTTGCCCTTGCGCCAAAGCCGGCCATCATTAAGAATAAGATGGTAAAGCAGCAAAGAAGGCATCGTAGAGCTTTGGATTGGTGCATTACAGGTCCTTTCCCAGCCGCTACTCCAGGCTGATGCAACAGAATTGTAACACAAACATGCCCCTATGCACCAACGTGTTATCCTGAAAAGAGCGCCAAGGGAAATAGCCAACTGCCTTGTTATGAGGTTTGAGGATGTGATTCCCGGTATGCCAAAGCTTCGTCCAACAGCACGCGAGCATGCTGAAGCCCGCTTTCCTGCTGGGGTTTGGTACCTCCCAATAAGCCCGCCAGGGACTTAAGCCGCCCCAAGTCATCAAGCTCGCTAATGACTGTCTGCGTTCGGCCGTCAGACTCGGCTTTTTCCACTTCCATGTGTTGGGATGCCATGGCAGCGATCTGGTGAAGATGGGACACACAGATGACCTGCCGGAACCGCGCTATATCCCACAGTTTACGGGCGATGACCTGGGCTGTGGCGCCGGAGATGCCGGTGTCAATTTCATCAAACACCATGGTGGGCACCGCGTTGGTGTCCGCGGTGATAGCTTTCATCGCCAGCATCAGCCGGGAGAGTTCGCCGCCGGACGCGATCTTGGCCAAGGGCTTGAAGTCCTCTCCCAGGTTGGGGGCGATGAGCATCTTCACCTCGTCAATTCCGTTTTGACTGATGCGGGTGGAATCAGGATCAACGGACACCCGGAACCTGGAGCCAGCCATGTTCAATTCCTTAAGGTGCCCTTCTGTCAACTTTTCAAAGCGCCTGGCAAGCGTCAGCCTGGAGGCACTGAGGGCAAGGGCGCTGACATGGTATTCTCGCTTCTGTCTTTGAAGAGCCTGGGAGAGGCCATCCAGCTTTTCTTCCAGCGTCTCCAATTTCACGATTTCTTCGCGTATTTCCTGCCAACTTTCAAGCATCTCATCTGCCGTGGCGCCATATTTACGGCCCAGCCTGCGTAAAAGGTCCAGCCGTTCTTCAACGGCCTCCAGGCCCTCACTGTCGGTGTCGATGTCCTCGTTCAAAGAGTGCAGGTCATGCCCCAGCTCCTCCAGTTCATAGGCGGCAGATTGAATCCGCTGCAGGACATCCTGAAAACGGGCATCCATTAAAGCAATATCACTGATTTGTTTTTGCGCCTGCTTGGACAGGAGTAAAGCCGACTCGCCGTTTTGCCCGCCCTCATACAGCGCTTCATAAGCTCCGTCCAAGGCCGTTTTAATCTTCACTGCATGGCGCAAGAGATCCCGCCGTTGTTCAAGCGCCGCATCTTCTCCGGGTTCAAGATTTGCCGCGCCCAGCTCCCGGTCTTTGAGCCGCAAGAGCTCCAGCCGTTCTTCCCGCGCACGGACGCTATCAAGCGCGGCTTGATACTGCCGGTTCAATTGCCGGAATGCCTCATAGTCTTTTCTTACTTCGCCATGAAGCGCCTGGTGCTCCGCGCCACCAAAGCTGTCCAGATAGGTCAGATGGCGGCTTTCTCTAAGAAGGGATTGATGCTCATGCTGACCGTGGATGTCTACCAACACCTCGGTTACCTGTTTTAACACATTAAGCGGCACCGGAAGGCCACCCATACGGCAGATATTTCGCCCTGAACGATTCATCTCCCGGGAGACGATCAGGATTCCATCTTCCGGCGTCATCTCAAGGGCGGCCAACACCTCAAGCGCTTCCTGATTGCCTTCAATCTGAAATACGCCTTCCACATAGGCTTTTGGGCTGCCGGAGCGGATAAAGTCCTTGTCAGCTTTGCCGCCGCACAAAAAACTCACCGCGTCCACCACCAGAGACTTTCCGGCGCCGGTTTCCCCGGTCAATACGGACAAGCCTCCGCTAAATGCCACGGTGATTTCATCAAACAGAGCGAAATCCCGAATAAACAGCTGCTCAAGCATGCGTAACCGTGCCTGTTACCTTAGGATATTAAGATCGGAAGAGCAC
>JAQVQY010000075.1 GCA_028701335.1 Eubacteriales bacterium
CGTTTTTCCTGCGCTTCCTGGTATACTTGTGGTAGCTCATGATGATCCTCCTGATGTTTTGTGGTGAATCCATCTTACAGGATTGTCATGAGCTTTTCTGTTTCACTATATTCTACAACTCACCCCCTGCTCCCCATACTATTTTTGGCTTGACAGGATATGTGGATTCGCATATACTCATACTCGCGCTTTGGTGCAATCAAGCACTGTAATGCACCAAAAACGCGGTAACAATCAAACACAATTCTTGAAAAAGTGTTGTGTAACCAGCGTCAATTGCGCCCTTAGCTCAGCTGGATAGAGTGTTTGACTACGAATCAAAAGGCCGCAGGTTCGAATCCTGCAGGGCGCGCCAGCAAGAAGCTTTGTCCCCCTTGGGGACGGGGCTTTTTTGTTGCGGGGCGGCACCGAAAAAATTATGCGTTGTTTGACCAAAGCCGTATCTGTGATAGAATATTCCTGGCGATAAGGGACGGTGGATTGCCTTTGTGTGCTGAGTGTGTGGCCGTTCTTTTTCTGTTCAATAATACGTTTTGGAGTGTGAATGCATTACTTAATTATAGGCGTCATCCTGATCCTGGCCTTGTTTGCCATCCGGCTGTCAAACCGGCACGGCATCCCGGCGCTGCTGCTGTTTATCGTGCTGGGCATGGGCTTTGGGCTGCTGGGGATGGACTTCTCTGATTTCGAGTTTGCCGATGGCCTGGCCACGGTGGCGCTGATGGTGATCATGTTTTACGGCGGCTTTGGCACCAGCTGGAAGATGTCCAAGCCCGTAGCAAAGGAGGCCATCGTCCTAAGCTCCCTGGGCGTGGTGGCAACGGCGCTTCTCACAGGCCTGTTTTGCCACTATGTGCTGGGCTTTGGCATGCTGGAGGGGATGCTTATCGGCTCCATCGTGGGCTCCACGGACTATGCCAGCGTCTCTAATATCTTAAGGAGCAAAAACCTGAACCTGAAGTACAACACCGCTTCGCTCCTTGAGCTCGAGAGCGGCTCCAACGACCCCACCGCCTACACCATGACCATGGTGTTCCTCTCGGTGATGATGGGCTCCCAGGTGTCAGTGCCCCTTTTGATCCTCACCCAGGTGGCGCTGGGGCTGTTGGTGGGCTTTGCCCTGGCATTTTTGATCGGCCTCTACCTGCGCCGCCAGGTGGTGCAGGCGGACGGGCTCTCCGCGGTGTTCATGGCGGCGGCCATGCTCATCACCTACGCTGCCGCCAGCCTGATCGGGGGCAACGGCTACCTGGCGCTGTATGTCCTGGGCATCCGGCTTGGCAACATGGAATTCCGAGGCAAGCGGGACATTATCTTCTTCTTTGACGGGTTTACGGAGATCATGCAGATAGCCCTGTTCTTCATCCTGGGGCTGCTGAGCAACTTCCAGAGCTTTTTGAGGACATTCCCCATCGCCCTTGCCATCATGCTGTTCATGGCTATTATCGCGCGCCCGGCCTCAGTCTGGGGGCTGATGCTGCCCTTTAAGCTCAAGCGAAATCAGCTGCACATGATCTCCCTGGCGGGGATCAGGGGGGCGGCGGCCATCGCCTTTGCTATCATGGCGGTGAACAGCGGGGCGTCCTTTGCCACGGATGTTTACCATATCGTGTTTGGCATCTGTGTGCTGAGCGCCCTGATCCAGGGCAGCCTGATGCCCCCGGCTGCCCGGCGCCTTGATATGCTTGACCCCAATGATACGGTGCTGCAGACCTTCAACTTTTACCAGGACAAGGCGGAGATTGGCTTCCTGGAGACCAAGTTGCGCCAGGGCAGCGAGCTGATCGGCAGTCGGGTGAGTGACCTGAGGCTCACCTTTGACTTCATCGTGGCCAAGATCGAGCGCAAAGGGAAGACTGTGGTGCCCCGGGGCCAGGTGGTGCTCAAGGAGGATGATGTGATCGTGCTGGCGGGGGAGAAGCACTTTGACCTTTCCGGCCACGACCTCACGGAGTTCACCATCCCCAGGGGCCACAAGTGGGCGGGCAAGACCGTCAGGGAGCTTTCCCTGCCCACGGACCGCATCCTGGTGATGGTCCAGCGCCGGGACGTGGACATCATTGTACCGCTGGGGGACACCTTGCTTCAGGAGGAGGACAAGGTGATTATGCTCCAGGTGGACGAGGACGGGCAGCCCGATCCCCAGGTCCCCCAGGCCCGGGAAACATTGTAACAGGATGCCCTGCCGTGCTATAATACGGCCACTTTAGAATATTCAGGAGAGGTAGGAAACATGAGGAAAATGGTGTTCGCGCTGTGCTTTGGGAACCGGGGCTTCATGCCGGGTGAGTTGATTCTGGGAGCCCGTGAGGAGATGGTGAAGGCCGTCACCGGCCTGGGCTATGACTATATCATGATGGATGAGGGCGCCACCCGCTTTGGCGCGGTGGAGACACGGGATGAGGGCCTCAAGTACGCCAAATGGCTCAAGGAGCATGAAGGCCAGTATGACGGCGTGATCTTCTGCATGCCCATTTTTGTGGACGAGAACGGCGCCATCAACGCCCTTCAGGACGCGGGCGTGCCCATCCTGATGCAGGCCTATCCGGATGAGATCGGCAAGATGGACTTCAAGCACCGCCGGGACGCCTACTGCGGCAAGTTCTCCGTGACCGACGTGTTCAGCCAGTACAAGGTGCCCTTCACGGTATTAAAGCCCCACGTAGTACATCCTCTCACGCTGGAATTTTCTCAGAACCTTAGGGATTTCGCCGCCATCTGCCGGGTGGTGAACGGCATGAAGCGCTTCAACCTGGGCTGCATCGGCGCCCGCACCACGGCGTTCAAGACAGTGCGCTTTGATGAGATCACCCTGCAGAAATACGGCATTAACGTGGAGAGCTTTGACCTGTCGGAGCTCATCATGAAAGTGAAGGAAATGGACGACAATGCCCCCGGCGTTGGGGATAAGCTAAATAAACTCCGGGACTACGCTGATTTCTCCCAGGTGCCCCGGGAGAACGCGCTTACCCTGGCCAAGGTGGGTGTGGTGATTGACGAGTACATCCGGGACTACCACCTGGATGCCATCGCGCTGCGGTGCTGGAATGAAATGGAGACCTACCTGCGCGTGAGCCCCTGCGTGCTGCTGGGCGCGCTTAATGACATGGGCATCGCCGCCTCCTGTGAGATCGACGTGTGCTCCGCCGTGACCATGCGGGCGATGCAGCTGGCAAGCCAGGAGCCCGCCACCGTCCTTGACTGGAACAATAATTACGGCCAGGATGAGGACAAGGTGGTTCTCTTCCACTGCGGGCCGGTGGCCCGCAGCCTGATGAAGGAGAACGGCACGGTGACCGAGCACAAGATGTTCGCCAAGAACGACCCCGGCAGCGGCTGGGGCACCAATGAGGGCCGCATGGCCGCATTCCCCATGACCTATTCCAACTGCAAAACCGAGGAAGGCAAGCTGACCGTGTATGTATCTGAAGGCGAGATGACCGATGACCCCATTGAGGACGGTTACTTTGGCTGCGCCGGGGTGGCCGCGATCGATAACCTGCAGGACAAGCTGATCAGGCTCGCCCGGGGCGGCTTCAAGCACCACACCTCTGTAGGCAAGGGCCACATGAGGGGTGTGCTCCATGAGGCTTTCACCACCTACCTGGGCTATGACCTGGTGGAGATCGACTAAGCCGTGGGCGAGATGATCAGCCTGGGGGTGGATATCGGGGGCACTGGCGCCAAGTGCGTGGCTTTCAGCGAAAAAGGCGAACAGAAAGCTATCAGCTACCGCGAGTATCCCAATCCCGCCGGGAAAACCGACCTGGATCCTGAAGTTCTGGCCGAAGCCGCCTTCCAGGTGATCGCGGACTGTGTTGCAGCCTTGCCGGAGCCTGAAGCTGTGGCCGCCGTCACCGTGTCCTCCTTTGGCGAGTCCTTTGTGCCCATTGATGAAAAAGGCCGGCCGCTAACGGACATCATCATGTATTTCGCTGATACGGGCAGCGGTGAGTTTGACGATCTGGTGCGCCGGGTGGGGGAGGAGACCTTCATGGGCATCACCCTCACCAAACCCGATGCTTTTTACTCCCTGTCCAAAATGCTCCACACCCGGCATGTGGTAAAAAGGCCGGTGTGGAAGCACCTGCTGATTTCGGGTTACATCTGTTACTGCCTGTCCGGTGAAACGGCGGTTGACGTGTCCCTGGCCTGCCGGACACTTCTGTTTGACGTGAATAAGCGGGACTGGTCAGACGAACTTTTGTCCGCTTCCGGCTTTAGGCGGGACCAGATGCCCACCGTGCTGCCTGCCGGCACCCCCCTGGGGCCGCTGCTGCCGGAGGTGGCAAGCCGTCTGGGGCTTACGGGGAAAACCCAGGTGGTCATCGGCGCCCATGACCAGGTGGTTAACGCCCTGGCGTGCGGGGTGACGGGTCCGGGCGACGCGGCGGATGTGTCCGGCACCACGGAGAGCATCGCCCCCTTCTTTAGTGATATCCCGCCGGGCTTTGGGTTCCAGCGCAGGAATTATGCCTGTGTGCCCTACCTGAGCGCCCCGGGCTATGTAACCTATGCCTACAACCTGTCCGGCGGCGCCGTGGTGCGCTGGTTCAGGGACAACCTGGCCAGCCATCTGGGGGAAGAGGCGAAGGCGGAAGGCCTTAACATCTACGACCTCCTGAACCGCCAGTGCCCCAAAGAACCGGGGCGGCTGATCCTGCTGCCCTTTCTGCAGGGCCTGGGCGGCACGCCGGATATGATCCCCCAGGCGCGGGGGATGATGTACGGCTTGTCCATGGAGACCAGCCGGGGAGACCTCTACCGCGCCATCCTGGAGGGCCTGAGCTATGAAATGGCCATCAACCTGGACGCCCTTAGGGAGTTCGGCATTGTACCCCAGCGCCTGTACGCCTGCGGCGGCGGCGCGCGCTCGCCGGTATGGCTTCAAATCAAGGCGGATGTGTGGAACCGGGAGGTCATTCCCGTCCTGACCGAGGAGACCGGGGCGCTGGGAAGCGCTATCCTGGGCTTCGCGGCCGTGAGCGGGCAGAAGGACCTCATTGGCCTGGCCCGCGGCTTCACCCGCCACGGCGAGCCCATCCAGCCTGACAGGGAGCGGGCGGCATTCTACCAGGGGCAGTATAAACGCTATAAAAGACTTAGAGAACTGCTGACACAGGAGATCAGCGGGATAGAAAGGGCCATTTAATGAACAGCAAGCAGATTGTACAACGCGCCTTTGACCTGGGGGTGGTGATCCCCGCCTTCAACATGCCCCATTTACCCATGGTCCAGCCGGTGGCCCGCGCGGTGGCCGATGAGAACGCCGTGGCCATGATCCAGGTGGCGCGCCTGGAGTGGGAGAAGTTCGAGTCGGGAAGCCTTGAAAAGGTGGCGGAGGAATACGCAAAATTCCAGGTCAGGGGGCATACGCTCCTGCACCTGGACCATGTGCCGGTCATTGATGAAGACCATGAAGAGGTGGACTACATGGCGCTGATGGAGCGCGCCATCAAAGCGGGCTACCAGTCCCTGATGGTGGACGCCTCCCGTTTAAGCCTGGAGGGCAACATTGAGGCCACGGCCAAAGCGGCCAGGCTGGCCCACGCCAATGGCCTTCCCATTGAGGCGGAGCTGGGCGCGGTGATGGGGCATGAGACCAGCCAGCAGGACATCCCCTATGAGGAAATTTTTAAGAACAAGATGGGCTTTACCCAGGTGGATGAGGCCCTGCGCTTTGTGAAGGAGACCGGCTGCGACTGGCTGAGCGTGGCGGTGGGCAGCGTGCACGGCGCCATCGCCGAGGGCATGAAAGACAAGAAAAAGCCGGCGGCCAGGCTGGATGTGGACCATATCCGGGCGCTCAGGAATGCCCTTAATATCCCCCTGGTGCTCCACGGCGGCTCCGGCATCCAGCAGGATTACATCGCCCGGGGGGTCAAGGCGGGCATCGCCAAGATCAACGTGGGCACGGAGATCCGCCAGCCCTATGAGCGCGTGATCGCGGAGGGCGGCAGCGTCCTTCAGGCCCAGGACGCCGTCTATAAGCGCACGGTGGAACTCATCCGGGAGTTCTTAATGGTGAAGGACAGCGCCCACCTGCTGGGATAAGCGGCGCAGGAACCCGTGAGGAAAGCCGTGGTAACAAAACCTGTCATCCCTTTCCCGGATACGGTGGCGCTGGATGACGTAAACTCCGCGGCCATCATCATCGACCAGACGCTTCTGCCCGGGCAGCTGAAGCTGATCGCCCTTCATGAGCAGCGGGATATATGGGAGGCCATCCGGCAACTCAAGGTGCGTGGGGCGCCGGCCATCGGCGTCATGGTGGCCATGGGCCTCTACCTGGCGGCCAAGAGGCTCCCGGAGGATGATGAGGCGGGCTTTTTCGAAGGGCTCACAGCCGCCAGGGACTACCTGGCCTCCTCCCGGCCCACAGCGGTGAACCTGTTCTGGGTGCTGGACCGGATGGTGGGCACGGCCAACCACCACCGGGGCGAGCCGCTGGCCGCGATCAAGCGCCGCCTGCTGATGGAAGCCCGGGCCATCCGGGATGAGGACATCGCCATCTGCGAGGCCATAGGCCTCCACGGCGCCGCCCTGATTTCTGAGGGAGATGGCGTCCTCACCCACTGCAACGCCGGGCGCCTGGCGGCGGTGCGATATGGCACGGCGCTGGCACCCCTGTACAAGGCCCATGAAGCGGGCAAAAAATTTATGGTATACGCTGATGAGACCCGGCCACTTCTTCAGGGTGCGCGGCTGACGGGCTATGAACTCCTGGCCTCAGGCATTGACGTGACGCTGCTGTGCGACAGCATGGCCGCTTCCCTGATGCGAAAAGGCGTGGTAAGAAAGGTGTTTGTAGGCTGTGACCGGGTGGCCGCCAACGGGGACGCCTGCAACAAGATCGGCACCCTGGGCCTGGCCATTCTGGCCCGGCATTATGGCATCCCGTTTTATGTCTGTGCCCCTACCCCCACGGTGGATATGAGCCTCCCTTCCGGGGAGGCCATTCCCATTGAGGAGCGCCCGGGGGAGGAGGTGACGGCCATGTGGTACGGCACCCCCATGGCGCCGGAAGGGGTCAAGGTGTATAACCCCGCCTTTGACGTGACTCCCCATAGGCTGATTACCGCCTTCATCACCCAGCATGGCCTCATCCGGCCGCCGTTTGCCCGGGGCCTGGCCCGGTGCTGTCATCGGCCGGTAAATCCCTGAACAATTCCGGCCGGATGCCGTTTAGCGCACCTTTTGATGTGATATAATCTTATATAGCGGTGTTTTTTGAACTGAAAGAAACAGGAGGATTAAGGGAGTATGAAAGGTATCTCAAGACGTTTCATCGCGCTTTTTGCGGCGCTGATGATGTTCGTGTCCGTGGGAGGAGCCCTGGCCGAGGCGCCGGCGAGCCCAATCCTGCCCAATGCTGAAGCGGTGCTGGTGGGCGGCGGAACGATTGGCTTTGAGGCCAGCGCGCGCTTTGACGAGGCAACGCTCAAGGGCCTTCTGGGCATGTTTATGGGAGGCGGCGCCGGTGATGAGGCCACCACCACCATTGTGAACGCCATCCTGGGCGCGCTCAACAAGCTGGTTATCCGCGGAGCCTATGCCAAAGGGGCTTTTTCCGGCTTCCTGGGCACGGAGAACGGGGAGCTGATCGACCTCCAGGCCGCCTATGACGAGGCCTCCATGGAGAACACCTTCACCACCAATCTCCTGCCCGGCCTGGCCGTCTCCGTGGACCCGGAGATGATCAAGTCGGTGATGGGGCAGATGCCCATGCAAATTAGCCAGGCGCAGGCTGAAGCTATGCTGGCGCCCTACGGGGCAGTGGTGATGGGCTTCCTGGAGGAGCAGTTTGGCCCCCGGCCGCAGATTGCAGCCGAGCCCTATGACATTGAAGGCGCGGGCCTGTTCCACTTCAGGGCGGACTTTGACATCACTACCCGGGAAGCCGCCGAACTGGTGGAGAAACTCTATGATATTTTCAAGAACGACCAGAACGTCCAGGCCCTCCTGAAGCAGGCGGCAGCCGCCGGCGGGGAGGAATCAACCGAAGCGCTGGAAGAGATGGAAAGCGGCATCGCTGAGATGAAAGCGGCGGAGGACGAAGTGTTCCTCGTGGGCTCGGTCTACATGAATGAGGCCGGCGACACCACCTATGTAGTGGTGGACACGCCTGAGGAGGCCGACGGCAGGGCTCATATCACGGTGCTGGTAAAGGGCAAAGCGGTCAACGTCAAGGTGATCGTGAAGGGCGAGGCGATGCCTTCCATGACGGCGGAAGAGACCCCGGCGCCCGTGGCTGAGATCGATTGGGCTCAGGTGGAGGCGGCTATCCTTTCTGGAGAGAGCTTCACCGACACGCTGGTCACTGTGGACACCGATGTCCAGGCTGAAGCCAACAAATTAAGCACCGCCACCCGGGTGAACCTGATCGTGAGTGGTTTGAACATCGTGGTGGAGGTCGATGGCACGAGCCTGATGGACAAGCTGGAAACCCAGGCCGAAACCCGCTTCTATATGGGCAGCCAAAGCCCGCTGGTGACCTTCACCGCCAGGATGTACGAGGCGGATGAACATCCTCTCTTGCCCCAGCTTGAGGGCCGCACGGTGGTGACCGTAATGATGAACGAAGAGGGTGAGCTGATCCCCAGCGACCGGATCGCCCTGCAGAAGGCCGCGGAAGGCCTGCCGGCCCTCATCATGGAGAACCTGGTGAAGGCACTGCCTGAAGAAGGCCCGACGCTTTTGGCCATTATCACCGACTACCTGACCATTGATGAGTCCCAGACTACAGGGCCTGAGCCTGTGGTGGTGGAGGAGGCCGAGCCCGCGGAGACTGTGGTTCCATAAGGACACTTCGGGCAAATAAGCCTGAAGACAATGGCATGGTCCGGCCCCTGCGGCCGGCCATGCCATTATTATGCCGGGGACGAGGATGGCATTCCGTATTTGGCTCGTCCGGCTTATTGTTCCGCGGGTGTTTTTCCATTTCTCCTGTACGGCAGTTTTTTGTTGCCTTTCCGTTTTTCAAGCGTTATAGTGGGCGAAAAGGGGAGCATCCGGCGCGAAGGGGTTTTCCCCGCGTTCCCGCTACAACCGACCGCTGCATGACCGGCTTTCCATGAAGGACTGCATCCCAGCGACCTCCGGATTTAATGGGCTGCCGGCCGTTTGCCTGCCTGATACAGGCCGGGCAGAGCTCCGGGATGCATACGCCGCGGGACAGGACAATGGACGCCTTCCGCGAATCCATCCTCACCCATGAGGGCATGGGCACCGGCATGACACACCGCGCCAGCGGAGCCCATGCCGAGGAAGCCGTGCGCGCCGCGCGGGATGAGGTCCGGCGGATTGAAAGCCTGCTGAGCCGTTTTAAGCCGGGCAGCGATGTGGACCGCCTGAACCGCTCAAAAGGGGAATGGGTTGATGTATGCCCGGACACCTTATACGTCCTGGAAGCTGCCCGGGCGTTTGATGAGCTGAGCGGGGGGCTTTTCCGGGCAACTGTGGCGCCGCTGAGTGATTGGTGGGGCCAAAGGCGTTTGAATCATTCGCCGCGCGAACAGGAGATCGCGCGGCTTTTGCCGTTGGTGGCGGCTGGCGCGCCGGAGGCCGACCGCGAAGGGGGCCGCGCGCGGCTGAAAAGGCAGGGGCAGGGCGTGGACCTGGGCGG
>JAQVQY010000012.1 GCA_028701335.1 Eubacteriales bacterium
AAAATCCGTTGTCGCGGTTAATCTGGTCAATTTCCGCTCGCCTGATGGGTGGATTGCAGCTTTTGCAGGGCGTAAGCTTCTGATAGCCCCCGTCATCCAGCTCGCCATAGGTCATCTCACCCTTCAGCGGCAGATAACGGTCCTTTATACTGCGGCAGTTCTGTTCCAAGTGATAGTACTGGCCCCGGTCCGGATTGTAATAAAGAGCCAGGGAGGGATCAGGATATTCGTAGAACCGTCCCGGAAAATCATCCCAGACCAACACTTTGGTGTTGACCTTGATATTGTTCCATAGCCAGGTCATGTTGATGCCGTCCTCATTATTCAGCCGCTGCACGCGGATGCAACCATGGCTGGCTTTCTTGCCCAACTGGGCCTCCTGGGAAGAATAATCCCAGTAACCAGAGGATTGATTCTCAATATAGGGCACCTCATGTATTAAAGCGCCGCCGTTAATGCGCATGGCCATGCGGCAGACCAGGTTGCCGGCATTGAACTGGCCCACGCGGCTGACCATCAGGAATTCGCCGGAGGGAGTCTCGTTCCAGGGCTGTTGTTTGGTGGGGATACCGGTGGAGATGAGCAGTTCGGTAAGCAACTTGCCGGCCTTGAATACATACAGCCGCTGCTTCAGCTTGTCTATCAGGAGGCCGTAATCATCCCGCGGGGTGATGGTCTTCAGGTTCTTGGTCTCAATATAGCCCCGGATTAGGTCATCAGTTTCTCCATATCCCCTGCGCGTCCGGTTGTCCGGGCCATAGGAGGAGTTGTACGCTTCCACCAGGGACCAGCCGTCATCCGTTTGCTCAATAATATGGACACCCTGGGCTTCATAGGTGATTTCACCCAGAATGTTCTCCCGCTTCATGCTGGTATCCTTTGCGGCGCGGAGTTTGTAGGTTTCCCGCTGGTCACCGCCCACTACCACGGTGATCGGCTGGAGCATCACCTTCCAGATCGCCTCTTCATCCCACTCTCCGATAGGCAATTTCCAGTAATCGGAGCCTTCGTCTTCCTTTACCACCACTTCTTCAGTGGGAAGCGTGTACTTCACCTTCGGTGTATTGTCGGCTGACACCACAATCGGCGTCTCCTGAACGTCTGCCGCCTGAGTAGCCGGGGCGGCCGGAGTCCGGGCCGGAACAGGCCCAACCGTAACGGTAACCAACTGCTGATTGGCAGCAAATCCGCTGTCATCCATAAACAACACAGACAGGGTGTGCTGCCCTTCAGGGGGTGCCGCGCCTTCAATATAGCCGTCCCAACTCACCGTGGTTTCACCCGCGGGAACCTGGGAATTGAATATGTCAGCTACCTGGTCAGCGATATGGAAGACCACCATCAGTGTACCCGGCATGTTGAGAAGCGCGCTTAACGTCCAGTTTTGGCCGGGGGTGATGTGCGCGTCATCAATCCTTAGCTGGCTGATACGCGGGCTTTCAGGGCCGATGGACACAGAAGCTTCCGCCACATCATCATCCATATATAAAACCATCTGGTAATTTCCCTGAGGCAAGGGCTCATGGCCCTGCCCGTATCCGTTCCAGTTGATATGGTTCTCTCCAGGCAAAACAGGAATATCACTCCTGATTTCGGTAAGCCCGCCTTTTGCATCGCGCATATATAGATTAGCCGCGCCCTCATGGTTCGCGGCAATACCTATTCGCTCAGTCCGGCCCGGGCGAATATAGGAAGGAACTGATGAAAACTGCAGGTGCGGTGTTTCCGCCAAAACGGCCGAATGACTGAGGAGCAGCAAAACAGCTCCCAAGTAGGCGTAGAACCGTTGTTTCATTGAGACCTCCTTTTCATACCGCGAAATGATAGCAGATAAGCTGCCGTTGGGCAACCTGATTTCTAAATACATTGTAAACACTTTCGTCACAGGCTATAATCAATGTGTAAGCAATGCGGGAGGAGACATGCAAAAACGTTTAGACCAGGTAATCGGCGCTGTTAAGTCCATCAGAGCCCCCTTTTCCCTTCAGGAGACTGATTTGCATGCGCAGGTCCAGGCCGCTTTGGAGAGTGCAAAAATAACATATACCCACGAGGCGCCTGTGGCGCCTCGCTGCCGTGTCGACTTCCTGGCGGAGGGGATCGGAATTGAAATTAAGCGCGGAAAACCACGAGCCAATGATCTGCTCAACCAGGCAACTCGTTATCTGTCCTCCCCCCGGGTTGACGCCCTAATCATCATCAGTGAACGGGAAACTTCCATACCGGAGTCGATTCTTGGAAAGCCCTGTGTCGCTCTAAGCTTCAGCAAACTGTGGGGTCCTGCTGTGCCGCAGGAACGAGGGGCGGTAAAACCGGTTTCGGTCGGTTTGTTGGATTCCGAACCTGAGTCTATTTTTCATAATCCCGCCCAACGGCCAGGTGATGCGGTGCCAGCCTATTTGGAGCCTGTGCGGGCGAGCGATAAAGTGTACGGTACATTATCTTATCAAGCGCGGGGCAAGCATTGGATCATCAGCGGCGAACCGTATGTAACTGAACTGGCTAAACGCCTCTTCCCCGGCGCCGACAGCGGCAGGCGCGGTGTTGCAAGGTTTTCCGCGCACCGAAGGCTGGTGGGCGAGCTGAATTGGTTTATGCAGCGCTATCCTCTGGCTGTTATGCCTAGGGACCAGGAGCGCTGGGACAGTTCCCTGCAGGAGGCCCGTGACTACCAGGCCAGGCTGGACGCGTTTTCCCGAAGCGCGCCGGAATATAAAAATTGGACCGGCTGGTTTACGGGACAACTTCGGCCATTCCAGGCTTATGGCGCGGTTTGGTTAACACAAACGCGCCGTGCCTTGCTGGCAGATGAAATGGGCTTGGGGAAGACAGTCCAGGCGCTGGCCGCCCTGGCCTCAACCGGAGGGCTTCCCGCCATCATCGTGGTGCCGCCGCATCTTGTGCGCAACTGGCAAAGTGAAATCAAGCGCTTTCTCAGTATAGACGGCCGGGAACCGGTGGTCTGCGTGCTCAAGGGCCTAAGCCCCTATCCATTGCCCGAAGCTGATATCTATCTGGTGCATTATCTCCTGTTGCGTGGGTGGAAGGACGCGCTGCCTGATATGCCGGTGAAGACTGTGATTTTTGATGAAATTCAGGAACTGCGCCACAGGGGTACGGAGAAATACAGCGCAGCCAGCCTCCTGTCAAACGCCTGTGAGCGTGTCTATGGCCTTTCCGGCACGCCCATCTATAACCAGGGAGGCGAAATATGGAATGTGATCAACATCCTTGACTTCCATTTCCTTGGGGATTGGGACTCCTTCTCCCGGGAATGGTGCTACGGCTACGGCAATGCGGTGGTGATGCACCCTGATTGGCTGGGGGATTACCTCAGGCGGGAGGGTGTGATGCTAAGGCGCAACAAAAAAGACGTGCTGCCGGAGCTGCCCGACAAGCGGCGCCTGGTGCAGGAAATTGACGCTGACAACGCGCTGTTTCAAAAGCTGATGGCGCCTGTTCTGGATAAATTGCGGTATTTATCCGAAACGGAAGAGCTATCCCCCTCCCAGCGCGCTTTGCTGGAAGGCCAAGTTTCCCAGGGGGAGCGGCAGGCCACTGGCCTGGCGAAAGCGCCTTATGTGGCGCAGTTTGTGCGCGCGATGCTGGAGTCCGGTGAAAAGGTGCTGTTGTTCGCCCACCACCACGCGGTGATGGACTTGTATAAAAAGGAACTCAGGCACTTTTCCCCCGCTTTTATCACCGGGCGCGAGACCGGCGATCAGAAAGACAAAAGTGTCACCCGTTTTATGGAGGAGCGTACCAACCTATGTTGTGTCTCCCTGCGGGCGGCCTCCGGCCTAAACCTCCAGCGCGCCACCTGTGTGATATTCGGGGAGCTGGACTGGTCTCCCGCCATTCACAGCCAGGCGGAAGACCGTGCTCACCGCATCGGGCAAAAAGACTCCCTTCTGTGCTATTATCTGACGAGCCCCGGAGGCTCTGACAGCCTGATTCAGGATGTGCTGGGGCTTAAAGTAAGCCAGTTTTTGGGGCTGATGGGCTCCCAGGCGCCGCGTGCGGAAGATGAGGCCATTGCCGCCAATTTTGCCCGCCAGCACGTCAAGGACATGATGTCCCGTTGGTTGCCATAGTCAATTGACTTTTGGCAGGGCTTACCGTAAGATTTTCTGGCAGGGAGGAACCTCATGCAAATCATGGGCATAGACCCGGGGCTGGCAACAATGGGTTGGGGCGTGATTGACTGTTCGTCAGACGCGCCCGAATTTGTGGCCTCGGGCATCATTCAAACCGTACCCGCGGATCCGCTGCCCCGCCGCCTCACCCAAATCGATACGGGCATTGAGGAACTGATTGACCTGTATACACCCGGCGCCATTGTGTTTGAACAGCTTTTTTTCGCCAAAAATGTTACCACCGCCTTTACCGTTGGCGCGGCCCGGGGTGTCGCCATCGCCCGCTGCGCGCGCTTCACGGACGCTTTGTTTGAATACACCCCAATGCAGATCAAGCAGGCCGTGGTGGGTTACGGGAAGGCGGACAAACAGCAGGTCCAGCGCATGATCCAGCTCCTGCTAAAATTGCCTGATATCATCCGCCCGGATGACGCGGCGGACGCGGTGGCCGCAGCGCTCACCCATTTCCAGTCCGGCAGGTTTGGCGGCCTGCACATTATGAAGTAAGAGGGTTGCCATGTACGCCTTTATAGAAGGTCAAGTCGCTGAAAAGCAAGACAATGAGCTGGTCCTGAGCGTCCAGGGAGTGGGTTACCAGATCCTGTGCACCCGGGCGGCGCTTGCCATTGTGCCGCCCAAAGGGGAATATGTGCGTGTTTACACCTGGCTTAACGTCCGGGAGGACGCGCTGGAGCTGTTTGGCTTTTCATCCAGGGAAGAGCGCGGCATGTTTTTTAACCTCAACACTGTTTCTGGCATCGGCCCGCGCACGGCGCTGAATATCCTCAATAGCATGCCGCTGAAGGATCTGACGCTGGCAATCCTGACAGATGACATCCCAACGCTATCCCGCGCGCCCGGGGTTGGCAAGAAAACGGCCCAGCGCATCACCCTGGAATTGAGGGATCGCTTGAGTAAGGACAGCGGAAACCTGTCTGTGGATTTCCCCGGTGTGGACTTTACCCCTGCTGCAACGGATGCCGTGGGCGAAGCAGTGCTGGCCCTCCAGGGCCTGGGTTACACCCAGTCTGAAGCCGCCATGGCTGTCTCCAAAGCGCATCAGCAGGGCGCCGGGGACAAGGCGGATGACCTGGTGCGCCAGGCTTTGCGCGGGATGATGAAAGGGTAAACCATGCAGGATGAACGCTTGATGATGACAGGCCAGCGGGACGAGGACCGGGAGGTGGATATGTCGCTGCGCCCCCGGGTGCTTCGGGAGTATGTTGGCCAGAACAAAGTGAAGGAAAACCTTAATGTCTATATCAAAGCGGCGCTCAAACGCCGTGACGCTCTGGACCATATGCTCCTATACGGCCCCCCCGGCCTTGGAAAAACCACCCTGGCGTGCATTGTGGCGGCAGAGATGGGCCAGAATATCCGTGTCACCTCCGGCCCCGCTATTGACCGGCCGGGTGACCTGGCGTCCATCCTCACCAACCTTAACGCAGGAGACATCCTGTTTATCGACGAAATCCACCGGCTTTCCCGAGCGGTGGAAGAGGTGCTGTACCCGGCGATGGAGGACTTCGCTCTGGATATCATGATTGGCAAGGGCCCCACCGCCCGCTCCATGCGCCTGGAACTTCCACGCTTTACCCTGGTGGGCGCCACCACCCGGGCGGGGCAACTGTCCGCACCCCTCAGAGACCGCTTTGGGATGACATTCCGGCTGGAGCTTTATGCCCCTGAGGAACTGGCGCATATTCTTCACCGCTCAGCCTCCATTCTGAACATGCCCGCTGATGACGAGGGCATCATCGAGATTGCCCGGCGGAGCCGGGGGACGCCCCGTATCGCCAACCGTATGCTCAAGCGCGTGAGGGATTACGCGCAGGTGAAGGCGGATGGGAAAATCACCCGGCAGGTGGCAAACGAGGGTCTGAACCTGCTTGAGGTGGATGAACTGGGCCTTGACCGTGTGGACCGCACGGTGCTGCTCACCATGATTGACAAGTTCTCCGGCGGCCCGGTGGGGCTTGACACCCTGGCCGCTTCCACGGGAGAGGACGCGCTGACCATAGAGGATGTCTACGAGCCTTTTCTTTTACAACTGGGCTTTATCCACCGCACCCCCCGGGGGCGGGTGGCCACCATGGCCGCTTATGATCACCTGAACCGTCCATTCCCGGGGGATGACGGCAAGCAGGACAACTCAGGCCGGCAGGTGGCGTTCTTTGATGAAAACCCATGATTTCTTTTATGAGCTGCCGAAGGAACTGATCGCCCAGACCCCGGTGGAACCCAGGGACCATAGCCGCATGATCGTCTGCGGCAGGCAGGGCAGCGCACCGCGTCATGAGCGTTTTATAGATTTGCCTGAGTATCTGCGCCCTGGGGATGCTGTGGTCATCAACCACACAAAAGTTATCCCCGCCAGGCTGACAGGCCTTAAGGAAGGCAGCGGGATTGCCTGTGAGGCGCTGCTGCTTAAGAGAATCAGCCAGGACCGCTGGGAGGCGCTGGTGCGCCCCGGCCGGCGGCTGAAAAGCGGCAGCCGGCTAAGCTTCGGCAATATACTGCAGGCTGTTATTGAAGATAGCACCGAATTTGGCGGTCGCATTGTCCGGTTTGAATATGAGGGCGTGTTTGAGGAGATTCTTGACCTCCTGGGCCAGATGCCGCTTCCTCCCTACATCCATGAACAGCTTTCCGACAGCTGCCGTTATCAGACTGTATACGCAAAAATACCAGGCAGCGCCGCCGCGCCCACCGCCGGGCTGCATTTTACGCCGCGGGTTTTGAAGGCCATTGCGGACCGGGGCGCGCTTATCATACCCATCCTTTTGCATGTCGGGCTTGGCACTTTTCGTCCGGTCAAGGTCAAAAACCTGGATGAGCATGTGATGCACGAAGAGTATTATGAGGTGCCGCAGGAAGCGGCCAAACGCATTAACGAAGCGCGGGCAAAAGGCGGCCGTATTCTCTGTGTTGGCACCACCTCACTGCGTACACTGGAAACAACGGCGGATGAGAATGGCGTCATTCATCCGGGTAAGGGGATGACCGGCATTTTTATCAAACCAGGGCATCGTTTCAAGGCCTGTGACATGCTTCTTACCAATTTCCATCTACCGGAAAGCACGCTGCTGATGCTGGTTGCCGCGTTCATGGGCCTGGACAACGCGCTTGACGCCTACCGGGAGGCCGTAAGGGCACAATACCGTTTTTTCAGCTTCGGAGACTGTATGCTGATTGGAAACGCGCTGTCAAAGGGGTGAAAACATGGGTAACGCCGTCAAAGCGCTGGTGATTGGCGGGATGAATGTGGATATCCTGGGTGTGCCGGCAGGCAATTACCGTCCTGGGGACTCGATGCCTGGCGTCATTAGGCTGTCAGTGGGCGGAGTGGGATTCAACATCGCTTCCAATCTGGCACGATCGGGTATTGCAGTCACTTTTATCACCGTCATCGGCAACGATCACTTTGCGCGAATCGCTCAGGATGCCTGCCAGTCGCTGAGTCTGGATATGGGCCTTGCCTGCCGTGTGGCGGACCCCTCCCCCACCTATATGGCTGTTCACCATCAGGACGGCGCCATGGCTGCCGCCATTAACGACATGGCGTCCATGGCAGCGTTGAAGCCATCATATCTTCAGGCTCATAAAAATGCATTGTCAGAATTTTATGATGTATGTGTGATTGACGCCAACCTGCCGCCTGATACAATTGGAGTTATCCCCAAGTATGCCCGGGCGTCTATTTTGGCGGACCCTGTCAGTGTGGAAAAAGGGCGCCGCCTGCTCCCTGTCCTGCCCCGCCTCGCTGCCATCAAGCCCAACGCCATGGAAGCGCTTGCACTCAGCGGATGTAAGGATATTCCTGATGCTGCGGGCTGGTTTCTTCGGCAAGGCGTCAAGCAGATCTTTATCTCCCTGGGCGAAGATGGCCTGTACTTCGCTTCGTCGGAGGGCTCGGGCTGCTTGCCGCCAAAGCAAGTTATCAAAACACCATCAACCGGCGCAGGAGACGCCATGGCATCAGGGCTGGCACATGGCATCGCGTCCGGGAAGTCCGCAGAAGACACCGCCAAACTGGGCCTTGCCGCCGCGGCAAAATTCCTAAACAGCAAATAGTGGAGGTATAGAATGAACCAGCACGTGGCTCTCTCACCTAATGTAAAACGAGCGCTTGAAGAAGGTAAACCCGTCATTGCCCTGGAAAGTACCATCATCAGCCATGGCATGCCTTACCCCCAGAATGTGGAAACAGCGCTGAACTGCGAGCGCATCGCGCGGGAAAATGGAGCGGAGCCCGCCACTATTGCGGTTCTTGGGGGCAAGCTGTGCGCGGGGCTGACGGAAGAGCAAATTCAATATCTCGGTAAAAAAGGCCAGGGCATCCGCAAGGCCAGCCGCAGAGACCTGCCGGTGCTTATCGCCAGGCAATCGGATGGCGCCACCACGGTGGCCGCCACCATGATAGTGGCCGCTCTTGCAGGCATCCCTGTTTTTGCCACCGGCGGGGTGGGCGGCGTGCACCGGGGCGCAGAAAAAACCATGGACATATCAGCCGACCTTGAGGAGTTGGCGCAAACACCGGTAGCCGTTGTATGCGCGGGAGCCAAAAGCATCCTGGATCTGGGCTTGACAATGGAGTATCTGGAGACCAAAGGCGTGCCTGTGATTGGCTACCAAACTGATGAACTCCCCGCTTTCTACACCCGGGAGAGCGGCTTTAAGGTCAATGACCGGGCGGACAGCCCCCAGGAGGCCGCCGCCATTATCCATGCCCAGAGGACACTTGGCTTCCCCGGCGGTGTGCTCATCACAAACCCCATCCCCAGAGAGCACGCCCTACCCCGGGAGATTATCGACAGCGTCATCGTAGCTGCGCTTAAAGAGGCCCAGGCTTCAGGCGTCGCCGGCAAGGACGTCACCCCTTTCCTGTTGGCCAGGGTGGCGGAGAAAACCTCTGGTCTTTCGCTGAAAGCCAATATCCAGCTTGTCTACAACAATGTAAGGCTGGCCGCGCAAATCGCGCGTGAGATGGAAAGTTAAAGACACACAAAAAAGCCGCTTGTTCGCGGCGTTTTCGTGTGTCTTCGCGATGTCAGGCCTGGGCTTTGTGCAGTGCCTTTGCCATGCGCGACTTTTTACGGCTTGCGGTGTTCTTGTGCATAACGCCCTTGGACACGGCCCGATCAAGCGCGGATGACGCGCTGATCAACGCTGCGGGCGCTGCTTTCAAATCACTCTCCAGGGCGACCGTATACTTCTTAACGGCGGTCTTAACGCCGGTTTTGACCATGCGGTTGCGCAGATTCTTCTTCTTGTCAGAGCGCACGCGTTTCTGCGCGGACTTAATGTTCGCCAACTTCCTTCACCTCCTGACCTTCCAAAATAGCAATATAAATACTACCATATCCGGAGGGCCCTTGGCAAGTGTGAATTTTTTCGGGTTTTGGCTGTGCCCGCCACGCGTTTTCTTGCGAAAACCGCCTGTTGCGTGTATGATAGCTGTACGCCATAGCGGGTTTACCGCTGGCGAAGGAAGGGAGTTGTTGCTTCACTTGTCAATGCCACTGGACACTTTTGACAGCTGTGTTGCCCTGTTTGGGCTCAATGACCGTAATATTCGCACCCTGGAAGATGAACTGATCGTCAACGTTTATCTCCGTGACGGCGAACTGCAGATCATCGGAGACAACGAGAACATAAAGACTGCGGAGCAGGTTATCGCCGAAATGCTCCGCATCATTGAAGCAGGAGAACACCTGGACGCGGGCAAAATCCGCTACCTGATTCAAATGGCCCGCCAGGGTACGCTGACGCAGGCACGGGACAGTACGGGCGAAGTTGTCGCCTATACCTACAAAGGCAAGAAAATCAAGTGCAAGACGGCCGGGCAGCTATGTTATGTTCAGGCCATCCGAAACCACGGGCTAACCCTCTCGGTCGGCCCCGCCGGCACCGGGAAAACGTATCTGGCTGTCGCCATGGCAGCTGTGGCGCTTCGAAACAAGGAAGTGGAACGCCTGATTCTAACCCGTCCCGCTGTTGAAGCGGGCGAGAAACTGGGCTTCCTCCCGGGCGACATGGCCCAGAAGGTAGATCCCTATTTAAGGCCTCTGTATGATGCGCTGTATGAAATCCTTGGCCTGGAAACCTATCAGCGCTATATGGAGCGCGGCGCCATTGAAGTGGCTCCCCTTGCCTTTATGCGCGGGCGCACGCTCAATGACGCGTTTATCATCCTGGACGAGGCACAGAACGCCACACCTGAACAGATGAAGATGTTCCTTACCCGAATGGGACGCAACGCAAAAGCCGTGGTCAACGGCGACCCGTCCCAGATTGACCTCCCCCACGCCAGGCGCTCAGGCCTGCTGGTGGCGCTGGATGTGCTGGAAAGCGTTGAGGGCATCCAGATCGTCCGCCTGGGCCGGGATGATGTGGTGCGCAACGACCTGGTGCAGCGCATTGTCAACGCCTACGAGACCTATGAGGCCATAAAAGCAGAAAATGTTTGAACTGCCCGTCTCTCCCAAGGCACAAAAACCCTCCTTTCGGAAAAAGGCGGCTGAACGCCTTGGTTCCCAGGCATTCGTTCGCCTGCTGGCCATCCTCGCGGGTGGGTTTTTATGTCTTCTGCTTTTTTTTGTCAGTATCAGCCCCAAGAGGTATAACCTGACGGTGGGCATGGTGCCGGACCAGACGATAGCCGCCCACAAGGACGTTATTGACGAGGTGACCACCAAGGCCAACCGTGACACAGCCGCAGCCGCGGTAGCCCCCACCTATCACTATCAGAGCGGTATTACTGAGGCTGTGATAGGCAACCTTGAAGCTGCGCACGCTGATATGGTGGCGGCCAGGCAATACGCCCAAACGCTGTCGGACTTTTCCAGCCGCCGCACCTACAGCCAGGATGAGCTGGCCTCAGCCCACGACATGCTTTCTCTCGTTGAGCTCCAGGATTTTCAACTGGTAACGCTGCTCAATGCCTCCAATGAACAGTTTGACGAGATGTACTCAGCCCTGGTGCCTGCTGTGCGCAACACCATGCAGGGCAATGTCATCCAGGGGCAGGAATCCAGCGCCATCAACAGCATCATGCAGCTGGTGGGCTATAAAACCAACGTAAGCCTGCTGCAAAACGTGGTGCTTCCGGTGCTGCGGGAAATTATCCAGCCCAATATGGTGGTGGATGGTGAGGCCACGGAAGCGGCACGCCAGGATGCCTGGGAGGCCGTGGAGCCTGTTGTTTTCAAGCAGGGACAGAACATCGTGGTACGCGGCGAGGGGCGAGTCCGTGAAAACCAGATTGCCATGCTCAACAGCCTGGGGCTTCTGGATGACAACACCGTCGACTATGCCATGTATCTGGGCGGGTTTGGGCTGGTGGCCTTTATGCTGACCCTGGCTTTTGCGGCGCTTAAAGGGCTCAGCCCCTCTGTGGCCGGGGAAACCAGGTCCGTCATTCTGATCAACCTGGTCCTCATCATTTCTTTGGCTCTTTCACTGTTGGCAAAGGAAATCCAGCTGATCTACCTTGCCCCGCTGGCGCTTCCCTTCATGCTGCTGACAGCCACGATTAGCTCCATCCCGGCAATTATCGCGGGCTCCGCCTGCACGGCGCTGAGCGCCATTATGCTTACCGGCACCGGCACCGGCAGCGCCACCAGTGACTGGGTAAATTTGCTGTCCATCGGCATTTTTTCTGGGGTCCTCTCGTCTCTTATGCTAAAGAGCAATTATCAGCGCTCTTTTGTTCTTCTGACAGGAACCCTTGTGGGTCTGGCCAACTTCCTTCTGCTGTTTGCCATCGGCCTTCTCACCAGCATGAACCTTCAGAGCACCGTCACCAAGGGGCTGTGGAGCCTGGTTGGGGCGGCGGTCAGCACGGTGCTTTGCCTGGCCATCCAGCCGGCGTTGGAATCCGCTTTCAACCTCCCGACGCCTACCCGGCTGCTTGACCTCACCAATCCCAACCATCCCCTGCTGAGAAGGCTTCTGCTGGAAGCGCCTGGTACCTATCACCACAGCATCATCATCGCCAACCTGGCCGAAGCCAGCGCCGAGGCAATCGGTGCCAACCCCCTGTTGGCCCGCGCGGGCGCATACTTCCATGACATTGGAAAACTGAAGCGGCCGCTTTATTTCAAGGAAAACCAGATTGGTACCGGCAATGTGCATGACAGTACCAACCCACAGGTATCTGCCGCCATCATCACCTCCCACGTCAGGGAAGGGATCGCGATGGCTCGACAGTACCGGCTCCCCCATGAGATCCAGCAGATAATCGCCGAACACCACGGTGATTCCCTGGTGGCCTTCTTTTATCACAAAGCGGTGCAGGAGAGCGCAAATGAGCAGCTGGATGACGAGGAATTCAGGTACGCCGGTGTGCCGCCCAGAACCATAGAAAGCGCTCTGGTGATGCTGTGTGACACTATTGAAGCAGCCATCCGTACGCTGAACAACCCCAGCCAGGGGGAGATTGTGGATTTCATTGACAGCCTCATCCATAAGAAGATCCAGAGCTGCCAGCTCCACAACGCACCTCTGACATTAAAGGACCTTCAGATTATCAGCAACACCTGTGCCACGGTCTTGAACGGCGTCTTTCATGAGCGTATTGAATACCCTGCGGCTCCGGACAAGCTGGCCCCCCGGGATAAGCTCATGGCCCAGTTGCAGCAGTTTCGTAAATCCACAACTCCCCAGAGCAGGCAGCCGGAGGAGCCGGTCCAGGAAAGCGGGCAGGTATAAAGAATGCGGATTGTTTTAACAGAGGGCAGCCAAGCCACCCCCGTGCCGCTTTCTTTTTTTGAGGAAATTGCCGCGGCAGCTGCCTGCCTGGAAGAGGTGGCAGAGCCAGTTCTCCTTGCCCTGACGCTCACAGATGATGTCGGCATTAGAGCCATTAACAAACAATGGCGCCACTTGGACGCTTCCACAGACGTGCTGAGTTTTCCGGCGGTTGTTTTTTCTCCCCAGGAGACTGCAGGTCTGGAGCAAGCATCGTTCCCCGCAGACGCCTGGGACAGCGATGAGGGTGCCTACTTCCTGGGGGACATTGTGATATCCCTGCCTGCGGCTTTTTCACAGGCAGAGGAATACGGCCACGGCATGGCGCGGGAGCTGGCCTATTTATTCGTCCATGGGGTAATGCACCTGATGGGATATGATCATCAAAATCCGGAGGATAAAAAGCAAATGCGCGACATGGAAGAGAAGACGCTCGCCAAAGCCGCAGTAGCGGGAAACGATGACCAGGCACTGATTAAAATCGCCTGGGAAGCCAGGGAGTATGCCTACACCCCCTATTCCAGGTACAAAGTGGGCGCTGCTCTCAGGTCAAAGAACGGGCAGGTCTATACGGGCTGCAATATTGAAAACGCAGCTTTTGGCCTCACCAACTGCGCGGAACGCACCGCGCTTTTTAAAGCCATCAGCGTTGGGGATACTGAGTTTGACGCCATTGCCATTACGGCGGATGCCACGGCCCCCTGGCCCTGCGGCGCCTGCCGGCAAGCACTCAGCGAGTTCGTGCCCGGTATTCGGGTGCTGATCAGTTGGAATGAGGGGAAAGAGAACGCTGAATCCACACTGGACCAGCTGCTCCCCCACAGTTTTTTAGGTTATAAGGAGGACGGCCAATGACAGGAGAGGACAATAGCAAAAGGCTCTTTCATTCCGGATTCATCAGCATTGTGGGCCGCCCAAATGTGGGTAAATCCACGCTGCTTAACGCTATGGTGGGTGAAAAAGTCGCCATCGTCACCCCCAAGCCACAGACCACCCGAAACCGTATCATCGGCATCCTGAACCTTCCGGATGTCCAGATGGTATTTGTGGATACACCCGGCATCCATAAGCCCCGAACCAAGCTTGGCCAGTATATGGACCAGAGCATCCAGGAGGCCGTGAAGGGCATTGATGCCCTGCTGGTGGTGCTGGATGTCAGCAAAATCGTTTCCCAGGACCGAAATATTGTCCAGGATATGCGGACAATGAAAGTTCCCAAAATCCTGGTGCTCAATAAGATAGATCAGGTCCATCCCCAGGAACTGCTTAAGCCCATTGCGGAATTCGCTGACGCGGGCTATGACGCCATTGTCCCCATCAGCGCCCGGACGGGAGACGGCGTTGATGTCTTAAAGCAGGAGGTGATTGCCCGCCTGCCGGAGGGCCCGGCTTACTTCCCTGCCGGTATGTGGACGGACCAGACAGAGCGCCAGTTTGTAGCGGAACTGATCCGTGAGCAGGCGCTGTATGCGCTGCAGGAAGAAATCCCCCACGGTATCGGAGTGGAAGTGCTGTCCATGAAGGACATGAGCGAAGAAATGGTAGAAATTTACGCCAACATCTTCTGTGAGCGGGAAGCGCACAAGCGCATCATTATTGGGAAACAAGGGAAAATGCTTGGCGCCATCGGGAAAAAAGCGCGTGAGGGCATCGAAAAATTGTTGGGCAAGCGAGTCAACCTCCAGCTGTGGGTTAAGGTGCGGCCGGACTGGCGCAACACCCCGGAAGATCTAAGAACGTTGGGCTATTCAGAGTGAAACGGGCAATCAACAAGCTCCTGGCGGCGCTGCTGGCGCTGTGCCTGTTAGTGCCGGCTTCCAGTCTGGCGGCGCAGAATAAATATACGCGCTATACCCATATTTTTTTCGGCACCTTTGACACAGTCATCACGATCCTGGCCTATGCCAAAGACCGGGAGGAATTTGACGCCGCCGCCGCGGCAACTGAGGCGGCCTTTCAACGCTATCACAAGATATTTGACCAATACCACCCCTATGAGGGCATCAACAATGTCTTCACCCTAAACCGCCAGGCGGCGCTTGCCCCGGTCGTGGTGCCGGAGGAACTATTTGATCTGTTGGTGTACTGCAGGGAGATGCAGCCCAAACTGCTTGGCAAGGTGAATGTGGCCATGGGGTCAGTCCTCAGGCTGTGGCATGACGCGCGGGAGGTGGCTAAGGCCCATCCTGATGACACGGCACTCCCCGAAGTGGAGGCACTCAGGGATGCCGCCAAACATACCGATATGCGTGATGTAATCCTTAATAAGGCGGATAAGTCCGTCTTTTTTGCAGATCCCAGGCTAAAATTGGATGTGGGCGCTGTGGCCAAGGGCTATGCCACCGAATTGGCGGCGCGGGATTTGCTCCAAGGCCCGGTATCACACTTCATCATCAACGCCGGCGGCAATGTTCGCACCGGTAACCCGCCGCTGGACGGCCGCCGCAACTGGAGCGTAGGGATCCAGGATCCGAGCGCGGCTGTTCTTGCGCCAAATGACACGGATGTACTTGACATGTTGTTCATGCACAACATGTGCTCTGTTACCAGCGGGGACTATCAGCGCTATTTCATCCTGGATGGCGTGCTTTACCACCATCTGATTTCACCGGAGACCCTCTTCCCCACCCACTTCATGCGCTCTGTCACCGTAATAACGGAGGATTCCGGGCTAGCCGACTTGTTGTCCACTACCCTGTTCCTGATGCCCCATGAGGAGGGTGCTGCATTTCTTGAAGAATTGGATCTGCCTGTGGAGGCGGTTTGGGTGCTGAATGACGGCAGTGTGGCGATGACAGAAGGCGCAAAAAAAATGGCCTACTCCCACGGAGCAGCCAACTGATCGGCTGTTTCCCTATCCCGGAAAACGCTGCATCAAACTCCCCGCCAGGTCTATCTGCTCACCAAGCAGCGCGGCGATCTTGTCATCATTGGCTGCGTTCCCCTGTATATCCATATCCCTGGCGCGCCAGCCGGACGCCAGTATATTGCCCAGAGAAGCCTTCAGACAACCGGCTTCTTTCTTTAGTTCCAAACTTTCGTCAAGCAGGGCGGCGGTAGCATAAAGCGCATCAAAAAGCCTGGGTGGATAGCCAGGAACTCCGCCCGCCAAGTGAACGCGCCGGCTGGCATCCATATAGGTAATGTGGGCAAGCCCTGCGCCGCTCAAGCCGCGGTAGAGCCCCAGCATCAACTTGGCGGATGCCAAATCCGCCAGAAAAACGTGCCGGCGCTGGGGAAATTGGAGCGGTTTGGAGACTGCCGCCGCAAGCGGCAAGGCTTCCGGCATGGACAGAGCGTAGGGGCTTGCCGCCTTGCTGACCGCCTCCTCCCAGATGCTTACGCCATCGTCCGGCGCCACAGCCCAAATCATGGCTTCCTCATGGCCCGCGGCTTTCAGCGCTGTTTGCGCGGCCCTTTTGGCAAAATCAAGACCCGGCTTCAAGGGTGAAACGAAGGCAAGCGTTGGAAAATCAGGAATCCGGAGGAGGGTAAAATCCTTAAGCCCCCCGGGCAGATCCAGCGTCGTTATCCTGATATGAGCGTCAAAGACCTTTTTCAGCGCGGTTTCAGACACCGCCGCCAGAATGGCCTGCGCTTCCTCAGCCCCGAGGGATAAATCCCCCGGCCCATCCACCTGAACGTCCTTTATGATGAAGCTGTGGCCAAAAGCGACAGCGATATCGTTGAGGGCCTGCTGGGGCGTGCGCAGCAGGGCTTTTGTGTTCAGGCTGTCCGACAGCATCAGGATTTTGGCGCGCATGTCCCCTACTCCCAGTCCACCGGGTAGAAATCCACCGCGTATTCCAGGCCTTTGCCGTTTGAGGTGAGCATATTGATAACATTATCAATCAGCCGTTGATCCGTAAAAGGGGTTGGCGTAAAATCATTGTAATCCGTTTTTGAGGAGATGCGACTGGGAATGATGCGGAAAGCGTCTGTCTCCACCAAATCTCCCTTGACATTAAACCGGATCTGGAACAGGAAAGTGCTCATGTCACTGGGCTTGGTGTTCCCGGCAAAACTGAAATTCCCCAGCGAATAGACGATGTATTTACCCTGATAGCGCTCTATCGGGTTGACGCGGTGGCTGTGGTGCCCCAGCACCAGGTCAGCGCCTGAATCGATGGTGAGGCGGCCCAGCTTTATCTGATTGTCATTGGGTTTGTAGTCCAATTCAGCCCCCCAGTGGTAGCTGACAATCACAATGTCATGCTCCGCTTTAGCGCGAGCTACCTCAACGGGCACCTGTTCAAACAACGCCGGATAGCGCCCGTCAAATGTCTGGTAGGACAGCATGGCGACGGATACGCCCTTCACCTCATAAACACCCGTTTGTTCAGCCGTGCTCCACACATTTCCGGCGTCAGTCAGCGTCTGCTTGGTTTCATCAAGCCCTGAATCACCGTGATCCATCACATGGTTATTTTCCAGCGCAACCGCTTCAATGCTGCCGTTGGTGAGGAACTGCACATACTCAGGGGGAGCTGAAAAGACAAAGTGGTTATTGGTCTTGTACGCCGGCCGGGTGGTAAGGGTGGACTCGAAATTCACGATGGTCATGTCATCGCTGGCAAAGATATCCTGTACATTGCGGCAAATGAAGTTGGGATCGTTTCCCTGCTTTTTATACTCCCTGTCGAAAATGGAGTCCCCGCGCCGGCGGATGTCCCCGCCAATGGTGGTGTCCCCCGCGGCAGTAATGACAATCTGCACAGTGCCGTCCGGAAGCGTGGGAACCGGCGCAGGCGTTGTAGCCGCCTCCGGCGCACCAGCTGGACTGTCCTCAGCGCCTTGGGTTAATTCTGCCCCAGGCGGCGGTGTAATCAGTTGCGCGATGGAAATCTCTTCATCCGCCAAAACGACAGGAAAGGCACTTATCACCAGTGACAGTGTCAAGAGCAGTATAATGAATCGGTGTTTTCCAAACATGAACGGTCTCCTATATGGTCCCAAGGAAGGCGGCAATACGCTCAAAGGCCTCCTGCAGTTTGTCAGTCCCGGTGGCGTAGCAGCAACGTATATGGCCCTCGCCACTGTCCCCAAACGCGGATCCGGGTACACAGATAACGGCTTTTTCCTGAAGCAGCCGGTCACAAAAGGCGTCACTTGAAAGCCCGGTTTTCATGATAGAGGGGAACATGTAGAAAGCGCCTTTAGGCTCAAAGCACTCAAGACCCATGTCCCCGAAGGCCTTAAGCATCAGCCGCCTGCGCTGGTTGTAGCTCTCGCGCATTCGGGAGATGTCCTCATAGCCTGTTTCCCGGCCGCGCTTGAGTGCGTACCACGCGGCCACCTGGCTTTGCCGGCTGGCGCACATGATGGTGTACTGGTGGATCTTGGCGGCTGCGGACACATAGGGCTTTGGTGCGCACAGATATCCCAGCCGGAACCCGGTCATGGCAAAAGCCTTGGAGAAGCCGCTGATGGTCATGGTACGCTCCCACATCCCCGGAAGTGAGGCCATGGACGCCTGGGTGAAGCCGTCATAGGTCAGTTCGCTGTAAATCTCGTCACAGATTACAAACAAATTGTGCTTGATGGCCACCCGGGCGACCGCCTCCAGCTTCTCCCTGGGCAGTACAGCGCCGGTCGGATTGCTGGGATAAGAGAGTATGAGCACCTTGCTGCGCTTTGTGACACAGGCTTCAAGATCCCCGGCATCCAGCTCAAAAGCATTCTCCGCCAGGGTATGTACCTGAACGGGCACGCCGCCGGTAAAGCGGGTGCAAGCCTGGTAGCTGATGTAGCATGGCTCCGGTATCAATACCTCATCACCGGGGCTCAGGATAGCGCGAAGCGCGATGTCAATGGCCTCACTGGCCCCCACCGTCACCAGAATCTCATTTCGGGGATCATACCCCACATGGAAGCGCTCCATTAAGTAGCGGCTGATTTCCTCACGCAGGGGCATGATGCCGTAGTTGGTGGTGTACTGGGTTTCCCCATCAAGGAGGCTGTCGATGGCGGCGTTGCGCATGGGGAAGGGCGTAACAAAATCGGGTTCACCCACCCCCAGGGAGATGGCGTCTTTCAAGGTGCTGGCCGTGTCAAAAAACTTCCGTATGGCGCTGGGCGGCACAGCGGCAATCGCTGGGTTGATGAATCGCTCACTCACGGAGATACTGCCAGGCGGGTGTCCTCCCCGCTGTCCTCAAAGACTACACCGTCCTGTTTGTAGCGCTTCAATACAAAGCTGGTGGCGGTCCCTGTCACGGTTTCAAGGGGGCTTAGCCGCTCAGACACAAACTGGGCCAATTCCTTAAGCGTTGGCGCTTCCACCAGGATCAGAAGGTCATAGTTGCCGCTCATCAGGTAGAGGCTTTTTACCTCGCTGAAGCGGTAGATACGCTTGGCCACCGCGTCAAAACCGAAGTCCCGCTGCGGGGTGACCTTCACCTCAATCATCGCTTCCACCCGCTGCCGCTCCGCCTTGTCCCAATTGATAATGGGCCGGTAGCGCAGGATGATCTGGTCTTTTTCCAGCTCGTCAATGCACTGCGCAACCTCCACCAGGCCCAGCCCCGTCATGGTGGCGATCTGCTCCAGTGGGGTCCGGCAGTCGTTGCTTAATATCTCCAGTATCTGCTGCTTAACGCCGTTCATAAACGCTCCTCAGAAGACGCCGCTGATGACGCCCTGGTCGCTCACGTCAATACTGTTGGCGGCGGGTACCCTGGGCAGCCCTGGCATGGCGATGATATCCCCGGCGAAAGCCACTACAAAACCCGCGCCCGCTGACAGGCGCACGTCCCTGATGGTGAGCTCATAGCCTTTGGGCACACCCAACTGTTTGGGATTGTCGCTGAAGGAATACTGGGTTTTGGCGATGCACACCGGCATATAGCCGTAGCCTTCTTTGGTGAGGTCATCCAGCATTTTACCGGCCTGGGCTGTGAAAACAACACTGCCCGCCTGGTAAATCCTGGTGGCAATAGCCCGGATTTTATCTCTGAGCGGCATGTCATCCGGATAGGTGAAGGAAATGGTTTCTCCTGAGCCCTCATCCGCGGCCCGGCAGACTACTTCGGCCAATTCGCTGGCCCCTTCGCCGCCCCTGGACCAGCTGTCGCAGAATTTGTTTGGCACGTTTTCCCTGGCCATGGCGGCCTCCAGCGCCTCAATCTCTCTGGGCGAGTCAGTAACAAAGTGGTTGATGGCAACCACCACCGGCAGCTTCCAGACCTCCCGCACATTGCGCACATGCTGGAGCAGATTCTCAATTCCCTCGTTGAGCGCCTCCACATTTTCCTGGTTAAGTTCAGCCTTCTGAACTCCGCCGTGATGCTTTAGTGCCCGGATGGTGGCCACCAGCACCACACAATCAGGCTTTAAGCCGCTGGCGCGGCATTTGATATCAATAAACTTCTCCGCTCCCAAATCAGCCCCAAAGCCTGCCTCGGTCACCACATAATCTGAAAGCCTCAGCGCCAGCTTGGTTGCGGTAACGGAGTTGCAGCCATGGGCGATGTTGGCAAAGGGCCCGCCGTGGATGAGCGCCGGGGTTGAATCAATGGTCTGTACCAGGTTTGGCATCAGGGCATCCCTAAGGAGAGCCGCCATGGCGCCCTGCGCCCCGATCTGGGCGCAGGTAACGCTCTCGCCCTCGAAGGTCTTGGCTACCACGATGTTGCCCAGGCGCTTTTTTAAGTCCGCAAGGCCGTCCGCCATGCAGAATACGGCCATCACCTCGCTGGCCGCGGTGATATCAAAGCCATCCTCCCGGGGCATTCCGTTCTTGTCGCCGCCCAGGCCGCTGACGATTTTGCGCAGCTGCCGGTCGTTCATGTCCATGCAGCGGCGCCAGCGCACCTGCCTGGGATCGATATTCAGCTGATTACCCTGCTGGATATGATTGTCCACCATAGCGGCCAGAAGGTTGTTGGCAGTCGTAATGGCGTGCAAGTCGCCGGTGAAGTGCAGGTTGATGTTCTCCATTGGCAGCACCTGGGCGTATCCGCCTCCTGTGGCGCCGCCTTTCATGCCAAAAACGGGCCCCAGGGAGGGCTCCCTTAAGGCCAGCATGGCTCTTTTTCCATTCCAGGTCATCCCATCAGCCAGGCCAATGGATATGGTGGTCTTCCCTTCACCGGCGGTGGTGGGCGTGATGGCTGTCACCAGGATGAGTTTGCCCTTTATCGGCCTGTCCCGAAAGGGGATCGGATCCACCTTCGCGATATAACGGCCATAGGGCTGCAAATGCTTGTCATCGATGCCCGCCCCTTGCGCGATTTCTTCAATAGGCCTGAGTGTGGCTGCCTGGGCGATCTGGATGTCGTTCATAGTACCCTCCTGTAAACTATCTGGACGCCTTTTATGGCGCGGATTACTCCGAAGCCGGAGCCTTGCCTTTGCCGGTTTTGCTGACCACCGCGAGGCAGGTATTCATGCTTTCATTGATATGCTTGCGTGTGAGCTCAGAAAACGCCGCCTCGTCCCGGGACCTGAGCAGGCGCAGCATCTCATGGTGTTCCTGGTGGGCGTTGGAACGGCGGACGATGCTGTCAATCGCCATCCTGGAAAAGCGCATAACAAATTCCTCCTGGCTCTCAATCACACGGAGAATGCGCCGTTTGTCTGAGGCCTGCTCAATGGTTCCGTGAAACTCCCGATTGAGAATAGCCAGCGCCTGGGCGTCATGCGCTTCCTGGGCCACATCCATTTTCTCCAGGATTTTTGCCAGTTTCTCCATATCCTCCCGGGTAATGTTTTTGATTATGGAAGGCACAATCAACATCATCAGGGCGTTGCGGATGGTATATATCTCTTCAATATCCTCAAGCGTAAAGGCGCTGACCACCACGCCGCGGCGCGCCACATATTCCACCAGGCCGTCCAGCTCCAATTTCCTGAACGCCTCACGCAGAGGGGTGCGGCTGATGTGCATGCTTTGGGCGTACGCAGTTTCAATCAGGCGGGTTCCTGCCGAGATTTCGCCCAGAATAATGGCATGCTTCAGTGTCTCGTAAGTTGTCTCTCGGATCGGCCTGTTTTGCTCAGGCTTTTCCATGCGTTGCTTAGCCAAACAAAACCCTCCTTTATCGCGTTGATATTACCTTCCCTGCTTTAAGATGTCAAGAAATGGTGCGATTTAAGCCTTCAGCCGGCCGATACAACATTGTGCGCGCTCTTAGGCTGCCTTCCAGCTCCTCAAACAAACCAATAAAGGCGCAGCCGGCATACAGCCTGAAAACTCCCTGTGGCGCGCGCTGGCCATTCAGGCGCGGGTCATCAGCCGCGATACGCACACCCCCAGCCAACAGGTGGGTCAGGCTCGTGGGCACTTTCATTCCCGGCAGAAAACCCAGGGCCTCATCAGCAGGAATCAGCCTTTCCGCAAAAAACCTGCGTCCCTCACGTTTCAATTCCTCTGCCGTCACAGCCTTGGCTATCTTCAATCCGGCGCTTTCCTCACGAATCAAAAGGCGCATATGAGCCGGACATCCCAGTGCCACACCTAAATCATGGCAGAGCGTGCGGATATAGGTGCCTTTTCCGCAAGTGACACGAATCAGGAAGCCATGGGAAGGCATCGGCCTGACCAGGCCGATGTGTTGGATTTCGGTTTCACGGGGTTTAAGGGCCGCCTGCTTGCCATCCCGTGCCAGCTTGTAGGCCGGCTTGCCGCCGGCTTTCAGCGCGGAATACTGGGGCGGAAGCTGCGTGATAGTCCCCGTAAATCTGGGAATCACCGCCAAAAGGCTTTCCTCATCCGGGAAATCGCCGCCCCGCGCCGTCACTTTCCCCTGGGCATCCTGGGTGTCCGTAGCCTGGCCAAAAGCGATTTCCGCCAGGTACACCTTGCGGCCCGCCATCAGGTAATCGGCGATTCTCGTGGCGCGTCCCAGCAGAATCGGTAAAACGCCCGCCGCCTCCGGATCCAGCGTACCTGCATGCCCTGCCTTCAATCCGCTTAGGCGCTTTATAAAAGCAACCGCCTGCGCGCTTGACATGCCAGGCGGTTTCATGAAGTTGACAACACCCTGCATCAGGTGAACATCCCTTCCAGATACGCGCTCATCAGAGCCACGGCCTCGTCAAAGGGTTTTTCAATGGTGCAGCCCGCGGCCAGGACGTGGCCACCGCCGCCAAAGTGTGCGGCGGCCAGGGACACATCATAGGGCGGAAGGCTCCTGAGGCTGAACTTCACCCCTTCAGGGGTTTCAGTTGCCAAAAATGTTGCCTTGACCCCCTGGATGTTCAGCCCGAAGTTTACAATACCCTCGGCGTGCTCCATGTTGGCATCAAGGTTGGAAAAATCGCTGCCACGCAGCAAGGTCCTGGTGAGTCTCCCGCCCGCCAGGTAAACAAGCGAATCAAGCGCCCGGGTCAACAGCCTGATGTATGCCGGCTGCTTCACCAGATGTAATTGCCTTGCCGCCGCGGCAATGGGCAGGTCCGCCTTCATTAAAACGGCCATCTGGGCAAAAAGCTCCTCCGTCATCTTGCCAAAACTAAAGTTTCCGGTGTCGGTTGACAAAGCGGTATACAGATATATGGCCACATCCCGGGTAATCGCCACTCCAAGGGCTTCAAAAAATCGGTAGATCAGGACACCGGAGGCTGCCACGTCCTCATCCACATAACTCTCCTGGGCAAACGCGCCGTTGGTGGCGTGGTGATCTATTTTCAGTGTCAGGGGGCTGGCTAAAAAAAGAGGTCCGCAGTCCCCCAGCCTTGCATAATCAGAGGCGTCAACGGAGATGCTCAGGTCAAAAGGATGCTCTTGGATCGAAGCAAATTCGGTAACCGAGGCAACCTGTTCCCACCCGGGCAGGAAATGCAGGTTTTCGGGAACAGGGTCCTGGCAAAGGATAACCGTTTCCTTGCCCAACTGCTTAAGCAATGAACCCAGGGCCAAAACAGAACCGATGGCATCGCCATCGGGCTGTAGGTGAGTGGCCAGGAGCACGCGCCTGGCACCTTTGATAAGGGCTGCCGCCGCTGAAATATCAGGCTTCATCGCCTTTGCTGTCCTCCTGATCACCCAGCACATGTCTGAGCACGTCTGAGATATGGATGCCATACTCGATGTTCAGATCCGCCAAAAACTGAAGCTGAGGCGTATACCTGAGAGAGAGGGCCTGCCCCATGGCATACCGAAGAAAACCGGCCGCGCCTTTTAAGGCCTTGATCATGTCTTCGCGCTTTTCGTTTTCCAGGACGCTGACGTAAACCTTGGCAAACCGCAGGTCCCGTGTGGTTTCCACCCGGGTGATACTGAAAGTGCCGCTGACCCGGGGATCCCGCACCTCCTCGCGGATGATGCGGTCAAGCACGCGCTTGATTTCGTCGGAAATGCGGTCTATTCGATACTGGGGCACGACGCCCTCCTTATTGCTCGATTTCTTCCATGGTGAAGCACTCCACAATGTCCCCCACCTTGATGTCGTTATAGTTTTCGAGGCCGATACCGCACTCATATCCCTCAGCCACCTCGCGCACATCGTCCTTGAAGCGCCTGAGCGAGGACAGCTTGCCTTCAAAGATGACCACGTTGTCCCGAAGCAGGCGAACCTTCTCATTCCTGAGCATCTTGCCATCGATTACATAGCTGCCTGCAATGGTACCGGAACCGGTAATCTTGAAGACATTCCTGACCTCAGCATGGCCAAGCAGCACTTCCTTGAACTCGGGCTCCAACATTCCCTTCATGGCCTTCTCGATGTCTTCAATGGCCTGATAGATAACGCGGTATAGCCTGATATCCACGCCTTCCTTGGCAGCAACGCTGCGGGCGTTGTTGTCCGGGCGGACGTTAAACCCAATGATGGTCGCGTTGGCGGTAGCTGCCAGGTTCACGTCATCCTTGTTGATAGCACCCACGCCGCTGTGCAGAATGTGGATTTTTACCTGATCATTGGACAGCTTCTCCACGGACTGGCGTACCGCTTCAGCTGAGCCCTGCACGTCTGCCTTGATAAGGACGTTCAGGGTGACAGTTTCGCCTTCCTTGATGCTGCTGAAGAGGTTATCCAGCGTTAGTGCAGAGGAGGACGCGATTCGCTGCTCCCTGATTTTCTCCTCGCGCTCCTTGGCCACCTGGCGGATGAGCTTGTCATCTTCAACAGCGATCAGCTCATCACCGGCTTCGGGGACCACGCTGAATCCGGAGATCTCAACCGGCGTGGCGGGGCCGGCGCTCTTGACATTCTCGCCCCGGTCATTAAGCAGAGCGCGCACACGGCCGGACGCCATGCCAGCGATAATGTTGTCCCCCACATTGAGGGTTCCGTTGGTAATAAGCACAGTGGCCAGAGGACCCCGTGTCTTATCCAGCTTGGCCTCAATGATGATGCCGCGGGCCAGGCGGTCTGGATTGGCGCGCAGCTGCAGCACGTCCGCCTGAAGCAGGATCATCTCCAACAGCTGGTCAACCCCTTCTCCAGTCAGGGCGCTGACAGGCACCATGATGGTATCACCGCCCCACTCCTCGGGCACCAGGTTATAGGCGGTCAGGTCCTGCTTGATACGCTCGGGGTTGGCATCGGCCTTATCCATCTTGTTGATGGCAACGATGATCGGCACATTCGCTGCCTGGGCGTGCCGGATGGCTTCAACGGTCTGGGGCATCACACCATCGTCCGCCGCTACGACCAGTACCGCAATATCCGTGGCCTGGGCGCCTCTGGCACGCATGGCGGTGAAGGCCTCATGGCCGGGGGTATCCAGGAAGGTGATGCTTCTGCCATCCGCATCAACGGTGTAGGCGCCGATATGCTGAGTGATGCCGCCGGCCTCGGACTTGGTGACATGGGCGCTGCGGATATGGTCCAGAAGTGAGGTCTTGCCGTGGTCAACATGTCCCATGATGGTGATGGCCGGCGGACGGGCCTGAAGATCTTCTTCTTTGTCCTCAGTGCCGGTCGTTTCGCTCAGGGTGTCTTCCGCTGTCTTCTCCAGCTTCATCTCAAGTTTGCAGCCAAACTCACTGCACACCAGGGATGCCGTGTCAAAGTCAAGCTCGCTGTTGATGTTGGCGACATTGCCAAGGAGCAACAGCTTTTTCAAAATTTCGCCTGCGGGCTTGCCAATGCGCTCTGTCAGATCCTTCACCGTGATAGTGTCAGCTGTCATGTAGGCGGTCTCAATCTTAATGGGCGCCATTTTCTGCTGAGCGGAATCCTGTCTTTTGGCACGGGAGCGTTTACCGCCGCGTACCACGTCATCGTCAACTCCCATACCGGGCCGCACGCCGCGCGCAACCTGGCGCTTGGATTTGCTCACCCGCTCCGGATCACGTTGGCGGGAGTAATTTTTCTTATTGGGGTCGTAGTTGCTGACCCGTTCCTTTTCCATTGGCGGCGCCGCGTCGGCAACGCCTGCCCTGGGAGCCGCGCCGCGTGCGCCCGCAGGCGCGGGGCGGCCGAAAGGCCTCTGGGGCGCGGGACGTCCATCTGCCGGCCGGCCAAAGGGAGCTTGCCCCGGTGCCGGCCTGCCAAAGGGCGCTTGTCCGGGGGCCGGGCGGCCGTAAGGGCCTTGCCCCGGCGCGGGGCGGCCATAGGGACCCTGTCCAGCGGGCCTGCCATATGGTCCGGAACCGGCAGGAGCCGGCTGCCTGGCCGCTGGCCTGGCGGGCGCCCTTTGAGGTATTGGAGCCGGTGTAACGGGTTGGGCAGCCTGCCACTCAGCCGCAACAGACGCCGGGGTAACTGCCGCGGGTTTGGCCTCGGCAGCAGGCGCCTCCTCCTTGGTTTCCGCGGGTTTGGCTGAAGGGATTTCCACAACCGCTTCCGCCGCAACCTCAGGAGCCTCCGGCTCCGGAGCAAATACCTGGGGCACTTCGGCCGCAGGGGCGGCCACCGGCGTTTCCTTTGCCGTTGGGGTTTCCACAGCCGCGGTTGCCGCAGCCGGAGCCTGGTCCATATCGTCATCCGGCATGGTCCAGGCTTTGGTTTGTTGCTTTAACATTTCCTGCTGCTGTTCGTGGCGCAGGCGTTGCTTCTCTTCTTCCTCCTGCCGGAGGAATTGTGCCTCCTGCTGGCGAAGCATCTGCAGCATGATATCAGCGTTGCGCTTTACCCGCTCGGTTTCCGTCAGGATTACGCCCGCCTTCTGATTGAGTTCCTTGATTGATTCTTTTAGCCCTGCTTTAGCCATTAAGCTCTGTGCCCTCCAAGTTCTTTTCTTCGGCAGGAGCTGTATCCCCGCCCGTCATCATAGCCTGCAACTTTTCAGTTAACCCGCCGGGACGTGCCGCCGCAACATTGACGCCCGGCCTTCCTATCGCCTGTCCCAGAAGGCCTTTTGGCGCTTCCAGCAAATCAATGCCCCGGTTGGCACAGCTGTCTGCCAACTTCTTGCGGGTGTTTACCGCAGTACCAGCGTCCAAAAGCACCAATACCGCTTTCCCCTGCCGTACATAGTCAAGCGCTTTATCAGCACCCGCCACCAGGTTGCCCGCCCGGTAGGCCAGGCCCAACAAACCTGTTAGCTGCTTCTCACTCATCCCGCTTCACCAGCCTTGGCCCGTACTTGATCTGCCGGCGCAACAGGGCGATAACCTCTTCACCTACTGGATTTTCCAGTTCCCGCTCGAGCTGCCGCTGTTTCACCACCCGATCCAAGCAAGCCTCATCCCGGCACACATAGGCACCGCGGCCTGATTTTTTCCCGGTGAAATCGATGGCTATTTCGCCTTCCGGGCTTCGCACCACGCGCAGAAGCTCCCGCTTTGGTTTCATCTCACGGCAGCCAACGCACATGCGCATGGGTGTCTTTTTGGGCATCGCTCCTCCGTACTGCTTAATGGGCGCTTACTCCAATTCGTATCCCGGATCGGTCTCATCGCGGATTTGGGCAGTGGCCTCATAACCCTGCTCCCGCAGAAGCTCCTCCACCTGGGTCTGGGATTTGATGTCGATCTTCCAACCGGTGAGTTTGGCGGCCAGGCGGGCATTCTGCCCCTCTTTGCCAATAGCCAGGGACAACTGCATGTCCGGCACCACCACACGGCAGATTTTCTCATCCTCAGAAATAAACACACTCACCACATGGGCGGGGTTTAAGGCATTGGCCACAAACTCCGCGGGATCCGGCGACCACTTGATAATGTCGATTTTTTCATTTTTCAGCTCGCTTACCACTTTTTCCACCCGGGAACCGCGGGGACCCACGCAGGCGCCCACCGGATCAATCATCGGGTCCATGGAATATACGGCGATTTTGGTCCGGCTGCCCGGTTCCCTGGCGATGGAGCGGATTTGCACCACACCTGTGGCGATTTCAGGCACTTCCATCTCAAACAGACGCTTCACCAGGCCTGGATGGATGCGGCTGACATACACCTGGGGGCTCCTGGAGAACTCGGAACCCGAGCGTCGCACCTTCAGCACGTAGACCTTGATGTGGTCGCCCTCCCGATATTCCTCACGGGGCATAAATTCGTTGCTTTCCATGATGCCTTCGGTACGGCCCAGTTCCACATAAACGGCCTTGGGCTCAACGCGCTGCACGATGGCGGTAAGGATTTCGTTCTCCTTCTCAATATACTCGTCGTAAATTTTTCCGCGCTCCGCCTCCCTGATGCGCTGCACCAGCATCTGCTTGGCGGTCTGCGCTGCCACACGGCCAAAGTTATCAGGCGTTACATCAATTTCGACAATATCGCCGATATGGAAATCCGGCCTGATCTCCAGCGCGTCTTCCAGGCTGATCTGCATTTCGGGCTCATCCACTTCCTCAGCCACCACCTTGCGAAGGTAGACCCTGGCCCCGTCCTTTCTGGTCAGGCGTACTGCCAGATTCTGAGTGGCGGAGTTTCCCTGCCGGTTTCCCCGGCGATAGGCTACTTTCAGGGCGTCTTCAATGGTATCCACCAGTATTTCTTCGTCGATGTCCTTCTCCCGGGCCAGCATGGAAATGGCATCCATCAAATCTACTTTAGGGTTGCTCATAGCCAACCTCCTGTTCTGTAATCGTCTCGTCTTCAAGGATGCTCATGTCCACCACCCGGCGCACCACCGCAACATCCTTCCGGGGGAACAGTATCTCGCCCGCATCCGTCTCAATCAGGTAACCCGCGTCTGAAAGTCCCCTAAAAATGCCGGTATATGCTTTGCGGCCGTCACAGGTCTTATACAGGCGCAGCTCCACCATCTCTCCCAGGGCCCTTTTGGCGTCCCGGTCCGTTTTGATGGGGCGGTCAAGGCCGGGAGAACATACCTCCAGGAAATCATAGTCCAGGGCGTCAAGCTGCGGCTGCACCTCCCGGTGAAACCTCTCGCAGTCCGAAAGGGAGATGCCTTCGGGCTTGTCCAGAAAAAACCTGAGGTAAACCCCTGCGGGCTCCTTGTCCATGGTGACCCCCACCAAGTCATACCCAAAGTTGTTGGCGATTTTTTCACCAATCAACCCGGCTGCTTCCTCACCACCCGCGCGCTTCTTTGCCATCGTCCCTCTACATAGAAAAAGCGGGTACCAGCTGCATCCGGCAAGCATCGCAAAGGCGTTTGCCCGCAACGCGTGCCCCTTGCAGCTCCCACTCTTCGTTAAGCCCTTCTTTCTCTGGTAAACTCCGGTTTCCCGGGGAATACAAGTATACCATGAGATGTCCACACCCGCAAGCCACAAGCAGCAAATTCCCATAGTTCCGACCCTTCGAGGTCTTTGTTGCTGAAATTAGGGCAGTTTGGTATAGTGTTTCCATAATACTTTGCGGAGGAAACGGCCCATGCATGTCCTTGACACCCTGAAGGAACGAGGTTTTTTGGCGCAAATCACCTTTGAGGAAGCGCTTTATGAGCAGTTGGCAAAAGAGCCGACAGCCTTTTATATCGGCTTTGACCCCACGGCGGTCAGCCTGCACTTCGGACACTTTATTCCCATCTTGGCTATGGCGCACATGCAAAAAGCCGGGCATATCCCCATCGCCCTGATTGGCGGGGGAACGGCCCGCATTGGTGACCCCAGCGGGCGGACTGACCTGCGCCGGATGATGGATGATAAGACCGTTGAGCACCACATCGCGGGCATCAAAGGCCAGATTGGCCGGTTCATTGATTTTGGGGATAACAAGGCACTCGCCGCCAACAACGAGGACTGGCTGATGAACCTCAATTATATTGATTTTATCCGGGAAATCGGCGTACATTTCTCTGTAAACCGCATGATCGCCGCTGAATGCTACAAGCAACGCATGGAGCAGGGGCTCACCTTCCTTGAGTTCAACTATATGGTCATGCAGGCTTATGATTTCCTGGAGCTGTACCGCCGGCACAATTGCTTGCTTCAGATGGGCGGAGACGACCAGTGGAGCAACATGCTGGCCGGCGCTGATCTCATCCGCAGAATGGAGCGCAAGCAAGCCTACGCCTGCACTTTCAACCTTCTGATGAATTCTGAAGGGCAGAAAATGGGCAAGACGGCCCGGGGCGCCCTGTGGCTGGACGCGGAGCTTTGAAGCCCTTATGAGTTCTTCCAGTACTGGCGCAACATCGCCGATGCGGATGTCAGAAAAAGCCTGGCCATGCTCACTTTCCTCCCTATGAACGAGGTGAACCGCCTGGCAAGCCTTGAGGATTCCCAAATCAATGAAGCCAAGACGGTGCTGGCCTTTGAGACCACGAAGCTGGTTCATGGAGAAGCGGAGGCGCATAAGGCCATGGAAGCCTCCAGCGCCCTGTTCGCGGGAGGCGGCAGTATGGAGGATGTCCCCACTTTCCTGATCACAGCTCAGCAGCTGGAGGAGGACAGCCGACTGACCACCGTCCTCTTCCTCTGCGGCCTGTGCTCCAGCCGCTCGGACGCACGCAAAATGGTGCAGCAGGGCGCTGTGCTGGTCGGCGAGGATAAAATCACCGACACAGGCTTCACACTGAGCGCTGATAACATTCCATCGGAAGGCCTGCTGCTGCGCCGGGGCAAAAAGCAGTACTGCCGGTTAATGGTTCAGCGTTGAACATCAAGCCGGACTTCCTCACCCTGTCAAAACCTGCCGCCATCGAATATGTGGTGCAGAAAAGCCGCTTTATTGGCGCCGCTTCCCCGGTTTTTACCGAGGAGGAGGCGCTTTCCCATATTCGCCGGCAGCGGTCGGACTACAAGGCCGCCTCGCACTACTGCTACGCTTATATCATCGGGGATAACGCTGGCATCATGCGCTATCAGGATGATGGCGAGCCCGGCGGCACCGCCGGCATGCCCATACTGGAAGCTCTCAGGCATCAGAAAATTGTGAACGCCTGTGTAGTGGTGACCCGCTACTTTGGCGGCATCCTCCTGGGAGCAGGCGGCCTGACCCGTGCCTACAGCCATACAGCCAGCGAAGCGATCAAGGCCGCGGGACTGGCATTGGTGGAGCAGAGCATACGGCTTACGGTCCTGGCAGGCTACCCGCATTGGGACAAACTGGAATACCTGCTCAGCCAGCGGCCGGTTATGCAGGTGGAAAAGGAATTTTCCACACAGGTATTGGTGTCCATGGTTGTCAGGCAAAAAGAAGCCCCGGCGCTTGCCCGGGAGATGATGGACATCACCATGGGGACAGCGAACGTTGAGTTCAGCAATCCTTTCCCCTGGCAGTGGCCCGTGGCGGATGAATCATTAAACCTATAGGCAAAAACGATGGATGGCCTCTGCCACACCGTCATCCATATTGGATGCGGTCAGATGAATGGCGGCATCCTTTGCCGCTTGGGCGGCATTCCCCATGGCAACGCTGATGCCGGCGTATTCCAGCATGGGCACGTCATTGAGCTGATCACCCAAAGCCAGAATATGCTCAGGCCGGATATTCAGCCTTTCCGCCAGGTCCCTCAGGCCGGTGCCTTTGGAAATGTTGGCGGGCATAATTTCAATGTTGTTGATACTGGACTGGGTGAGAGAATACTGAGGTACACAGTCAAGCGCGTCGCTGATTTCCGCCAGGCTGTGCCCGCTTTCGCTGCGGTAAACATAGAATTTGTATATGGGATGGTTCACCGCGTCCAGGCATGCTTCCCGGCCGTAATAATATTTGACACGGTCTTTGATCTCTTTTCTGTCGATGAAGTCAGTTTCAGAATGATGCCGTGTTTTTTTATATCTGGAATATACGGCGTCTCTGGCGAAGATGAAATAGCCTTCGCCAAGGTCCTCCAGCACATCGACAGCGCACTGAGCCGTTTCCTTAGTCATCAGGTGTTCCGTCAGGACACTGCCCAGGGGCTTGTCAGAAATGACACAGCCGTTCAGGCTGATAATGGGTCCATCAATCCCCGCGTCCAGCATCACCATGGAAGCATCATCAGGAAATCGCCCGGTGGATGCGGCAAAGTGGATTCCCTTCGCGCGGGCTTGCTGTATGGCGTACGCCGTGCGCGGAGAGACCTGCGAATGTTCGTTCAGCAGCGTTCCATCCATGTCTGCGGCAATCAGCCGCACCACAGGTTTCATTGCAGTTTGGCCCCCCGTTTCATCAAAATGGCGCGGACACAGCAAAGTGCCTGCCCCGAAGGGATTCTACCCCGCCGGCCTCGGGAAAGGCAAGGGACACGGCGCAGAGTCTCAGCCCCGGCTGCCCGTGGGATCGATTAAAGGCACGGTCGCCGTAAGCGTCATCGCCCAGAATGGGATGCCCTATATATGCCAGATGGGCACGGATCTGATGTGTGCGTCCGGTATAAAGCCTTACTTCAAGCCGGGAAACATCGCCTGCCGCCAGCACCTTGTATCCTGTGATTATTTCGCGGGACCGGGGTGTTGCCATGTCTGTGATCCGCACCCGTGACTTTTTTGCGTTCTTTTCAAGCCAGGCACGCAGTACCCCTTCCGGCGGCCGGGGGTTGCCGCGTACCAGGCACTCATATAGCTTGATGACCTCCCGATCCTTGAATGCTTTTTTTGCGGCGGTTCCGGAGGCCTCATCCTTTGCTATGAGGCACAGCCCGCTGGTCTGGTTATCCAGTCTGTGGCACAGCACAGGCGTATAGAGTTCTCCGGCGTGCTGTTGTGCCCACGTGATCAGTGAAAGCCCGCCCCCCGCATTCCGGTCGGTGTTGACACCGGCTGGTTTGTTTACAATCAGGCAGTGTTCATCTTCATATACAATGGGAATCTCCCGCATCCCATGGGGTGTGTAAATAATGACCTTATCCCCGGCTTTGACCCGCGTGTTCCCGCTCGCTCTTACGCCGTTTACCAGCACATCCCTTTTTCGCAGCGCTTCCCATATGGCATGCTCCGGCAGCAGCGGCAAAGCCCTCCTCAGGCTTTTGGCCAGGGTATCCTTACCCGCTTTCTCCCCAATTGTCGCGGTATACCTGTTCATTCATTCAGCCTCCATATGCCTATAAACGCGCTTCTTCTTCAATGATACCATACGGCGGGATGTCATTAGTGGTTTATTATATTCTGCCTTTTGCATCAACCATCACAAAAACAACGGAAATACACCCAATTACTTGTATATTCATTCAACATTCCGTATTCTGTCATGCAATCGCAGACATGCGGGAAAACAAAAAGGAGGTCAGGATGTCATGAAGAAAAGGTCTTTCTTGTCCCTGCTGTTCATGGTGGTACTCGTTCTTTCATCTTTCGCTCCGGCGATGGCTGAGGAAGTCATCAAAATTGGAGGCATCGGCGTCCTGTCCGGCCCGTATGCCCAGTATGGCATTGCCTGCAAGGAAGGCATGGACCTGTATATTGACCAGCTCAACGCCAATGGTGGTGTGCTGGGCAAGCAGGTAGAGTTCATCTGGGAGGATACTGAGGGTGATGTCACCAAGGCCATCAATGCTTTTAACAAGCTGGTGGACAATGACGGAGTCGTGGCCCTCCTTGGCGCCGTGTTGAGCGGAGAAACCAAGGTGGTCGCTGAGTTCTCCGAAACCATCGGCATCCCCCAAATCACCCCGTCATCCACAGCATATGATGTAACCACCGGGCGGCCCAATGTGTTCCGGACCTGCTTCCTTGATCCGGTGCAGGCGGTGGCCATTGCCCGCTACGTTGCCGAAGAAGGCTACAAGAACCCGGCCGTTTTGTATGACAAAGCAACCGAATACTCAAAAGGCCTTTATGACTCCTTTACAGCCGAATGCGAGGCCCAGGGCATTCCTGTGGTGGCTGCTGAATCCGCCGCTTATGGCGATGTGGACTATAAAACGCAGTTGACCACCATCAAAAACGCCAACCCCGATTGCGTTTTCCTCCCCTACTATGGCAGTGACGCCGCGATGATCCTGGCTCAGGCCAAGGAACTGGGGCTGGATGTGAAGTTTTTTGGCGCTGACGGCATTGCCGACATCGTGGATGTCGTGAGTGACAAGGCACTACTGACCAACCTGGAATACACCGATCACTTCTCTATCGGAGCCCAGAACGAAATGGCTGTTAAGTTTGTGGAACACTACAAGGAAAAGTATGGCAAGGAACCCGCCATTTCCTTCAGCGCCACCGGTTATGACGCGGCTTTGGTGCTCTTCACTGCCATTGAAAAAGCCGGCAGCACCGATTACCAGGCGGTTGTGGATGCCATCAAAGCCACGGATGTGAACGCGGTAAGCGGCAGCATCAAGTTTGATGACCACAACGACCCCATCAAGAGCATCTTCTTCCAGACCTTTGATGACCAGGGAAATAAGGTGTTCGTCAAGCAGCTTGACCCGTGATCCAAAATCGGCCTCAGGAAGGGGAGGAAAAACTATCCTCCCCCTTCTTGTTGTTTATGCGGTTTATGGCTACACTGTGGGGCAGGCAGCACGCCCTGGCATGAGGAAGGTGGTGGAGCAATGAGCTTATTTCTCAATCAGTTGATCAACGGCCTGCATGTGGGCAGTATCTACGCTCTCATTGCCCTTGGTTATACCATGGTATACGGCATCGTGAAGCTGATCAACTTTGCCCACGGGGATATCATCATGGTGGGAGCGTACACGGCGGTGATCACCCTGGTCACACTGGGCTGGTCCACGCCGGCGGCGCTTTTGTCCGCGATTGTGGTATGCGTTGTGTTTGGTGTCCTCATTGAAAGGCTGGCGTACAAACCGCTGCGCCGTTCGCCCCGCATCTCCTCCCTGATCACGGCAATCGGTGTGAGCATGCTGCTGCAAAATGTAGCGCTGTTGATTTTTGGCGCGCAGCCCAAGCCCTTCCCCACCATTTTGAGTGTGCCGCCGCTTCGCGTTCAAAACTTCCAGATCAGCTTTATCACCGTCCTCACTGTGGCAATATCCGGCGTCGTGATGGTCTTCCTCCAGGGCTTTGTCCAGATGTCAAAAACCGGCAAAGCCATGCGCGCTGTGAGTGAGGATTATAATACGGCCCAACTGATGGGTATCAATGTCAACAACACCATCACCACCACTTTTGTGATCGGCTGCGCGCTGGCCGGTATTGGCTCGTTCCTGTACTGTATGGCATACCCTTCCGTTTATCCGACTTTGGGATCGATGCCGGGGCTGAAAGCTTTTATTGCCGCCGTGCTGGGGGGCATCGGGATCATCCCTGGTGCCATGCTGGGTGGTTTTGTGATGGGGGTGGCGGAAAGCCTGACCAAGGCCTATATCTCCTCCCAATTGTCAGACGCTGTGGTATATGGCATCCTCATTGTGGTGCTG
>JAQVQY010000076.1 GCA_028701335.1 Eubacteriales bacterium
GACTGGGGAACGGAGATGGACATGGTGTCAACCACCACGAACCTGCGCTCGGGGTATTTCTCCTTCAGCTCCCTCTGCGCCTCCAGCACATTCTGGAAAGTGGCTGACATTTCGGAGGAAAAGGCCAGGAACAAGAGGTCCTTCTCTTTGAGTATCGGCTCAAAGTAATCGATATAGACAGGTGTGGGAAGGAGTGAGGTGAAGGGCTTGGAGCCCGCGCGCATGCGGTCAAACAGCTTTTTTTCCATGCCGCTGGCTCCGTTGTCATCCAGATATTCCTGGTCATCCAGGGTGTAGGGCATCCTGACGATGGGGATATTCATCTCCCGCGCGGTCTCGTGGGGCAGGTCGCTGTCGCTGTCGCTCATGAGCACATAATCTTTGGCCATATGAACCCTCCATCGCAAAATATGCCAAACCGGCTGGGCTTTGATCATTGTAGGCTTTGTGAGACAAAAATGCAAGGACTGACGCATTTTTTCGGATCTGGGCTCGGGTGCGTTGACAGGAGCGGAGGCATTTCCTAAGATAACGGAAAACGGGGCATGGAGGTTCAGATGGACGCAGGTATCAGGGATTCTCTCCGGCGAAAAAAGCTTTTTCTGCTGGACATGGACGGCACCCTCTACCTGGGAAACCGCTTGTTCCCCCAAACCCTGCCTTTCCTTCAGGCCATCCGGCAGGCCGGGGCGGATTACCTCTTCCTTACCAACAACTCTTCCCGCGGCACAAAGGACTATGTGAATAAACTCACAGGCTTGGGCATCCCCTGCGCGCCGGAGGACTTTTTCACCTCCACTCATGCCGCGCTTGTATACCTGAAGCTTCACCACCCGGGGGAGTTGGTTTATGCCCTGGGCACCGCGTCATTCAGGGAGCAGCTGGCGGAGGCCGGCATCCGGGTCACCGACCGGATCGCGCCCGCTATCGGCGTGCTGCTGATGGGCTATGACACGGAGCTGAACTACCAGAAGCTGGTCGACGCCTGCGCCCTCATCAATGAGGGGTTGCCCTACCTGGCCACCAACCCGGACTGGGTCTGCCCCACCGCCACGGGCTACCTTCCCGACTGCGGGTCTATGGCCCAGATGCTGGAGCACGCAACGGGGCGCCTGCCCCATGTGCTTGGCAAGCCCAGGCCTGACATCGCGCTTACAGCCATGGCGCAAAAGAATTGCGCCCCCAAGGACTGCGTGCTGGTAGGGGACCGCCTGTACACCGACATCGCCTGTGCCAATAACGCGGGCGCCGCCGGCATCCTGGTGTTGAGCGGCGAAACAAAGGCGGACGCGCTCAAAGAGAGCGATATACAGCCCTACGCTGTTGTTCAGAACGTGGGGGAGCTGACGGGCATACTGACAGGGTGAGCCAGGAGCGCAAAAACCATACCACCGGGCTATCGTCCGGTTTCCCCGGATTTTTCCATTGAAAACCGGGGTGTTTTATAGTATGATGACTGTCGGCGCATAACCAGGGTTACCACCCTTGTTTAGTTTAAGCGAGAACACTTAAGGAGGACAAACCATGGCAAAATACGTATATCTGTTCAAAGAGGGCAGCGCAAAGATGCGCAACCTGCTGGGCGGCAAGGGCGCAAACCTGGCGGAGATGACCAACATCGGCCTGCCGGTGCCCCAGGGCTTCACCGTGACCACGGAAGCCTGCACGCGCTACTATGAGGACGGCCAGACCATCGCGCCTGAAATCGAAAAGGAGATCTATCAGGCGCTGGAAAACACCGAGAAGATCGCGGGCAAGAAGTTCGGCGACCTGGAGAACCCCTTCCTGGTATCCGTGCGCTCCGGCTCCCGCGCCTCCATGCCTGGCATGATGGACACCATACTGAACCTGGGGCTCAATGACGTGGCTGTTGAAGGCTTGGCCAAACTCACCGGGAATCCCCGCTTCGCCTATGACTCCTACCGCCGTTTCATCGAGATGTTCGCCGGTGTGGTGATGGAAGTCGAGCGCAAGCATTTCGCCGCGGAGCTGGACGCCGTGAAGAATGAAAAGGGCGTCACCGGGGATACCGACCTGAACGCCGATGACATGAAGGAAGTGGCCCGCCGCTTCAAGGATGTCTATAATAAGCACAAAGGTGAGGATTTCCCCCAGGAACCTAAAGTACAGCTGATGGAATCCATCAAGGCCGTGTTCCGCTCCTGGGATAACCCCCGCGCCATTTATTACCGCCGGATGAACGACATCCCCTCTGACTGGGGCACCGCCGTCAACGTGCAGGCCATGGTCTTTGGTAACATGGGTGATGACTCGGGCACCGGCGTGGCCTTCACCAGGAACCCTTCCACGGGCGAGAAGAAGCTCTACGGCGAATACCTGATGAACGCCCAGGGCGAGGACGTGGTGGCCGGTATCCGCACCCCCAACCACATCTCCACCATGGCGGACGCCATGCCTGAGGTGTACAAGCAGTTCACCACCATCGCCACCAACCTGGAAAACCACTACCGGGACATGCAGGACATGGAGTTCACCATTGAAAAGGGCAAGCTCTATATGCTGCAAACCAGAAACGGCAAGCGGACCGCCGCGGCGGCGCTGAAGATCGCGGTTGACCTGGTGGATGAGGGCAGGCTGACAGAGGAAGAAGCCGTGCTTAAGGTGGATCCCCGGCAGCTGGACACCCTGCTGCACCCCAACTTTGACACAGCCGCCCTTGAGAAGGCCGAAGTCATCGCCGCAGGCCTCCCCGCCTCCCCCGGCGCCGGCTCAGGCCAGGTATATTTCACCGCGAAAGACGCCGCCAGGGCCGCCAAGGAAGGCAAGGCTGTGGTGTTGGTGCGCGAGGAAACCACCCCTGAGGACATCGAGGGCATGGACCTCTCCAAGGCCATCCTCACCGCCCGGGGCGGCATGACCAGCCACGCGGCGGTTGTCGCCCGCGGCATGGGCCGGCCCGCCGTGGTGGGCTGCCATGATATTGTTATCAACGAAGAGAAAAAGCTGATGACCACCAACAAGGGCCTGGTGTTCCACGAGGGGGATGCCATCAGCCTAGACGGCGGCACCGGCAAAGTGTACAAGGGCTCTGTTCCCACGGTGGAAGCCCAGGTAACCGGCGACTTCGCCACCCTCATGGCCTGGGCTGACAAGGCACGCAGGCTCAAGGTGCGCACCAACGCCGACACCCCCCGGGAGACCATCCAGGCGGTGGAGTTTGGCGCTGAGGGCATCGGCCTTTGCCGCACGGAGCATATGTTCTTTGAGGCCAGCCGCATCGCCGCGGTGCGGGAGATGATCCTCTCCGACACCCAGGAGCAGCGCAAGGCCGCGCTCAACAAAATCCTCCCCGTGCAGCAGAAGGACTTTGAGGAGATGTACAAAGCCCTGGAAGGCAAGCCCATGACCGTGCGCTACCTGGATCCGCCGCTGCATGAGTTCCTGCCCGCCAAGTCCATGACCGATGAAATCGCCGACCTGGCCCGGGAACTGAACACCACCAGCGAAAAGATCGTGGAGAAGATCGACGCGCTGCACGAATTCAACCCGATGATGGGCCACCGCGGCTGCCGCCTGTCCGTCACCTTCCCGGAAATCGCCGAGATGCAGACCCGCGCGGTTATCCAGGCGGCCCTTAAGGTGCGCAGGGAAACCGGCCTTCAGGTGAAGCCCGAGATCATGATTCCCCTCATCGGCACCCGCAAGGAGCTGGCGTTTGTCAAACAAATCGTGCTGGACACGGCGGAGAAGATCTTCGCCGAGCAGGGTGAGCGCATGGAGTTCCAGGTGGGCACCATGATGGAGATCCCCCGCGCCTGCGTGGTAGCGGATGAGATCGCCAAGGAAGCGGACTTCTTCTCCTTTGGCACCAATGACTTAACCCAGATGGGATTTGGCTTCAGCCGCGACGACGCGGGCAAGTTCCTGGATTCCTACTACGAAAACCGGATTCTGGAGGCCGATCCCTTCGCCAGGCTGGACCAGGAGGGCATCGGCAAGCTGGTGGAAATGGCTGTGAAGCTGGGCCGTGAAGGGCGCCCGGGGCTTAAGCTGGGCATCTGCGGCGAGCATGGCGGTGACCCCTCCTCCGTGGAGTTCTTCCACAAGGTTGGCCTGGACTATGTCAGCTGCTCTCCCTTCCGCGTGCCGATCGCCCGCCTGGCCGCCGCCCACGCCGCCATCAACGAAAAGATGGAGAAAAAAGCCTAATGCAGGTATGCCCATAGTTTTCATCGATTCATAAACAAGCCGCCGCCCGTGGTCATTACAGGGCGGCGGCTTCTTTGTGTCAATCATTATTGCCACGATATCGTTATCATAGTTCCTGTTAACGGCAGTTGATTCTTTGGCTGCACGTTTATTCCGTTTAAGCGCGCTGTATAAAATCGAAGATAACTATCACACGTTTGTGGTGTCTCCTGACCCTTGACCCAGGATCGCGGCAGCATAAGGCACTTAACCCTCACGGAACTTCCTCCTGGATGAAACGCTGATTCATCCAACGCTTAAACCAGCTTGAATGCCACCTCGATTTCCTTTACCTGCGCGTCGTTGATCTGCACCACGGGACCTATTTCCTTGGCGGCGATGACAGCCTTGGCGGAGAACTCCAGCACCTCCAGCCGGTCAAAGGCCGTGAGCAGGTCCTTACCGGTGCAGATAACGCACTGGTTTTCAACAATCAGCACGGGATTCCTGGGCGTAAGGGCCTTGACCACGCCGGGGGCATCCGCGCTGGGGCTTAAGAAGGGCAGCTTTTTAACCTCCCTTAGGCTGATGTAGCTCTCGGGAATCAGCCGGGAGTCAAAGCCTGTGTCTGTCACGGCGAAGGCCATGATGGAAGGCGCGTGGGCAATCAGCACGCTGCCCACGTCTTTATGGGACTCATAGATGGCCTGGTGGAGGAAGACGGAGCGGCTGGGCGTCTTGCCGGCCTCGGTCATGCCGTTCTGGATGAGTACCAGGTCCTCCGGCTGGAGGTATTTGCGGTCCCTGCCATAGGGGGTGATCAGGAAAGCGCCGTCCCCCAGGTTGACCGAATAGGTTCCCTGGGTGGAGGTGAACAGCCGCTGGTCATAGGAGCGGTGGATAAAGCGGCACATGTCCCGGCGGGCCGCCCGCTCGGCGCTGCTGGCGTACGCGGGGGTGAAGGTGCCCATTTCCAGGTTGCGCGGGGCGGCGTAAGCGTCCAGCTGCTCCTGGGAAAGCTGCCGGGGTTTGCCCAGCTTCAGGGCGTCTATCTGCAGCCTTCCGGAAAAGTCCAGCGTCTCAAAAGCTTCAAAGGCGCTGAACAGGTCGCTGGCGCCAATCACGCAGCCGTGGTTTTCCATCAGCACCGTGTTGTAACCCTCTTTAAAGCGCCGGGCGATGTTCTCCCCCAACAGGTCGCTCCCGGGCACGGCGTACTCCGCCACGCCCACCTCTCCGCAGATCTTCAGCACATCAGGCACCAGGCGGGTGTCCGGCACCTGGCGCACCAGGCTGAAGGCGATCATGGTGGGCGGGTGGGCGTGGAGCACGGCCTTCAAGTCCGGCCTGATTCTGTATATCTGCATGTGCAGGGGCAGCTCCACCGAGGGGCGGTGCAGGCCGATCTGCCGGCCGTCGGGCTTGATCTGGATCATGTCCTGGCGGGTGAGCGAGCCCTTGTCAATGCCCGAGGGCGTCATCCAAATGTCGCCGTTCTCATCCCTGATGGACAGGTTGCCCCCGGAGGTGGTGGTCATCCCGTACTGGTAGATCCTCAACATAATCATGACCAGCTGGTCGGCGGGGTGCATCAGTTCAAATCGCATGGTGGTCCTCCTTCAAAAACGCATCAAATGGCACACCTTTATCATACGCTGTTTTCCCCTGTTTTACACCAATACCCCGAAATTCAGCCAGGGATGACATTCTCAGGTCGCGGTGCTAAAATGTCAGGGACATAAAAAAGGAGACGCTTATGGATAAAAACACCTACCTGCCCTTCCTCCTGGACACGCTGCGCCTGTTGGCCCTCACCCCCTCCCCCACCGGGATGACGGCGGGCATTGAGCGGCAGCTCATGGCCGCGCTTAAAGAGACAGGCCTGGTTCCCTGGCAAAGCCGCAAGGGAGCTGTCCTTGCCCGGCTCAATGAGGGCGAGGGAGAGGGCATCCTTTTGTCCGCCCACATTGATACCCTGGGGCTGATGGTAAGGTCTGTCAAGGCAAACGGCCGCCTGCGCGTCACCCAGCTGGGCGGCTTTCCCCTGCAATACGCCGAGCAGGAGAATGTCCTGGTGCACACCCGGGACGGCAAAACCATTCCCGGCACCCTGCGCATGAACCAGCCCGCGGTCCACTTCAACAAGGACCTGAGGACTGCGGAGCGAAATGACGAGAGCATGGAAGTGGTGCTGGACATGCGGGTGTCCTCAAAAGAGGAATGCCAGGCACTGGGCGTTTCCGCCGGGGACTATATCAGCCTGGACCCTCGCTTTGTAAAAAGCGGGGACGGCTTCATCAAGAGCCGGCACATGGATGACAAGGCCTCCGCCGCCATCCTTATAAGCCTGGCCCGGGCCTTCGCATCAGGCGAGGCGTCCTGCCGCCGCCCGGTCTATATCCTCTTCACCAACTTTGAAGAGGTGGGCCACGGCGCCAGCGCCGGGCACCCGGATGGCATCAGCGATATGATCGCGGTGGACATGGGCGTGGTGGGAGAGGACCTGTCCACGGATGAAATGAAGGTGTCTATCTGCGCCAAGGACTCCCGGGGGCCTTATAATCGGGCGCTGACCGGCGCCTTGGTGGATGCTGCCGAAAAGCACGGGCTGGACTTTGCCGTTGACATCTACCCCTTCTATGGCTCAGACACCGACGCCGCGCTCTCCGCCGGTCATGACTACCGCCACGCCCTTATCGGCCCCGGCGTCTCCGCCAGCCACGGCTATGAGCGGGTGCATGAGGACGGGCTATGGAACACCCTGGAGCTGCTGGGGCATTATCTAAAAACCGCATAGTTGTGTAAAGAAGCCCCGCGCCTCATCAGCCCGGGGCTTATTATATCTTTCTGATCAGTAAATGGCCTTTACCAGCACCAGACAGGGGTTCCATTCATCCCATAAGGTGGGGAACACCTCCAGGCGCAGGAAGCCCATTCTTTCATAAAAGGCAATGGTGCGGTCATACTCCGGATAGTGGCCGGCGTCTACCGTTTTCACCTGAAGCAGGCGGTATCCCCCTTGCTTCGCGTAGTCTGTCAGGGCATCCATCAGGCGTTTGCCGATGCTTTGGCGATGATACTGGGGGAGGACGCCCATGTAGCGCACCTCCGCGGCGGACTGGCTGGTTTGCTTCAGGCTCACAAAGCCCAAAGGCTTTTCCTCCAGATAAGCGGCCCAGAAGGGCAGCTCCCAGCTCTCGTCAATATAAGCCTGGGTGCTCTCGGGCAGCCCAAACCAGTCGGGCAGGGCATTGAGAATTAGGCCTGCAATTTCCGCCCTGAGTTCCGGCTCCTGAACAAAGACAATTTTCACGTCTTTCATGGCGATGCCCTCCTTATTAATACACAAATACTGCTGCCCCCGGCAGCATGGGACTGGGAGAACATCGCATCATTTCACCCTGCAATTTTATCAACATTTTTAGTCCATACGCAAGGCATTGGACAACTTTATCCGTTGCCAATATGCGGCCAACCACCTATAATCACAAACAAAACAACACGGTAAGGAGCAAAGATGAATCAGGATGCAGCATCTCTTGCCCTGGACTATGCCGGCAGCCTCTTCCTGGATGAAGCCCAGCAAGGAAAATACCTGAAACGCTGGGAGCATACCCTGCGGGTGGCGGCGGTGGGCCGGAAAATCGCCCGCGCCGAGGGCTTAAACACGGAGGCGATGACCATCGCGTGCCTGCTCCATGACATTGGCTACCTGGAGTGCCGCACAGATGAGGATTGCGATCATCACGGCGCCATTTCGGCGCGGATGGCCCGGCGCTTTTTGGAAATTGTCGGCTATGGCGCTGATCTGACGGAGCAAATCTGTTACGGTATCCTCATCCACACCGAGGAAGAGAAGGAATTTCCCCGCCCGGCCAGCGCATTTGAACTAAGCGTGGCCGACGCCGACAATATCGACCGCTTTGACGCCTGGCGCATGGCCTCGATCCTGGAGCAGGACAAGTTCAGCGAACAAGCGCCCCAGCGGATCATCGTTGCCGCCGAGCGGCGCATCGGCCTGTATACCGGTTATAAGAGCGTCCGGGTGGGCACTCCCACCGCGCGCATGCTGTGGGATCGATGCCTGGATATGCAAATCTGTTTTTATCAGCGCCTGAGGGCACAGATGGAAATTACAGCGGCGGGCCAGCGTATTTCAAATACACCTTAAAAAGCGCCGCCACGGTTTATCTGATGCGCCGGGCCTCCATGTAAAAGCGTTTTTCGTTGGCCTCCCCCATGGAGAAGGTTTTGCGGGGCAGTCGACCCTGTTGTTTAACCACGGGGAAAAGCTGATCCTTGGGGAAGTCCGGCATCAGAATGCCCGTGCCGCCCTGTGCCGCCACAATCCCGCGAAGCGCTGCATCGCCGTGCACATAATCCAGGGGCATCGCCGACTCGTCAAGCGCCTGCTGCACAGCTTCGGTAATCAGTTGGCTCCCCGCGTTTTTCAGGGCCAGGGGAATATCACCCTCCTCCCCGATGAGGACAATATCAGGCGCTTTCTCGTCCCGGATGGGATCAAGCGGCTTAAGGGCGTGAAACACGGCTTGCCTTGAAACGCCGATAGCCAATCGGTGAATGGGCTCAAATATCAGAGCCGGGCTGTGCAGGTTGACCAGCTCTGCCATGGCAAAGCGGGCAGGGCGGTGTGCCTGCTCCTCCGGCGCCAGTTCAGTTTTGCGTTTTTCCCACAGGGCTTTGGCCGCGGCCAGGGAATGGTTGCCGTCGCCCACCACAAAAAGCGGATCACCAGGCTGAAGCCTGTCCTTCAGTGCCTGAAGCGCCCCTGCCAGGCGCGCGTGCTCACCGGCTTCCGCCACCCGCCAGCCCCTGATATGCCCGCCGTTCATCATTAGCGGCATATCATACAATTTTGGCAGGGATTGCCGGCCCGAATACAGCGGCCCCAGGACGCTGTCCAAAGGATCATCAATCAGCAGCAGCACATGGGACAGCTCAATGGGCGCCTGCTCCCTCAGGATAAGCCGGGGCGGGATGCGTTCCAGCACCGTCTCCTCAGTCGCGCGGATGAGCGAACTGCTTCTTGGCTGATAGTCATAGGCTTCCAGATCAAC
>JAQVQY010000013.1 GCA_028701335.1 Eubacteriales bacterium
ACGGTGTCCTCCTGGATCAGGCGGGACATCTAGTCAAACATGTCATAGCTTTCCAGTTTGTATTCATTCACAGGCTTGCGCTGGGCATAGGCTCTTAGCCTAATGCCGTCACGCAGTTGGTCCATGGCATCGATATGGTCCATCCAGCGGGTGTCCACGGAGCGCAGAAGCACTGAACGCTCCAACTCCCGCATGTCGATCCCCAGGGCAGAAATCTCCGCCTCCCGCTTGGCATAAAAATCTTCTGACGCCTTTTTTAATAAGGCGGTGATGCCATCCCTGTCAAAGCCGGCGATGGCATCCTGATTGGCCTTGATGGTGCCATAGGGGACGCAGAGCCGCTCCACATAGTCCTGAAGGCCCGGGATATCCCAGTCCTTGTTTTCCCCGGCGCAGAAGCGGGCCACCGCTTCCTCCACCAGTTTGTCCGACATGCCCTTTATGGCGGCCTGCATGTCCTCGCCCTCCAGCACCTGGCCGCGCTGGCGGTAGATTACCTCACGCTGCTGGTTCATCACGTCGTCATACTGGAGGACATGCTTGCGGATCTCGTAGTTGCGGCTCTCAATGCGCTTCTGCGCGTTCTCAATTTGTTTGGTGAGCATCCCGGCGGCCAGGGGCTCGGTTTCATTCATTCCCATTTTGGCAATCAGCGGCTCAATGCGCTCCCCGCCAAACAGCCGCATCAGGTCATCCTCCAGGGAGATGAAGAACTGGCTTGAACCCGGGTCCCCCTGGCGCCCGGCGCGGCCGCGCAGCTGGTTATCGATACGGCGGCTCTCATGCCGCTCGGTGCCGATGATGTGAAGCCCGCCCAGGGCCACCACCTTCTCATGCTCCACATCGGTGGTCTTCTTGTATTCTTCCCTGAGCTGATTGTAACGTTTGCGCGCCTGAAGTACCTCCTCAGACACCTGCTCACTGCGTCCGGTGGCCTCCTCAATGATCTCCTCGGGGACCTCTTCCTGCCGGAGGGAGCGCCTGGCCATGTAGTCCGGGTTGCCGCCCAAAATGATGTCGGTGCCGCGGCCAGCCATGTTGGTGGCGATGGTCACCGCCCCCAGGTGCCCCGCCTGGGCCACGATAACGGCCTCACGGGCGTGGTGCTTGGCGTTCAACACCTCATGGGACACGCCCCGTCGGCTGAGCATCTGGCTCAACAGCTCTGACACTTCAACGGAGATGGTGCCCACCAAGAGGGGCTGCCCCGTCTTGTGACGGGCCTCGATTTCATCCACCACCGCCTGGTACTTACCCTTCTTGCCGCGGTAGACCATGTCGTTTAGGTCCTTGCGGATCATGGGCATGTTGGTGGGCACCTGCACCACGTCCAGCGCGTAGATGCCCTGGAACTCTTCTTCCTCGGTCTTGGCCGTGCCCGTCATGCCGGAAAGCTTTTTGTACATACGGAAATAGTTCTGGAAGGTGATGGTGGCAAGGGTCTTGCTCTCCCGGGCCACCTGCACGCGTTCCTTGGCCTCAATGGCCTGGTGAAGGCCGTCGGAGTAGCGGCGCCCCACCATCAGGCGGCCCGTGAACTCGTCTACAATTACGACTTCGCCGTTTTGCACCACATAGTCCACATCTTTTATCATCAGGGCGTTGGCCTTCAAGGCCTGGATGAGGTGGTGATTTAATTCATTATTCTCGGGGTCTGACAGGTTTTCAATGGAGAAGGCCTGCTCCGCCTTGCGGGTACCCTCCTCAGTGAAAACCGCGGCTTTATCTTTCTCCTCCACCGTGTAGTCTGTTTCAGCCTTCAGCCGGCTCACAAAACGGTCCGCCCGCTCATAGAGGTCGGTGGACTTCTCGCCCTGGCCTGAGATGATCAGCGGCGTGCGGGCCTCATCAATTAAAATGGAGTCCACCTCGTCCACGATTGCAAAGGTGTGCCCGCGCTGCACCCGTTCCTTGCCGTAAATCACCATGTTGTCGCGCAGGTAGTCAAAGCCCATCTCGTTGTTGGTGCCGTAAGTGATGTCGCATGAATAGGCTGCCCGGCGCTGTTCCCCGGTCAGATCGTGGACAATCACTCCCACCGACATCCCCAGGAAGCGGAAGAGCTTGCCCATGTCCTCCCCCTGGAACTTGGCCAGGTAGTCGTTGACGGTGACGATGTGCACGCCCTTGCCCGCCAGGGCATTCAAGTAGGCGGGCAGGCAGGCGGTCAGGGTCTTGCCTTCACCGGTCTTCATCTCCGCGATGCGGCCCTGGTGGAGCACGATGCCGCCGATCAGCTGTACATTAAAGGGCCTTAAGCCCAGGGTGCGTTTGGAAGCCTCCCGCACCACGGCGAAGGCCTCATTTAGGAGGTCATCCAGGCTTTCGCCCTTATCCAGGCGTTCACGGAAAAGCGCCGTCTGTTCCCGCAGCTGCGCGTCGCTCATCTTCTCATATTCAGGCTCCAGCGCCTCAATGGCGTCAGCCTGGCGGCGCAGGGGTTTCAGCTGCGCCTCAGTCCCCATCCCCAGGGCTTCTTTCAGTTTGCTAAACATTCAGGTCTCCTTTGGCAGTTGCCTTGTGGATTATACCATGCGCCTATCAGGCGGGCAAGAAATTGCCTGAGCAGGAGCCATCGGGCTATAATGCCTTTATCATCATCCAAGGAGCCTGCCATGGGGATCACCCACCCATTCCCGCCCTTCATCCGCCCGGACAGCCGGGTCTTGGTGCTGGGCTCCTTCCCCTCGGTGCGCTCCCGGGCGGAGGGTTTTTATTACGGGCATCCGCAGAACCGGTTCTGGCAGGTGCTGGCGGCGTTGCTGAAAGAGGAGGTTCCCGGAGACACAGCGGCCAAAACGCGGCTGCTTGAGAAACACCGGATCGCTTTATGGGATGTGGTAGCCAGTTGTGAGATCATCGGCTCCAGCGACCAGTCTATTGAAAAGGCGGCCATCAATCCTATCGCTGAGGTGATAAAGGGGCATGATATCCGGGCGATTCTGTTAAACGGCGGGACAGCGGCAAAACTTTATGAAAAAAGGGCCAGCCCAAAGCCCAATGTTCCGGCTCTGGCGCTGCCCTCCACCAGCGCCGCCAACGCGGCCTGGCAACTGCCCCGGCTCATCGGGGCCTGGGCTGTCATAACATACTGGCTTGCCCAATAGGTAAAACTACAGGATATATTTGTGCAGATCGGCCTCTTTGGCCGCCTTCACATGCTCCTTCACATATTGCCCGGTGATCACCAGGTCCACCTCGGGCATCTCCTCGCCACCGGCATTAAAGGAGATATCCTCAAGCAGGTCCTCAAACACGGCGTGCAGCCGCCTGGCGCCGATGTTCTCCCCGGCGTCATTTAAGTTACAGGCTGCCTGGGCGATGGACTCCAGCGCGTCCTCTTCAAAGGTGAGTTTCACCTTGTCCACCGCCAAAAGCGCTGTGTACTGGAGTGTCAGGGCGTTGTCGGGCTGGCTTAAGATACGGACAAAGTCATCCTTCGTCAGGCTCTTGAGCGTCACCTGCACCGGAAAGCGGCCCTGCAGTTCCGGAATCAGGTCAGTCACCTTGGCTACATGGAAGGCACCGGCGGCGATAAAGAGCATGAAATCCGTGCGCACGGAGCCATGCTTGGTGTTGACGATGCTGCCTTCCACAATCGGCAGGATGTCCCGCTGGACGCCCTCCCGGGAAACATCGGGGCCGGAGCCGGCTGCGGAACGTCCGGCGATTTTGTCGATCTCGTCAATGAACACGATGCCGTCCTGCTCGGCGCGCTTGATGGCCTCTTCCTTCACCGCGTCCATGTCGATGAGCTTCTGCGCTTCCTCTTCAATGAGGATACGGCGCGCCTCCCTGACCTTTACGCGGCGCAGTTTCATGCGCTTGGGCATCATGCCGCCCATCATGTCACCGATGTTGATGGCGGCGCCACCCACTTCCAGCTGCGGCGCGCTCTCCTCCACCTCGATCTCAATATCCTGGTCCTCCAGCTTCCCCTCCCGAAGCTGTGTGAGCAAATCCCCCCGGCGCACACTCACACGCCTGCGCTCCTCCTCGGATGGTTCGGGCTCGTTTTGCCTGCCCCTAAGCAGGATATCAATGGGATTTGAAGCCTGCTTGGGCGGGCTTTCTAGCAGGGAGACCAGCCGATCTTCCGCCAGCACCTCAGCCCGCGTGTTCACCCGCTCCTGATGCTCCTGCTTTACCATGCGGATGGCGTTTTCCACCAGGTCGCGGATGATGCTCTCCACGTCCCGGCCCACATATCCCACCTCAGTAAACTTGGTAGCCTCCACTTTCACAAAAGGGGCGTTCACCAGCTTGGCCAGCCTGCGGGCGATCTCGGTCTTGCCCACGCCGGTGGGGCCTATCATCAGGATGTTCTTGGGGAAGATCTCATCCCGCAGCGGCTCCTCCACCTGGGCCCGGCGGTAGCGGTTCCTAAGCGCGATGGCCACCTGGCGCTTGGCCTCCGTCTGGCCGATGATGTAGCGGTCCAGCTCACGCACCGTTTCCCGCGGGGTTAAATCAGGGCTTCTCATACGTCCTCCACAGAGATATTGTCATTGGTGAACACACAGATGGACGCCGCGATCCTCAGCGCTTTTTCAGCGATCTCCCGGGCGGACAGCTGGGTGTTCTGCACCAATGCCCGGGCGGCAGCCAGGGCGTAATTCCCGCCGGAACCGATGGCGCAGACACCGTCATCCGGATCGATCACCTCGCCGGTGCCCGAAATCATCAGCATCTGGGATGCGTTGGCCGCAATCATCATGGCCTGCAGCTGCCTTAGCGCCTTGTCCCCCCGCCACTCCTGGGCCAGGTTTACGGCGGCGCGCTCCAGGTTTCCGCCGGTCTGCTGCAGCTTTTCCTCAAAGCGGTCACTGAGGGTAAACGCGTCCGCCACCGAACCCGCAAAACCGATGACCACCTGGTCGTTATAGATGCGGCGCACCTTCCTGGCAGTGCTTTTGAAAATGGTGTTTTCCCCCATCGTCACCTGCCCGTCGCCGGCGATGGCCACATGGCCGTCCCGTTTTACAGCACAGATGGTGGTGCCTTTAAATGACATGGTTCCTCCTTTACTGGCCGGAGAACAGCTCTGGCCTGGACGCGGTAAAAACCGCCAGATCATCAAGCGCCCTTTCGGAAAGCGCCAGATAGCGCTTCTCCTTGCCCTTGACGCGCTGTGGCAACGGCTGCATGATGCCATAGTTCATATTCATGGGCTGGAAATCCCGGTTGGCTGTTGAAATATAACGCCCCAGCGCCGCGATGGCGGTGTTTTGAGGCAGGATGGCTTCGGGCAGCTCCTTAAGCCGGGTATACAGCGACAGCCCCGCCGTAAGCCCTGAGGCAGCGCTTTCCACATAGCCCTCAACCCCGGTCATCTGCCCGGCGAAGTACATTTGCGATTGCTCCTTCACGGCAAAATGGCTGTCCAGAAACCCGGGGCTTTGCAGGAAGGTGTTGCGGTGCATCACCCCGAAGCGTGCGAATTCCGCGTCCTTCAGCCCAGGAATCAGGCCGAAGACCCGCTTCTGTTCAGGAAATTTGAGCCTGGTCTGGAAACCCACCAGGTTATAAAGCGTCCCTCCCGCGTCGTCCTGGCGCAGTTGCACGGCCGCAAAGGGCATTTTACCCGTGCGGGGGTCTGTTAGCCCCACCGGTTTCATGGGGCCAAAGGCCGGGGCCATACGGCCGCGCCGGGCCATGGATTCAATGGGCATACAGCCCTCAAACAGCAAATCCTCCTCAAAGCCATGGACCGGGGCGGACTGGGCTGACAGCAAGGCATCAATAAAGGCATGGTATTCCGCCTCATTCAGCGGGCAGTTGATGTAGTCATCCCCCCGCCCATAGCGTGACTGGCGGAAAGCGATTCTCATGTCGATGCTCTCCCGGGTCACGATAGGCGCTGCCGCGTCGAAAAAGTGCAGTGTGCCCGCCAGCTTCGCGATTTCTTCTCCCAGGCCGCCCGCCGTTAAGGGACCAGTGGCAATAACAGCTGGCGCTTCAGGAAGGGTTTCCGCCAGGCAGGACTCAAACCCCACCAAAGGGTGAGCCGTCAGCTTTTCAGAAACATTTCCCGAAAAGGCCGCCCGGTCCACCGCCAGAGCGCCGCCCGCCGGAACCCGGCTGGCGTCCGCAGCCCTGATAATCAAGGAACCCAGGCGGCGCATCTCTTCCTTCAGGAGGCCGGAGGCGTTTTGAAGCCGCTCGCTTTTAAGTGAGTTACTGCATACCAATTCCGCAAAGCCGTCCGCCTCATGGGCAGGGCTCTTGTGATGGGGTTTCATATCCACCAACCGGACGGGAACCCCCCGGGAGGCCAGCTGCCAGGCGGCCTCACACCCGGCCAGGCCCGCCCCCAGCACCGTCACCGGGGTGTTATTCTTCACCATTTTCCTCAATGGGCTCGTGATAGCGGCAGCTGGGGTTGGCGCAGAGCCGTGCGGCGCCGGACTTTCTCCGCTTGATGGCCATATAGCTGCCGCAACGGGGGCAGGGCTTTTCATCCACCATTTCCCAGGAGGTGAAATCACACTCCGGATAGCGCTCGCAGCCATAGAATTTGCGGCCCTTGCGGGTGGTTTTCTCCTGAAGGCGGGCGCCGCAGGTGGGGCAGGGCGCTTTGATATAGGTGATGATAGGCTTGGTGTTGCGGCACTCCGGAAAACGCGGGCAGGCCAGGAAGCGTCCGTAGCGCCCCATTTTATATACCATCATGGCGCCGCACTGGTCACAGGGGATGTCTGACACCTCATCGGGTATCTCGATTTTCTCCAGCGTAGCCTCCGCGTTTTCCACCATCTTGATAAAGTCCGGGTAAAACCCCGCAAGAACATTGGTCCAGGGTTCCTGGCCATCCTCCACCGCGTCCAGGCGGTTTTCCATCTCGGCGGTGAAGTCCAGGTCCATGACCGGCTCAAAATACTGCATCATGATGTCGTTGACCATCTTGCCGAGCTCGGTGGGATAGAGCCTCTTGTTCTCCCGGCTGACATAGCCGCGGCCCACGATGGTGCCGATGGTGGGAGCGTAGGTGGAGGGACGGCCAATGCCCTTCTCCTCCAGCTGCTGGATGAGGGAAGCCTCAGTGTAACGCGGGGGCGGCTGGGTGAAGCGCTGCACAGCTTCCACATCCTGTATTTTTACAGGAGCGTTTCCCTCAAACACCGGCAGCACCACGGATTTCTGCGCCTCGCCATTGTCGGACCCTTCCTCATACAGCGCCGTGAACCCGGCGAAAACTTTATGCTCACCATAGTAGCGCAGCGTCACGCCTTTGCTCCCGATTTCGGCGGTGACGGTGTCAAACAGGGCCTCCAGCATCTGGCTGGCCATGAATCGGTTGTAAATCAGGCGGTAAAGCTGCCACTGCTCCCGGCTGAGGCGGTTCTTGATTTTGTCAGGCGTCCGGCTCATATCCGTGGGCCGGATGGCCTCATGGGCGTCCTGTGCGCGTTTTCCGCTCTTATATGTTTTGGGCGTCTTCGGGAGGTAGTTCTCGCCCCAATCACTCTTGATCTGCTCCCGCACCGCGGCCAGCGCCTGCTCACTCACCCGAACGGCGTCGGTCCTGATATAGGTGACAAGGCCTTGGGTGCCTTCAGGTCCCAGATCGATCCCTTCATAAAGCCCCTGCACCACCTGCATGGTGCGGGAGGAGGTGAAGTTCAGCTTCCGGCTGGCCTCCTGCTGGAGGGTGGAGGTTGTAAACGGTGGCGCGGGTGACTTCTTGCGCTGCTTCTTTTTAACACTGGTGATGGTGAATTCCGATTCATTAATCAGCTTGACCGCCTCGTCGGCGCCTTTCTTGTCGTGAATTGCTGCCTTTTTCCCATTGATGGTGGCCAACTTTGCCTTAAGGGGTTCCTTAAGTTTCTTGCCCCCGGTCTCAAAGCCCGCCGCCACCTCCCAGTATTCCTCAGGGATGAAGGCATCGATCTCCTGCTCCCGGTCCGCCACCATGCGCACTGCTACGCTTTGCACGCGCCCTGCGGAAAGCCCCTTTTTCACCTTGGACCACAAAAGCGGGCTGATTTTATAGCCCACCACCCGGTCAAGTGCCCGGCGGGCTTGCTGGGCATCCACCCGGTCCATGTCGATGACCCGGGGATTTTTGACCGCCGCCTGCACCGCGGGCTTGGTAATCTCGTTAAACTCAATACGGATGGGCGCTTCCACATCCAAGCCCAGCGCCTGGGCCAGGTGCCAGGAAATGGCCTCCCCCTCCCGGTCCGGGTCAGTGGCCAGGAGCACCTGGCTGGCTCCCTTCACCTGCTTGCGCAGGTCAGCCAGGATATCCCCCCGGCCCCGGATGGTGATGTACTTCATGGCGAAGTTGTCATCCGGGTCGATGCCGAACTGGGACTTGGGCAAATCCCGCACATGCCCCTGGGAAGCGGTTACTTTGTAGTTACGCCCCAGCAGCTTGGCCACGCTTTTGGCCTTGGCGGGGGATTCAACGATGACGAGTTTTGGCTTTTTCTGCAAAAGTGCCTCCAGTATGTTTTAATGCGCCCGGCGGAATACGCGCCCGGGCAGCGCCTGGATGAGCCCGGCCAGTTCCATAAGCGTAATCTGCGCGTTCAGCTCCATGACCCCAAAGGATGTTCTGTCCGCCAGTTCCTCAAACCCCAGGGGCTCATCACAGAGCGCATCATATATCCGGCGCTGTTCATTTGTCAAATCGGGTGGGATGAATTCGAGCTGCTCAGCTTTGGCCGCAGGGCCGCTCCAGCCCATGTCCTCCAGGATATCCTCCCAGGAGGCGGCAAGCCGGGCTCCCTCCCTGAGCATCTGGTGGGGCACCCTGCTACCAGGCACGTCCACCTGGCCCGGCAGGGCAAACACCTCCCGGCCCTGGGCCAGGGCATGCCCCACAGTAATTAGGGTGCCGCTTTTCTCCCGTGCCTCGATGAGCATCACCGCCTGGCATAGCCCTGACACCAGGCGGTTGCGGAAGGGAAAATGATAGGCCATGGGCTGCGCGCCCGGCGCGAACTCGCTGATGACAGCGCCGCCGGATGAGATGATGCGCTCCGCCAGGTCCCTGTTCTCCGGCGGATAGATGTTGTTGATGCCGCTTCCCAGCACCGCGATGGTGCGGCCGCGGCCCTCCAGCGCTCCCAGATGGGCCGCGGTGTCAATGCCGCGGGCCAGGCCTGAAACCACGGTGACGCCATTTTCAGCCAGACCCCGCGCGATTTTGTGTGCTTGCTCCCGCCCGTAACGGGTTTCCCGGCGGGAGCCCACCAGGGCAATGGCCCGGCGCTCCTCACGGTATAGGACGCCCTGATAAAAAAGCACATCCGGCGGGTCGATGATGTCATCCAGAACAGCCGGGTAGGCCTCGTCCCCGGGCAGGGCGACGCTAGCGCCGATGCGCTCAATCGCCAGGGCCAGCTTGGGAAGGCCCAGCTCCCGTATTCTCTTTAGCTCTTGATAAGCTTTACCGCCAATGATAGACAACATATCAGGCGAAAAGCGGTCAAAAACCGCCTCAGCGCTGCCATAGGTTTCAACAAGCCGCCCGCGGGCTTTGTACCCTAGGCTCTGGCTTGACGCCAGCCAAACCCGGCACAGCCGCCCGCGCTCCTCAGCCATGCCCGCCTCCCCAGTACTTGGCATCAGCCATCCTAAACTGGATGGCTTCGGCCATGGCGGCAAGGGGCACCTGTTTTTCTCCAGCCAGGTCCGCGATAGTGCGGGCCACACGGATCAGCCTCACATAAGCCCGCATGGAAAGGGCATAACGCTTTACAGCCATCTGAAGAACCTGGATCGCTTCAGGTGTCAGGAGCGCCTGCTTCTCCGGCTCCCTGCCGGCGATGCCGGCGTTGGTGCGGGTGGAGGAGCCCTTGAAGCGTTCCCGCTGGATATCCCGGGCTTGCCGCACGCGCCTGCGTACCTGGGCGCTTTCCTCCTGGGGTGCCCGCTGGGAGATTTCCTCCACCGGCACAGCGTCAATTTCAACCTGCAGGTCGATCCGGTCCAGCAGGGGGCCTGATACGCGGTTTAAATATTTCCTTATCTCATGGCTGCCGCAGCGGCACGGGCGCACCTGGCTTCCAAAAAAACCGCAGGGGCAGGGATTCATACTGGCCACCAGCATAAACCGGGAGGGATACTGGGTGTGCGCCTTCACCCGGGAGATGGTGGTGACCCCATCCTCCAGCGGCTGGCGCAGGGCCTCCAGCACCTGGCGGGAGTATTCGGGCATTTCGTCAAGGAACAAACAGCCGTTGTGGCTTAAGGATACCTCTCCCGGCCTGGCGTTGGCGCCCCCGCCGATGAGCGCCGGCATGGAGGCGGAATGATGGGGCGTGCGGAAAGGCCGCTGGGTCATAATGCCGCTGCCAGGCGCCAGGAGCCCGGCCACGGAATGGATGCGGGTGGTCTCAAAAGCCTCTTCCCGGCTCATCTCAGGCAGGATTCCCGGAAGGCAGCGGGCCAGCATGGTCTTGCCGGAACCGGGTACCCCCACCAGCAATAGATTATGCCCGCCGGCGGCCGCTATTTCCAGCGCCCGGCGCCCCAGTTTCTGTCCGCGCACCTGCGCCAGGTCCAGGTCACTTTGGCTTTGGGAACGGCATTCTTCATAGCTCTTTTGTATTTGCGCGGAAATGGGCATTTGACCCGACAGGTGCTGTGCCGCCGCCCTTAACGAGCCGGCTGGATACACCGCCATGCTGCTGACAGCTTCCACCTCCCGGGCGTTGCCCGGCGGTAAAATCACCTTGCGGATGCCGGCGGCGTGGGCCGCCATCACCATGGCAAGCGCGCCCTGCACTGCCACCAGGCGGCCGTCAAGACCCAGTTCACCGATGAGTAGTACATCCTCCACCCCGGCCGCAGCCAGTTGCCTGCTTGCCAGGATAATGGCAAGGGCGATCGCCAGGTCAAACCCGGACCCCTCCTTGCGCAGGTCCGCCGGGGAGAGGTTCACGGTGCTGTGGCCCAGGGGCATGGCAAAGCCGCTGTTCTTGAGCGCCGCGGCTACACGGTCCCGGCTCTCCTTGACCGCCGCGTCGGGCAGGCCAACCAGGGTAAAGCGGAACTCGCTGGCGCTGGCCACATAGGCCTCTACGCTCACCGCCTCGCCCTGCACACCATTCAGGGCAAAACACCGGGTGCGCGCTAACATGCGTTTCTCTCTTTCATCAGTAATACAGCCATCCCGGGAACCATTTGAGGGCATCCAGCCAGTTTGTTGATACCCGCACCCCTGAGAGATACGGGAAGAAGGCTATGAACAACACAGCTGCCAGCGCCACGAATACGATAGCCGCGGCCCGCGCCCTCCGGGGCTTGCGCAGGGCAAAGGCATCCTGCCAGAGCACCAGCGCCAGGATAATGAACGGCACGGCGGGGAAGTAGTGGTAGATATAGGTGCCCCGGGGCACCATTACCCAGGGGAGGTATTGGGCCAGGAACGCGATGACAAGCATCGCGGGCCTGATGTCTGCCCGGGAGAACCAGGGGCGCCGGCTGCCGGTGAAGCGGCCCATCAAGCCCATCAGCGCCAACACCGTCAGCCCAATCATGGCGGCAAGGCCTCCCCACCAGATAAGGGGATTACCAAAGGCCATTATGGTGCTGGCCGTGCCATTGACAACGCCGCCTGCATAATACCACATGGGCCGGGCATCCAGCGGCCACTCATACCAGGGCGTGTGGAAGAAGTGGTCCGCCCCGCGCCCCGGCTCGCTGTGGTAGGCGTACATATTGACATTGGCGTCCGCCACCTTTTTCAGGCTGACGCCCCCGGGCGTCCTGATGAACATGGGGATAAAGGAGGCCGCGTAGATGACCAGGGGAATCAGCACAAAGAACAACAGGCACCACAGGCAGGTGATAAGGAACCGCCTGCGGTACTCAAGCGCCTCGCTGACCGCCGCGGCGTCCCAGCCAATCTTGTCCCGCTCCGCCAGGGCCAAACGCTTAAGGGCCCGTCCCTGGCGCGCCCAGCGGGCCTGGGCCCAGAAGAAAAGCACTGCCAGGCCTATCCCGGCGTAAGCCCCCGTCCATTTGCTGGCGATGGCAAACCCCATCATCAGCCCGCTTAATGCCAGGGGCCGGATCGTCTTTATGACGGGCATGGAAAAAACATCCAGCTGCATATACTTAAACATGAACAGATAGGCATAGATGATAAAAAGCGTGACAAAGCTGTCAATGGTGGCGATGCGCGTCTGGGTGAAGTGCATAAAGTCAAAGGCCATGAGCAAAATCGCGATGGCTCCGCCGCCCCGCCTGCGAGTCAGCTGCCGGCCTATGACGTACATCCCCGGCAGCATCAACACCCCCGCCAGGGCACCGGCAAAGCGCCAGCCAAATGGCGTCATGCCAAAGACCATCAAGCTGAAGGTCATCAGCAGCTTGCCAAGTTGCGGGTGGGTGGTTTCATAGACGGTGCTGGGCTCCTGCCCGCGAATGGCATTTAGCATCTCATAGGCCGTGCGCCCGTGGTAGATCTCGTCAAAATACATGCTGTTAAACCAGCTGGGTTCGCCCCTGAGGGTGTCCTGCTCATCAGTCAGAGCCGCTGATTCGGGCTCCAGGGCCTTTACCGGCAGCGTCTCCCCGCTGTCCGCGTCCCGCACCATGACTTCCATGAGTGTTAAGCCAATCGTGGGCGCAGTAATCCGCACGAAGCGACCTTTGTGCCGGATGGGCGCGCCGTCAAACTGCATGCCTGTTTCCGTATCCCGGCCCGGTTTGTGATAAAGCCAGGTGAAACAGTCCCCCTCCTTCATGGAGGCGGGATATTCGGCCCAGGTTTCGTTATCAGCGCTGGTTTCGATGATGAAATCACTCACCCGCTGGTGGACGCCGCCGTAATAGAGGATTTCGAAATCCCTTGTTTCCCCCAGGTCAAGCGTTGCCTGGCTTACCTCGCTGCCTGACACCCAGGCGTTTTGCGGCGCAGTGGTGGCGCCCAGATTTACAAACGCCAGGACGGCATAGAGCGCCGTCACCACCAGGATAAACAGCCTGTCTTTTTTGTCCAGGCGGATGGGCGGCTTGGCCCTTTCAAGCAATGCCTTTTCAGGCATCCGCTCTTCAGGGACAGCGAATTTAGCCGGGGAAACAAGCTGCGGGGCAGCGCCAGGGCCAGTCAGGATGATGCCCAGATATAAGGCATACGCCGCCACCGGGATGCTAAAGGCGGAGAGTGCCATTTCCAGCCACGCGGAGTCGCTCGCCAGTCCCAGCTCAGGGGCCATCAGGTTTCCGGAAGGCCCGCCGATGCGGATGCCCCGGTCCAGCACCACGCCGGAGTTTGAGAAGCACAGCGCCGTGGCAGCGATGATGAGCCATAGCAGACGGCGGTCCCTTCTTAAGGCGTAGGCCAGGATGAACAGCACGACCGCCATCATCAGGTAGCGCTCGTGCATCATGGTGCCCAGGATCGAAAACCCAGTGAGCATCACGCCCGCCAACAGAGCCAGGTTGGAAACGTCATTGGCCGCGAGATAGCGCCACGCGACCAGCAAAAACACGGACACCATCAGCAGGATGCCCATGATGGCCAGGCTCACGGGAAAAAGCACAGCGAGTGCCGGCAGGAGGCAGGCGGCGCCTAAAAGCCAGCCCTTGTCCTGCCTTTTCCCGGACCTGCCCCAGGCCGCAGCCGCCGGTAAGATAATGGTGAGAGCGCTGGTAAGCCTTAGCCAGAAGGGCGCGAATTCACTGATCTTAATCCAGTTTTTGCCAAAGAGGAAATAGAGGTTGGTGGCGTTCACGGTGGCATAGTCGTAATAGCTCATGGTGCCGCCATACAGATCGATGAGCCACTTGAAGCCTGTCTGTTCATTGAAGAAGGGCAGGACCATCACGGCGGCGGCCGCGAGAGAGAGCCCCACTCCCATGGCCAGGTCCTTGAACCGGCCCCTGTCCCTGGATGAAATCAGATGCGCCAAAAGCGCCACCAGGCCCAGCGGCCCCACCATCAGGGACTGGGGCTTCATCAGCACAGACACCACATAAACCGGCAAGGCATAGCGCCACTTTTTGTCCATGATAAGCAGGACCACGCTGGCCAGCAGCAGGGAGGGAACGCTGTCCACCTGGCCCCAGGCGCCGGCGGCAAGGTAAGGCAGGGGGTTAAAGGCATACAGCATGGAAAGCCAAAGGGCCGCCTTATCGCCCACCCGCTTGCGGGAAACGCTGTAAATCAGCGTAATAATAGCAAGATCGCAAAGGATGGCCGGCAGTTTCACCATCATTGCCGTGGCCCCGGTGCCAAACAGGCGGCCCATAAGGCCCAGGGGCCAGAGTACCAGCATATAGCCCGGCGGATAATCACTGAAGATATCGCTGATATAGAAGTTGCCGGGCCCCACCCGGGCCATCTGGTCCGCCCAGCCCGTAAAGCAGGCGATGTCCACCGGGAAGCCGGTTACCAGCACCGCCATCACAAGGCGTGTGAGTCCGGCAACCAGCAGGATGATCGCCAGGCCGCGGGTCAGTCCGGGCTTATCCTTTTGCGGCAAGGCGACCTTTTCACGCTCGGCCATTTTGGCGAACCAGTATAGCATCACCGCCCCAAGAGCTATCAGCGCCAGAAGCCAGGGCGCCGCCGGCGATGCGGCTGCGGATGTGGCCGGTACAGGCGCGCGGTTTGGCTTTTCCCAGGAACTGACAAAGGCGTCCTCCGGTGTTTCCGCCACCGCCATCAGGGATAGGTCATCAAAGGCGGCTGTCCCGCTGGATTCCCCGGAATAGCCCCCCAGGCGGGCAAACACGGTGAGCTCATTCTGATTGCTGCCCGTTTTACCGTAAAACACGATTTCCTGCCACTTATCCCCGGTGTCATAAAGGGATTCGGAGAACACATAGACATCCTCAATAGACAGGTTGGCTCCCAAGCCGCCTTCAGCCTGGGCCTTCACTCGGCCCGTTAAGCGGTAAGTGGTGTTTGGAAGCACATCAACGGTCTGGCAAAAACGGGCATCGTTGGGTTCATGGCTGATGATCTGTACGGCGTTTCCGCCGGGCCCATCCGTCACCTCAAACTCTGTCACGCCCTGGAGCCTCACATAGGCATCCGGCAGCCAGTGCAGGGGCAGGCCCTCCCCGGTAATGTCCTCAAAGCCGCCGTTCTTAAGCAGTTCCACTCCAGTCTCGGCCTTTGGCCCGGTATCCCGGGCGATAAACCAAACCCCGGCCAGTACGGCCAGGATGATCAGCGCGAAAAGCAATGCCTTCTTCTTCATGGGAAGCCTTTCAAATCTCATGCATGATGTCCGGGTAAAACCATACCCCGGCGCGGGTAATTTCCAGGCAGCTCACCTGGTAGGGGCTGGGCTGTGTGGCCAGGTAATGCCGGGCGGTCAACTTCAGCCTCCGGCGTTTGTCCGGAGTAACGGCTCTTAACCCCGTGCCCAGCCGCCCCTGCGGCCGGTACTTGACCTCCACAAAGTACAGCATCCTGCCCTGGCGCGCAATCAGGTCCACTTCCCCGGCCCGGCTGCGGTAGCGCCTGGCGATAAGGGTAAAGCCCCGGCGCTTAAGGTAATCGGCCGCCAGGTTCTCCCCTTCAAGGCCCTCCTGGTAGCGGGTCATTGCGCCAGGAATCTCTTCAGGAAACTCCGCCGGTGCAGGGGGCATAGACCATTATCCCTGATAGCCTCCATATGGGCGGCTGTGCCATAGCCTTTATGGCGGGCAAAGCCGTAGGCTGGATAGGTTTCCTCCAGAGCGCGCATCTGCCGGTCCCGGGTCACTTTGGCCACCACCGAGGCGGCAGCGATAGCGTAGCAAACCGCATCCCCGCGTATCACCGGGCGCTCCTCACCAAATAGGCCCACATCGGTCACCGCATCAATATAAAATAGCTCAACCGGCGCGCCCTTTGCCGCCCTGCGCATGGCCAGTTTGGTGGCTTGCAGGATGTTTATGTCGTCAATTTCCTGCGCGCTGGCTTCTCCTATGCCCACAAAAGCGGCCTGGCGCATGATTATCTCACACACCTTCTCCCGCCTGTCTTCCGATAGTTTTTTGGAGTCATCAATATAGGGAATCATGGGACTGCCAGGCTCCCAGACCACACAGGCGGTCACCACGCTGCCCGCCAGGGGGCCGCGCCCGGCCTCATCGATGCCAGCAAAGACTAAGCCTTCCCGCCAGAGGCCGCAGTCATGCTCATAAAGCTTAAGCCTCCTGTCTTTAGCGTTCATGAAACATCTCCCGGCAACTCCAGGGTGATGCGGCCAATCAGCCCACCCCGGAACTCGTCCAGCACGCAGGCGGCGCCCCGGTCCAGGTCATATTCGTTTCCCTTTTGCAGAAAACCCCGGGAGCGGCAGATGGCTTCCATCAGGCCCTGCCCCCTTAAGGACTGATCCTCAATCTTATACCGCGCCGCCACCTTCTCAGGGGCATTCGCCATCAGCTCATCCAACAGGCTGATGGCCAGATGGTAGCTGTTGAGCACCTCATCCCGGATGGCGGCGATATAGGCCAGGCGGCGGGCCGCTTTCTGGTCATCAAGTTTGGGCCAGAGCATCCCCGGTGTGTCCAGCATTTCAAGCCGCTCCCCGGCCTTCATCCACTGGGGCGCGCGGGTGACACCGGGGCGGTCCTGGGTTTTAAGCGCGCTGCGCCCCGCCAGGGCGTTGATCAGCGTGCTTTTGCCCACATTGGGAACTCCCACCACCATGGCCCGGCTGCCGGCCGAAATGCCCCGTGCCTGGGCGCGCTCACGCTTTTCCCGGGTCAAGTCATCCACAAGTTTGAGGATCTTCTGCCGGTGCTTCCCGGCCTGGACTGGATATGCTTCAACTCCCTGTGCGCGGAAATATTCCACCCACTGCCGGGTGGCCGCGGGGTCAGCCAGGTCTTCCTTATTGAGCAAAAGCAGCCGGGGCTTGTGCGCGGCCATGCTGTCCAGCGCCGGATTGCGGCTGGACAGGGGCAGGCGCGCGTCGCACAGCTCCAGCACAATGTCCACGCGCTTCAGCTGCCCTTCAAGCAGCCGCTTCGCCTTTGCCATATGCCCCGGATACCAGGAAATGGGCCGTTGTCCTTCCATGAACCCTCCTAAATGCTGGCTAAAAAATAGCATGTTTACCCGCATTATGCAAGGAAGCCCGAAAAGCAATTGACGAAAGGATAAGGGGGTGTTAGCATTCTTTTTGTGTTGTCCCATAAGATAAGCGGAGGTACGCAATGCGGGAACGCCTGGAGAATTTGAAACAAGAGGCCCTTATAAAAGCGGTAGCTGCCGGGACGCCGGAGGAGCTGCTGGACATCCGCCACCAATACCTGGGGAAAAAGGGCGCCATTACCCTGGTGCTTAAGGAATTGGGGCGGCTGGAGCCTGAGGAGCGCCGCCAGACAGGCATGCTGGCCAATGAGGTGAAGGACGCCATCGCTTTGGCCCTCACCGCCCGGGAAGAGGCGCTGATTGACGAAGGCTCCTCCATCCAGGGGGAAATCGACCTGACGCTGCCGGGCATAAAACCTGCTTCAGGCGCTCTGCACCCTATCACCCAGATGTGCTATGACCTTAATGACGCCTTCCTGTCTCTGGGTTTTGGGGTTTACCAGGAAGATGAAATCACCAGCGAACGTTACGCCTTTGATAACCTGAACTTCCCGCCGGACCACCCGGCCCGGGACACCATGGATACCTATTGGCTCAAAGGCTTTGAGGAATATGAAGGCGCCCGGCGCCTGTGTCTAAGGCCCCATCTGACCGGCGGCAGCGTCCGCTATCTAAAAAAGCATGGCGCGCCCGCCCGCTTCGTCTATCCCGGCCCCTGCTACCGCAATGAGAACACCGATGCCCGGCATGAGCGCGCTTTCTTCCAGTATGAGGCGCTGATCGTGGAGAGGGACTTCGCTTTCGCTTCCGGCCAGATTCTAATTCGGACCATCCTGGAGAAGGTCTTTGGCCGGAAGGTGGACACCCGTATGCGCGCCGGCTTCTTTCCTTTTGTTGAGCCGGGGTTTGAGATTGACATGAAGTGCCTGGTGTGCGGCGGCGAGGGATGCAAGGTATGCAAGCACGTGGGTTGGATTGAGGTAATGCCGGGCGGCACGCCCCACCCCAATGTGTTAAAAGCCGCGGGGCTGGACCCGGAAATTTGGTCCGGCTTTTACATCAACATCGGCCTGGACCGCCTTGTGATGATGCGTTACGGGGTGGACGATGTGCGGCTGTTCCGGGGCGCTGACCTCAGGTTCCTGGGGCAGTTCAGGTGAGGGGGGAAACAGAATGAAAGTATCACTCAACTGGATCCGCCGGTATGTTGACCTGCCTGAAGGCCTGAGCACGGACCAGCTTGCCCATGACCTGACCATGCGCACGGTGGAGGTGGAAGACGCCGTAAACCCGGCCGAAGGCCTTTCGGGTGTGGTGCTGGGTGCGATCACTGACATCAGCCCCCACCCCCAGGCGGATATGCTCCGGGTGTGCCTGGTGGACGTCGGGCAGGAAGCTCCCGCCACCATCGTGTGCGGCGGTTCCAATATTTATGTAGGAATGAAAGCGGCAGTGGCCGTTCCCGGCGCCCAGGTGCGCTGGCACGGCGAAGGCGAGCCAGTCACCATCAAAACAACGAAACTAAGAGGCATTAAAAGCGAGGGCATGATCTGCGCCGCGGGGGAGTTGGACCTGCAGGATTTGTTCCCGGCGGAGGATGACCATGAGGTGATGGACCTCAAGGACTTTGAGGGCCGGCCCGGAGACGCCATTGGCCCAATGCTGGGCCTTGATGACATCATCCTTGAAATCGACAGCAAATCCCTCACCAACCGGCCTGACCTCTGGGGACATTACGGCATCGCCCGGGAGTTGTCCGCTATCTACGGGCAACCTCTTAAGCCGCTGCCTGATTTCAAGAAGCCGGCCGGCCTTCCCGAATACCCTGTTGAAATAGAGAACCCCAAGCGCTGCCAACGCTACGCGGGGCTGGTATATGAAGGGATCAGCAGTGCCCCCTCCCCCTGGTGGCTGAAGTTGGCGCTGTGGAAAACAGGCGTTCGCCCCATCAACGCCCTGGTGGACCTGACCAACTTCGTGATGCTGGACGTCGGCCAGCCCACCCACGGCTTTGATAAGGGCAACGTGAAGGAAAAAATCGTCGTCAGAAACGCCCGTCCCGGCGAAAGCCTAACGCTGCTTGACGGGCATGAGCTTAAGCTCACGGAAGAAGACCTGATGATTTGTGACGCCGCCGAGCCCATCGCCCTGGCCGGCGTCATGGGCGGGTCCAAGGATTCCATCCTGCCGGAAACCACGGAGATGATCCTTGAGATCGCCAACTTTGAACCCATCGGCATCCGCCGCAGCGCCAGCCGCTTCCAGATCCGCACAGAATCTGCCATCCGCAACGAAAAGAGCCTGGACACCCAGCGGGTGGACCAGGCCATGGCGGTGGCGGACGCTTTGATCAGGGAGCTGTTCCCCCAGGCCCGGCTAACAGCGTTCACTGATAACTACCCGGCCAAAACCCAAGGCCCGGTGATCACCGTAAAGTTGGACTGGCTGGTGACCCGGCTTGGCCGGAGCTTATCAGCGGCGGAGGCCGCCAGTATCCTTGGCCCTCTGGGTTTTGATGTCAAGCATGAGGATGATGCTCTTCAGGTAGCCGTACCCTCCTGGCGCGCCACCGGGGATGTGGACCTGCCGGACGATGTGCTGGAAGAGATCGCCCGGATGATCGGCTACAACAACTTCGCTTTTATTCCTCCCAAGGTGCTTCTCACGGGTGCTGTACGCCAGCCGGACGTCCTTTTGGCGCGCCGCCTGCGGGAATACCTGGCGCTGGAAGCCGGGCTTCAGGAGGTGTACACCTATCCCTGGGTGGACAGGCGCTACCTTGAGGCCGCGGGCATTTTGCCTGGCAGTTGCCTGGCCCTGGCCACGCCTCCCTCCCCTGACACCGCCTGGCTGCGCCCCTCGCTGATCCCGGCGATGCTGGAGACAACGGTACATAACCTGCGGTATTATGAGAGTTTCCGCGTCTTTGAGTGCGCCCAGGTGTTCACCCCCGGCGCCACCCATCCCAGCGAGAAGGCGGAAACCCTGCCTCTGCAAAGGCGCTTCCTGGCTACGGCCTTTGTGGGCCAGGACCCGCCCCTCCTCTTCCGCCAACTAAAGGGCGTGCTGGAAGCCCTGCCGCGTGCCGTGATGGCACAGCCCCTCGCCTTTGAACAAAAAGAAAAGCCCGCCTGGGCGGACCCCAAAGCCTGGCTTAACATCCTTTCCGGCGATAAGGTGATTGGGTCCTTTGGTGTCATCTCCTTAAAAGCCGCCCGCCTGTCCGGCATCAAGCGGGCCCAGGTTGCGGTGATGGAGCTGAATGTGGAAGGGCTTATGCCCCTCCCCTCCCGCGGCAATATCTATCACCGCCTGCCTCTCTTCCCCCTGGTGGAGCAGGATTTCTCCGTCTTGCTGGATGAAAAAATTCTCTGGCAGGATGTCAGTGAAGCCCTTGAGGGGAGCGTTAAAAGCCTTGATTTTATCGAGGAATACCGGGGAAAACAGATACCCGGGGGTAAAAAATCCGTCATGTTCCGCGTGCGCTTTGGCTCGGACACGGGCACCATGACGGCTGAGCAAATCGATGAAAAGATGAATAACATCATCAGGAAAATCAATAAATTGGGCGGAGAAGTCAGGAACTGACACTCGGAGCCGGCGCGAAAAATGCCCGCCCCGGCTTAATCACATCTCCACGATTTCCTCATCCGGCAGACGGCCGATGATGGCGTTGACCAACTGGCGGAAGGGTTCTTTAACCATCTCTCCGGCGGCCAGCACTTCCTCATGGTTGATGGGCTGGTCCAGTACGCCCGCCGCCATGTTGGTGATACTGGAAATGCCAAGCACCCTTATCCCGCTGTGGCGGGCCACAATGGTCTCCGGCACCGTGGACATTCCCACAGCGTCCGCCCCCAGAGTGCGCGCCATGCGGATTTCGGCAGGCGTTTCAAAAGTGGGCCCGTTCATCCAGCAGTAGATGCCGTGTTTCAGGTCGATATTCAATTTTTCCGCCTCTTCCTGGGCGATTTTGCGCAGTTCCCGGTCATAGGCATAGGTCATGTCAGGAAACCGGGGTCCAAAGCGGTCCAGGTTCTTTCCCCTTAAGGGGTTGCGGCCGGAGAGGTTGATATAATCCTCGATCAGCATCAAATCCCCGGGCTTGAAGTCCATGTTGACAGCACCGGCGGCGTTGGTGACGATGAGGGTTTTGACCCCCATCAGCCGCATCACCCTGACAGGAAGGGTGACCTTGCCCATGCCATAGCCCTCATAGCTGTGGAAGCGGCCGGACATCACCAGGACGCGCTTGCCCTTGAGCGTCCCCGCGATGAACTTGCCCGCGTGACCTGATACGGTAGAGGTGGGAAAGCCCGGAATCTCGCCATAATCAATCTCCGCCGGGTCAATCAGCTGCTCCTCATAGCCGCCCAGGCCGCTGCCCAGAATCACCGCGATGTCGGCCGGGCCGATGCTGTGTGTCACCAGGTTTGCCGCGCGCTTGATGTCTTTGTAGTCAATCATGCCAAATCCTCCAACTCCCTCAAAAATGAATAGGCGCCGTAGCGCTCTTTTAAGCCATAAAAGTCGCTGATGGTGGCGGCGATGTCGGAGAAGGAATCCCGATCCCCCAGGTGGGTGTGCCCGGACAAACCCGGCCGCCACGCCAACAGCGGCGCGTGCTCCCGGGTGTGGTCGGTGCCCTTGAAGGTAGGGTCACAGCCATGGTCGGCAGTGATGATGAGCAGGTCTTCCTCCCCCAGTTTCTCCTTGAGCCGGGGCAGCGCATCGTCAAATTCCCTGAGCGCTTTGGCATAAGCTTCCGGATTCCGGCGGTGGCCGTGCAACATGTCAAAATCCACGAGGTTCACAAACAGCAGTCCGTCAAAGGGTTTCTCCAGGTATTCCAGCGCCGCCTCAATGCACTTTTCATTGCCGGCGGCGTGGTTGCTTTGAGTCAATCCCCGGTGGGCGAAGATGTCTTCAATTTTGCCCACGCCTATCACGTCGTGCCCCGCGCTCTTCAAATCATCCAAAATGGTGTTTTCAGGCGGCGCAAGGGAAAAGTCCCTCCGGTTGCCGGTGCGGGTGTAGCCCTCCGCGGGGCTTCCGATAAAGGGCCTGGCAATCACCCGGCCCACTGCCAGGTCACCCTTGAGCATCCCGCGGGCAATTTCACATATCTCATAAAGCCTTTCAAGGGGGATAAGTTCTTCGTGGGCCGCGATCTGGAACACTGAATCCGCTGAGGTGTAGACGATGGGATAACCGGTGCGCTCATGCTCTTCTCCCAGTGTCTGGATAATGGCGGTGCCGCTGGCGGCGTAATTGCCCAGGGTTTTGGATCCGATTGCTCTTTCAAAAGCCGTAATAAAATGCGGCGGGAAACCCTCCGGAAAGGTGGGGAAAGGCCGGTCCAGCCGCACCCCCGCTATCTCCCAGTGCCCGGTGGTGGTGTCTTTGCCGGGAGACTTTTCCTTTAGCCGCGCCGAAATTCCCCGGGAACGAACGCTGTGGGGCAAAAATGCCGCTCGGATGGCGCCCAGGCCCAGCTCCTCCAGATTGGGCAGGCGCAGGCCCGTCACTAGCACCGTGTGGCCCAAAGTGTTGGCACCCTCATCCCCATAAAAATGCGCATCGGGCAGAGCGCCCACGCCCACTGAATCCAGGACAATCAAAACCGATCTGCTCATCTGTATCCTCCTGCTTGATTTTACACAGAAAAATGGCCGTTCAGACAAGCGCTTGCTGATAGAGCGGGCCGGTGTATAATGATTCGGGAGGATAACAATGGAATTTATCGCGACAGCGGCCTTTGGCCTGGAGGGCCAGGTCAAGCAGGAATTGATTCAACTGGAGTTTGAAGCCAGGGCGGAGGTGGGCGGCGCGCGCTTTCATACCGGCATGGCGGGCGCTTTCAAAGCCAACCTGTGGCTGGCTTGCGCCGACCGGGTGATGTGGGTGCTGGCGGAAGCGGAAACACTCACCTTTGACGCCTTATTTGAGTTGGTCCGGGCCATTCCCTGGGAGGATGTGCTGCCCAAAGACGCGGCGTTTCCCGTCAGCGGGCACTGCGCGCGCAGCCAGCTGATGAGCGTGAGCGACTGCCAGAAAATCGTAAAGAAAGCCATTGCGGAGCGGCTGAAACAGCGGCACAAAACCGAGTGGTTTCCGGAAACCGGGCCGGTGTTCCCGGTGTCTGTCACCATCAGCCGTAACATCACCCGCATAGCGGTTGACACCACCGGAGAAGCGCTCAACCGGCGCGGCTTTCGCACCTATGTGGGGGAGGCGCCCATCCGGGAGACCCTGGCGGCGGCTATGCTGCGCCTGTCCGGCTGGGACTTGAAGCGCCCCCTGCATGACCCCTGCTGCGGCAGCGGCACCTTGATGATGGAAGCGGCCTTTCTGGCGGCGAACCGGGCCAGCGGGCTCTCCCGGGCATTCGCTATGGAGAACTGGCCGCAAAGCGACAGCCAGGCGAATCGCAGTCTGCGGGAAGAAGCCCAGGCTCTTTATCGGCCTGACAAACTGCCACCCCTCTCAGGATCAGATATCAATCCGGAGGCGCTGGGCCTGAGCCGCAGGCATTTGCGCCAGGCGGGGCTGGACGGCATGGTTTCAGTGTATCCTGCCAACCTGTACCAGCTGAATCTGGAAACGGACAGGCCGTTTTTCATCGCCAACCCGCCCTATGGCGAGAGGCTGGGGGATAAAAAGGCGGCGGACCGGCTGGCAGCGGGCTTCGGGGATCTCCTTGCCCGGCACCCCGGGGCAAGCCTCGCCGTCATCACCGCCAATCCCAGCTTTGAACGCATGTTGAAGCGCAAAGCAAAAAGCCGCCGAAGGCTGTACAACGGCAGGCTCGAGTGCGAGTTTCTGGTTTTTTAGGGTTTACTGGTTCGCCGTCTCCGCTTCAGTAAAATCAGGATCCGCTGGCGGCAATTTTCCGCAAACCATCAGCAGGGCGTCCTCCCCGTTATCCTCGTAATACCGCTTGCGGACCGACACTTTGATGAAGCCAAGGGAAGCATAGAGGCTGATGGCGGCGGTGTTGCTCTCACGCACTTCCAGCGTCAGGTACCCGGCGCCCAGGTTGGCGGCGTATTGCATGAGCGCCTCCACCAGCGCCCGGCCGACACCCCGGCCCCTTGATTGCTTAAGCACCGCCACGTTGGTGATGTGCCCCTCGTCCAGGATAATGTGTGCGCCAGCAAAGCCGATAACGCGCCCCGCCTCCAGAGCAACCAGGTAGCGGGCCACGGGGTTGGCGCGCATCTCCTGAACAAAGGCGTCTTCTGGCCAGGGAGTAGGAAAACAGGCGGCCTCCACCGCGTGGACGGCCTTGGCATCCGCCAGCGCCATGCGCCGGATCGTCACCTCAGCCATGCTTCTGGGCCCTGAGGCGTTCCGCCTGGGGAGCGCGGAGGTAGAGAGGTTTAAGTTCCCCTGGCGGCACAGCTTCATCCGCCCGCAGGCTGGCCAGATACGCCGCGGCGCCTGCTCCCGGCAAAACCAGATGCGCCGGGGCAAACAGGGCACGGCTTCCCAGGCTTTCCAGAATACGATCCCGGCAGGGCGCCACCCCGTCTCCCGCAAAGAGGAGCTGACCCTCAAATGCAGACACCTGAGCCAAATATTCTGTCAGCGGCAGCGCCGCGTCCTCCATCAGGCGTTTACCGTCCCGGAACGCCGCGCCATATACCTGCATGCTCCGGGCATCCCGGATGGGGCAGATGACACTTTCGGGGCTCAAAAAGCTTGCCGCCATTGCCTCCAGCGCGTTTACCGGCAGGCATTTTATTCCCCTGGCCCGGGCGATGCCCTGGGCGGTGGCTACAGCAATGCGCACTCCGGTAAAGGAGCCGGGGCCCACGATGGCGGCCACAAGGCCTATGTCATTAACGCTCATCCCGGCCTTGCCCAGCGCCTCCTCCACCATGGGGAGGAGATTGCGGGAATGGGTCAGCTTGTTGACCGCCCGGGCCTCATAGCTCAGGCTCCCGGCTGCCATAACAGCCGCGCTGCACACGGGACCTGAGGTATCAAGCGCCAGAATCGTCACAGTATGTCCTCCATAAGTCCCAAATCCCTGAAGCCACCCATAGGTACAAACGTAATCAGGCGGGTTTCTTCCCCGGCCTGATCGACCTGCACCAGCAGGTGCTTTTTGGGGCACAGGCCTGGGGCGCGCTCGTGCCACTCGATCAGGGTGATCCAGTCTCCCTGGATATACTCCTCAAGCCCGGCGGCCATAATTTCCTCTTCGTCCTGGGCCCGGTACCAGTCAAAATGGTGGAGGGATACGCGGCCTGTGTCGTAGATAATCAAAAAGGAGAAAGTGGGGCTGGGGACAGGGCCGGCAATGCCCAAGCCCCGGGCGATGCCCCGGGCCAGCTCGCTCTTTCCCGCTCCCAGGTCACCTGACAGCAGCAGCACATCCCCGGGCATAAGGCGCTCCGCCAGCCTCCCTCCCATGGCCAGGGTCTCATTTCTTGTTGTTGTTTTGAACTGTGACATCCCTTTGCGCTTCCTTTAGAACACCCGACAGGCGCTTATACAGCAGCTGCGTCAAGAGAGCGTTGGCCACCCCTTTGGTCAGGTTAAAAGGCAATATGGCGGCCCAGAGGTAGCCGTTGACGGTCAAACCCATGTTTGCCAGCACCGCCTCATAATCAGAGCCAAAATAGGTGGGCAGAAGCAGATACCGGTTGGACACGATGCCCGCCAGCGCCATAAGGACGACGCCTATGACCATGCCAATAATTGCGCCGCGCCAGGTATGTATTCTGCGGTACATAATGGTTGGCGGCATCAGGAAGGCCAGGCCCACGATAATGTTGGCCAGCTCTCCAACCCCCGAGGTGGTACCGCCCAGGATATGGACCACATTGGTGATGACCAGGCTGATGCCCGCCATCACCGGCCCCAGGGAAAAGCCCAGGATCAAAAGAGGGGTAAATGAAAAGTCCAGCTTCAGCCAGGGCGCGAAGAAAGCCAGCGGAATCTCCGGAAAATAGCTGAGGATGATGGCCAACGCCGTAAGGAGCGAGGCGTAGGTTAGGTTAGCGGTGGTATACCTGCGGTTCATGGTTTTGCCCCCCAATCGTGAAATCGCCCCGGCGAAATGTCCAGGGCGAGCGCGGCGACATGGCTTATTGCCTGCCTTCTTTCATCCAGACTATACTGTCGGCCATGGAATCTCACCATGTCAGCCATCCGGCTCGCGGGCTTTCACCGCCGGTGGGGACTTTCACCCCGCCCTGAAGACATATTCTATGGAGTTGCCGCCATCCTACATCGCCTATTGCCGGCTGTCAAGCGTTGGCCCCACCAGGGCCGCGCCCTCTGCCCGCACATCCAGCACATGGCAGCTGCCCGGGCCAAAGAGGCTGTCCATGCGGCGGGTGAATTCCGCCACCTTGTCTTCAGGCACGAAGTTCAGCGTGGTGCCGGCAAAGCCCCCGCCATGCACCCGGCAGGCGCCCTCATCCTTAAGGATTTCCCGTGCGGTTGCCAGCGCCAGCGCCAGGGGCTGGGCTTTGGGCTCAACATAAAGGTTTTGCAGCAGCGTCCAGGAAGACAGGCCGCTCTCATTTACCATGCCAAAGAACAGGCCCAATTCTCCCGCCTTTAGAGCGCCCACGGCCCGGCTGACCCGCTCGTTTTCGTTATAGAAATGAAGCGCCCGCAATACCGCCCGGTCCCCGGTCTTCTCCCGGATCTCTGGCAGACGCCTGGTGAACTCCTCCTTGCCGCGCTCCCGAAGCACCCCAGCGCCCATGGCCCTGGCCACTGCCTGCATTTCCGACTGGATGGCGCTGTACGCCGGGGTCAGGTCGCCATGGCTGCCCCGGGTGTCCACCACCACCAGGTGGAAGCCGGAGGCGGCGAATGAAAATGCAAGCGCCTCAATGTCCGGCGTGTCTTTGGCGAAGTCCATGGCCACCAGGCCGCCCACGGCGGAGGCCATCTGGTCCATCAGCCCTGAGGGTTTGCCAAAATGAACGTTCTCTGCGTATTGCCCCGCCTGGGCGCGCAGCTGGGCGTTCATGCTGAAGCTGTTAAACAACGCGTCGAAAACCCCCACCATCGCCACCTCGAAGGCGGCGGAGGAAGAAAGGCCGGAGCCGGGCATCACCTGGGAAGTGACAACGGCGTCAAAGCCGCCAATTTTTAGCCCCAGAGCCGACATCCTGGCGGCCACGCCCCGGATGAGTGAAGCGGTGGTGCCGTTCTCCTCAGGCGCGGGTTCAAGTTGGCCCAAATCCAGGGTCAGGAGAGCGTAGCCCTCGCTCTTGAGGCGCAGGGTTAGATCCCGCCGGGGGGATGCCAGGGCCAGGGTGTCCAGGTTTACCGCCGCCGCCAGCACCCGGCCCCGGTTGTGGTCGGTGTGGTTGCCGATGATCTCCGTCCGGCCAGGGGCCGAAACCAGGCATAAGTCCGCTCCCTCGCCGTAAACCGCTTGATATTCGTTAAAAAGGCAGGCATATCGTGCGGTTTGCGCCCGCAAGGTATCATTATCCTGCCCATAAAGCTCTGAAAGGCGCTTTTGCCCAGCCGCCGTCCTCAGCCAGCGGCGGTATCTTTCATGGTCCAACATCAGTCAAGCCCTCCGTGCGATTATAAATCCCCTGCCAGAATGACAGGAATGCTTCCAATCCCAGCGCCTGAAGCTCCTGCTCAAACACGGCGAACTGCTCCCGGGTCACTTCCCACTCCCCCAGCACAAAACGGGCAATGGACTCGTCCACATACCGCCCGATCGCCTCCTGAAGCGGGGCAATGGCCGCCTCTTCATCAGCGCTAAGAGAAAAAGGCGGAAAGGGTGTTTTGACCGCGTCCGTCACGATGTCCACCTGCTCGGAAACGCTCCTGATCACAGAATCGGTATAGCCGCGCTGGAAAGCGTCGCTGGAAACGCCGGGGAGGGCCGTCCCGGTCGCGATGACGGCGTTGGCCTGGTACTCCGCGTCGCTGATACCGGGTACGCTCCGCCAGCTCCCATCCCCGTCCACCACATAGTCCACTCCCTCCTGGCCGATGGCAGCCATCACCGCGCCTTCCTGGGTGTATAAGGAATCCACCCATTCAAGGGCTCCGGCCGCATCCCGGCAGGCGGTGGTAAGGGCAAATGTTCCCGTGATCACCGGCTGGGCGATGGGCCTGTAGACCCGCTCGCCGTTGTACTCAAGGGGCCTCAGTGCCGCGTACTGCTCCCCCCACTCCAGCGGGACCAAATAGCTGGGCAGGGGTGAAAAGAATGCACCAAAGGTGTTGGTAGCTTTCCCATCCGTTACCCGCCGCAGGGCGTCCGCGGTGGAAAAGCCGTCACGGGCCAGCAGCCCTTCCTGATACAATTCGCGGCACCAAACGATGAATGCCTCAAACTCCTTCTCAAGCGGGACAAAACGCACTTCTCCCTGGTCTACAAACAGGTTGTAATCATTGCCCACAAGGCCAAAGGCGTGGGCCAGGTATTTCAGGTCATAGGCGCCCAGGAAGGACAGCGGCACCTCATCCGCCCGGCCGTTGCGGTTGGGGTCACGGGATTTGAAGGCCTTCAGCACTTCCATAAACTCCATGTTATCCCGCGGAATGTCAAGGCCAAGCGTATCAAGCCAGGCCTTGTTAATCCACAGCACGTTCTGCGCCGGAGCCGTCTCTACAAAAGGCAGCGCCGCGATCTGCCCGCCCGGCAGGGTGATTGCCTGGCGGATCACCGGGTTCTCCTCCACGAGCGCGGTCAGGTTTGGGCAATGTTTATCAAGATGGGGCGCCAGGTCCGCCAGCACGCCCTTCTCCAAAAGCGACGAAGCTTCCGCCGGGGACAGCGCCGCCTTGAACAGCACATCCGGCAACTCCGCGCTTACGGTCATGGCCGCCAGCGCCTCCCGGTAGGCCCCCTCATCCGAATACTGGCGGAAAGTGAACGCGAAGCCGGTTTTTTCCGCCATGCGCGCGAAAAAGCGGTTGCTGGCCCAGTCCCGGTTAAGGGACGCGTCTTCCAGCCCCATCACCACCAGGCTGTCCGCAGACGCCGGCGGCATCATCCCTGACATAAGCCCAGCCAGGCAAAAAAAAGCCAGCGCGCGCCCAAGTGTTTTCTTTATCATCAAATGATTCATACTCGCACCAAAAGCTTGATCAGCCAGAGTATCAGCAGATGCCCGGGGTAGGCGGCGTAACTGAGCCACTTTGGCAGGCGGATGCCGCTATCCGTTCTTACCATCATCAGCGGCAGCGCCAGAATAGCCAGAAACTGAAGGCTGATACGCGATATATGGGAATTGATGGCCTGGTCCAGCATCAAAAAGCCCGTATTCAGGCTGACGCCCCTGAACACCGCGAAGGAACCGGTACCCCACAGGAGGCAGAAGCTCACCATCAACGCCGCCAGGCCGCCCCGGGTATGCCGCGCCAGGTACATGAGGATAATCAGCAGCACCCCCTGCCAGCCATAGTCCATGGTGACGGCGGTTGCCACCAGCAAACAGATGGCCGGCGCCCAAACGAAAGAGCCATACCGCCTCACCTGCATCCCACGGATGGCAAGCAGGCCCAAGAGCAGCGTGGCCAGCACATTCAGTTGATTCCAGGTGTGGTTAAGCGCCAGCATATAGAAAGGCTGCGCAATGATTCCAAGGGCCAAAAGCCTTAAGGCATAGCGGGTGAAGTTCCGCGTCCTGGCCGCTCCCACCGCGATTCCCCAGCAGAACAGCGGGAAAGCGATCCGCCCAATGACCCGGAGAAACGTCAGGCGCGGAAAAAACACGGCCCCCACATGATCGATAATCATGGTCACAATGGCCGCCACCTGGATTAGCCCGTGGTCCGTGTTGGGGGCGGCCAGGCTCACCGGCCCATTCTCCCGCATCAATATCACCTCGCCTGGCAGTATAAGCCACCGGGCGGCATCCGACAAGCGGCTTATCTTGATGATTAAGGGTATATATGGTAGGATAACGCTTGGAAGCGCTTGTTTCCGGGACTTTGGTTTGCTGAAAGGACGGCCTATGCGACTGCTTGTAACCAACGACGACGGCGTTGACGCGCCGGGTATCCTGACCCTGGCCAAAACCGCCGCCGCCGCGGGGCACGAGGTGCTGGTTTCTGCCCCTGCCACCCAGCAGAGCGCTGCGGGCCACCGGCTGACCATCATCCAGAGCCTGATGGTGCGCGAGCGGCACCTGGACGCTGCCTTTTCCGCCTATGCGGTGGAGGGATCCCCGGTGGATTGCGTGCGCATCGGCAGGCGGCTGAGTGACAAGCCCTTTGATTTCTGCTTATCAGGCATCAACGACGGGGAGAATGTGGGAACGGCGCTTTTTTATTCCGGCACCGCGGCCGCGGCCCGGGAGGCCGCCATGCTCAACCTCCCCAGCATGGCCATCTCCATTGGCGTTGGGGCAGATGAGGACATGCGCGTCCACCTGGCCGAGCAGGCGCTGGTGATCATGGAGTACATCCTGCGCCGGCCCATGCCGCGCCTCACCTTCTGTAACCTTAACGGGCCCGCGCTGCACCGGGGCGAGGTGAGACCGGCCAAGATCGCGCCCATCAGCGAGGCGTATTTTCTGGACGACTACGAGGAACGCGTCAATCCCCGCGGCATCAAGTACTTCTGGCTGGAAGAAGGGGTCAGGTACGAAAAACCCGAGCCGGGAAGCGACCTGGCGCTGTTGATGGAAGGCCACATGACGGTGTCTTTTGTAGGCGGCTTCAGGAACCACAACGATCTCTACCGTCCCATGCTATGAGGACAACCGGCCCTGAAATCCTGGTGGTGGGCGGCGGGCCGGCAGGCATGGCGGCAGCGCTGTTCGCCAAGAAAAAGGGCGCAAGCGTCCTGCTGCTGGAGCAAAACGAGAAGCTGGGCAAAAAACTTTACATCACCGGAAAGGGCCGGTGCAATGTCACAAACCAGGCAAGTGCAGAAGACTTCCTCGCCAATGTGCCGCGCAATCCCCGGTTTTTGTACGCGGCGCTTTCTTTTTTGCCTCCGGAAGGGCTAAGGGATTGGCTGAGGCGACTGGGCTGTGAAACGTTGGTGGAGCGGGGGCAGCGGGTGTTTCCCGCGTCGCAGAAGTCCTCGGATGTGATCAAGGCGCTCGCGCGGGGTCTGGATCCCGAAGAAATCCGCCTCCATTGCCCCGTAACTGAAGTATTAGCTGAGGATGGCCAGGTGACGGGCGTGAGGCTTCCTGACGGCAACCGCATCGCGGCCAGCGCCGTGGTGCTGGCCACCGGGGGAGTTACCTACCCCGTCACCGGATCCCGGGGTGAGGGGCACCGGATGGCCGGGGAACTGGGACATTCAGTGGGCGGGTTGTTGCCCTCTTTAGTGAGGCTTGAGGCTTCTGACGCCTGGATTCCTGAAGTGCAGGGGTTGACGCTTAAGAATGTGGCGCTCCACGCGGCGCTCAGCGGGAAAACCCGCTTTGCCCAGCAGGGAGAGCTGTTGTTCACCCACACGGGTATTTCCGGCCCCCTGGCGCTTACCTTAAGCAGCGTGCTGGCAGGGAGCGACTGGCAGAAAGTGACAGCCTGGGCGGACCTGAAGCCGGCGCTGGACCGGGAAGTTCTCCTGAACAGGCTGAACCGGGACATCGCGCAGAACGGGCGCCGGCAACTGGGCACCCTCCTGCCGGAATACCTGCCGGCAAGCCTGGCCAAAGTTTTCCCCGGCATAAGCGAAGTGGATGGGGAAAAGCAGTTAAGCCAGCTTACGGCAGCTGACCGTGCCGTACTCATTAACACGATGAAACGCCTGCCCCTGTCCCTTACCGGCCCTGGCCCCATCTTCCAGGCTGTGGTTACCCGGGGCGGCGTATCTGTCAGGGATATTTCGCCATCCACCATGGAATCAAAGCGGATACGGGGACTTTATTTCGCGGGAGAAATCATCGATGTGGACGCCTTCACCGGAGGCTTCAACCTGCATATCGCGTTTGCCACCGGCGCCCTGGCGGGCGCAAGCGCCGCCGATAGTCTACAAGAAACATAGGATAATCAGGAGACTTTATGCACTATATCGTCATGGATCTGGAATGGAACCAACCGCTATCCCACCGCAGCGCGCCCTACCGGCGCCTGGGCAACCAACTGATGTTTGAGGTCATTCAGATCGGCGCCGTGAAGCTGGATAGGAACCTGCGCATGCGCGGTTCCTTCAACCAATTTATCGCCCCGGCCAACTATAGAAAACTTCACCCCCGCATTTCCCGAATCACCGGCATCAGGCAGGAGGACCTGGACCAGACGCCTGATTTCGCCCAAGCTTTTGCCCGCTTTGTGGACTGGTGCGGGGAGGACTTCGCGCTTTCCACCTGGGGCTGTGATGATATCTCGGTCCTCCATCAGAATATCGCGTTTTTTGTCAAGGGCCACCCCATTCCCCCGGTGTATGACCTGCAGCGCCTGTATGGAGACATTTCGGGAGAGACAAAAAACCGCTCCGGGTTAAAAAGCGCCATGAATGCCCTGGGCATCAGGCCCACCGCCGAGCATCCCTTCCACTCGGCTGTGGATGATGCCTATTACACCGCTCTGGTGTTCCAGCGTTTTCCCGACCCCACGGCCCTCCTCAACCATCCCCAGAGCGTGCGAACCTTTGGCCGGCAGCGCGCACGCCAGGAGGGGAAGGCAGACACCCTGCGCTTCTCTTCACTGGCCCAAGCCCTCCTGAGCAAGCCCGCCCAGCAGCCCAATTGTCCCGTCTGCGGCAAGCGCGCGGACATCCCCGAGGGCTATGTCATGATGGAACCGGACCGCTGCCGCGCCCTGGCGGACTGCCAGGAGCACGGGCTGTTGATGATCGACTTAAGCCTGGAGAAGGACGATAAAGGCAACGCGCGGGTAAAGCGCAGCGCCATGGTCTCGGATGTACAGAACGCCGCTTATGTCAAAACCAAGCACCTGCAGTGGGCCAATAAGGTGGCGGCCAGCCGGCAAAAGGAGGCATCGGCATGAAACTCATTCTGGACGGTGTTGCAGGGCATTTCACCCCCGGGATTTCGGTGGGCGAGGTTGTCAGGGCGCTGCTGCCTGAAAACGCCGCCCAGGTGCTGGCCTGCTTTAAGGAGGGCGATGTGCTGGAGCTGGGCGCTCCGGTCGAAACGCCCGGGGAAATGACCAGCATCAACTATCTGCATGAAGAGGGGCGCCGCATCTACGAGCGCTCGCTGCGCTTTGTGCTGCTTCTGGCCATGCGGAAACAGTTCCCCGACCTCATTCTCAGGAACGAGCACTCCGTAGGCCAGGGTGTCTATATGGAGATCGATGGCTTCAGGCTTTCCGACAATGATGTCAGTGCCCTTGAAGGCCACATGCGGGACATCGTCCAGGAGGATTTGCCGTATGTCCTGGAGCGCTGGAGCAAAGAGGACGCCATTGCGTACTTTACCGGCCGGGGGGATCTGGACAAGGCTCACCTGCTGTCATACCGGCCGTTTGACCATTTCAACATGTATTCCTGCGGCGGCATGTTGGAGTATTTTTACGGGGCCATGCTGCCCTCAACAGGACACACCCAGGTCTTTGCCCTGCAGCATCACGCACCGGGCCTGGTGCTTTTGCTGCCGGACCGGGAAGACCAGTCCCGCCCCGCGCCTTTCGTGAGCCTGCCCAAGCAGATGGCAATATTCGCCCAGTCAAATTACTGGTGCAAGGTGCTCAACGCCTCCACGGCCGCGGGGCTTAATGACCTGATTGCGCAGAACAAGCTGCGGGACTTTATCCGGGTGAATGAGGCACTGCATAACCAATCCCTCTCAGAAATCGCTCAGGACATCATTAAGCGGCAGGCCCGGGTCATTTTCATTTCCGGCCCCTCCTCCAGCGGCAAAACCACCTTTGCCAACCGCCTGTCCATTCAGCTTAGGGTCAGCGGCCTGGAGCCAAAACTCATTTCGCTGGACGACTTCTACCGCAACCGGGATGAAATGCCGCTTGAAGAGGATGGGATGCCCGACCTGGAAGCGCTGGACGCCCTGGATGTCCCCCTGTTTCGGGAGAGTATGGAAAGCCTGTTACGGGGGCAGGAAACCCCCATGCCGCGCTTTCATTTCCGCACCCAGCGGCGAAGGCCTGAACCGGTGATGATGCGGGTCACGGCGCTTCAGCCGCTGATTATCGAGGGCATCCACGCGCTCAATCCGGCGCTTCACGGCGGCTTTGACCAGCGGATGATCTGTAAAATTTATATCAGCCAGTTGACCACCCTCAACCTGGACTACCACAACCGCATCCGCACCACAGACGCCAGGCTCCTGCGCCGCATTGTGCGGGACTACCAGTTCCGCGCGACCCCGCCCGAACGCACCCTCATCATGTGGGACAGCGTCCGGCGCGGCGAGGAGAAATGGGTATTCCCTTTTCAGG
>JAQVQY010000077.1 GCA_028701335.1 Eubacteriales bacterium
GATTTTGCCAGGCAACTCGCTGCCTGGCAACCCCGGAGCAACCGGCTCCCGATGCGACCCCTTGGCTTCCTCTCCCCGGTGGAGTTCCTGAATGCCCACACTGTCCAAGATGTTTGACTAACCTACACGGTTTTTTTACATGGGCTGGGGCATCCAGCGTTATAGCACCTTGCGAGCATTTTGCGGATGGCGGGCGGAACTAACACATATAACACCGCAGACAGGACTAGCACATAATCGCCGCCTATTTGCACGGCGCAATCCTGCTTACCCAACTCCATTTTCTCCAAGTGCCGGGGATCCGTTGGATCCAGTGACCGGCCCGATATATCCAGCATATTCTTTGCAGGAGCCATCTCCGACCCTTTTCGCGCGCAGATTTTGCTTCCACTTCGCGGAACCTGGAGAAGAGCGGGCCCTACAGGCTGTGTGCCCGGGGATGATTGCTGGTATAATACGCACTGGAGGCACGTATTCTTGAAGGGAGGGACGCTTTGATGGTGTGGGCGGTGATCCTGGCGGCTCTTGGGCTTGTGGTTTTGGGGATGGGCATCGGCCTGTTCTTCTTCAACTTCGCCTTAAACCCCCACCGGAAGAAGAACAGGGTGTTCGAGGCCGGCCACAACGCCATCCCGGGCCTGGATGAATACGCCAGGCGCCGGGGGGAAGCCCTGGCCTGGTGGGAGAGCGTCCCACATGAGGAAGTGTTCCTCCAGTCCTATGACGGCCTGCGATTGCGCGCCCACATCGCGGAAAACCCGCAGGGGCAGGATCGCTGGGCTATTTTGTGCCACGGCTACACCGGCCAGGGGAGCAATATGTTCGGCATGGGACGCAGGTATTATGAGGAGGGCTTCAGCGTCCTGATGCCTGACTTCCGGGGGCATGGGGAGAGCCAGGGAAATTATATCGGCATGGGCTGGCATGACAGGCTGGATCTGGTGGACTGGGTTGGTCTCATCCAAAAGCGCCGCCCCGGGGCCAGGATCGTGCTACACGGCATCTCGATGGGCGCGGCCGCCGTGATGATGGCCGCCGGGGAGAAGCTCCCGGAGAACGTCATCGCCATCATCGAGGACTGCGGTTACTCTTCCCTCTGGGAGGAGTTTTCCTACCAGTTAAAGGGCATTTTTGGCCTGCCGCCCTTCCCGGTGATGTACCTGGCGGACCTGGCCTGCCGGTTCAAGGCGGGATATTCGCTTAAGGAAGCCAGCGCCGTGGAGCAGCTGAAAAAGGCGCGGGTACCCATCCTGTTTATCCACGGGGAGGAGGACAGCTTCGTGCCCTTCCATATGCTGGATGACCTTTATGCCGCCTGTCAAAGCCCCAAAGAGCTGTTCGCAGTGCCGGGCGCGGGGCACGGGGAGGCGGGCCGGGTAGCCGGGGAGGAATACGGCAGGCGGGTGCTGGGCTTTATCGCCCGGCAGGAGGCCCGGGGCGCCTGAGGCGCGGTTGCGCCGGGGGACGCTAATGTGCTATTCTCTTTTGGCATGTTGCAAGGAGGAAATGGCTGTTTTGACTGATATGCGCGCAGAAGTTACCAAGGTCCTGAGGGAAGCGATCCTGAGGGCCTTTTCCGATTTTCCATCAGAAGGGCTGCCGGGGCCTGAGGCGCTGGAAACGCCGCCGGACGCAAGTTTGGGGGATTACGCCTTCCCCTGCTTCAGGCTGTCCAAAGCCCTCCGGATGGGGCCGCCCGCCATCGCCTTGAAGTTGGCCAAGGCAGTGGACGCGCCGGAGGTGGCCACGGCCCAGGCCGTGGGCGGGTATGTGAATTTCTTCTTCAACCGCTTGAATTTCGCCCGGCTGACGCTGGACAACATCAAGGAAGCGGGGGACCGCTACGGCGGCGAGATGGACAACGGCAAGACGGTGGTGCTGGACTATTCCTCCATCAACATCGCCAAGCGCTTCCATATTGGCCACCTGTCCACCACCGTGATCGGCCATAGCCTCAAGCGCATCTATGATCACCTGGGCTGGAAGACCATCGGGGTCAACCACCTGGGCGACTGGGGCACCCAGTTTGGCAAGATGATCGCCGCCTTCAAGCGTTGGGGCGACTGGGAGATGGTGGAGGCAGGCGGCGTGGATGCGCTGACGGCCCTTTATGTGCGCTTCCACCAGGAGGCGGAGGAGAACCCCGCTCTTGAGGACGAGGGGCGCAAATGGTTTAAAAAGATCGAGGACGGGGATAAGGAGGCGATGGAGATCTTCCAGCGCTTCAAGGACCTGACGCTCAAGGACGCCAAAAGGGTGTATGACATCCTGGGCGTCACCTTTGACTCCTACAACGGCGAGGCCTTCTATAACGACAAGATGGGGCGGGTGATTGACGAACTCAAGGAGAAAAACCTCCTGAGCGAGTCCCAGGGCGCCCTGGTGGTGAACCTGGCGGAGGACAAGATGCCCCCCTGCCTGATCGTGAAGTCAGACGGGGCCACGCTGTATGCCACCCGGGACCTGGCCGCTGCCCTCTGGCGCAAGGACAACTACAATTTTGACAAGTGCCTGTATGTGGTGGCCTACCAGCAGAACCTGCACTTCCAGCAGGTGTTCAAAGTGCTGGAATTGATGGGCTATCAGTGGGCGAAGGATGAGATGGAGCATGTGGCCTTTGGCATGGTGAGCTATGAGGGGCAGTCCATGTCCACCCGGCAGGGCAACATCATCTATCTGGACGAGCTGCTCTCCCGGGCCCGGGAGAAGGCGCTGGACATCATCCGGGAGAAAAGCCCGGACCTTGAAAATCCTGAGGATGCGGCGTCCCAGGTGGGGGTGGGCGCGGTGGTGTTTACCACGCTGCTTAACAACCGCATCAAGGACATCGACTTCTGGTGGGATCGGGCTCTGAATTTTGACGGGGACACCGGGCCCTACACGCAGTACACCCACGCCCGCTGCGCCTCCGTGCTCAGGCGGGCCAAAGAGAGCGATGCCAGGCCGGATGATGAGGCCCTCACCAATGACGAGGCCCGGGCGGTGCTCCGAGCGCTGGCCCGCTTTCCGGAGGCCATCCGGGCAGCGCAAAAAGGCAACGAGCCCTCGGAGGTCACCCGGGCGACGCTGGACGTCGCCAAGGCGTTCAACAAATATTATTATGAGCAGCGCATCCTGGACGAGGACGAAGGCAAAACCCAAGCCAGGCTGGAGCTGGCCCAGGCAGTCAAGCGCATCATCGCCCTGGGGCTTTACCTGATAGGCGTGAAGGCGCCGGAGGCAATGTAGGAAGGCGGCCACGCCAAAAGGAGGCAGCATGCGGTTTACCAAGATGCACGGCATCGGAAACGATTATATTTTCGTCAACTGTTTTGAAGAGGTGGTGCAGGACCCTTCCCGCCAGGCGCTGGTGATGTCCAGGCCCCATTTCGGTGTGGGCGCGGACGGCCTGGTATTGATTGAGCCGTCTGAGACGGCGGACTTTGGGATGCGCATCTTCAACGCCGACGGCTCCGAGGCCGAGATGTGCGGCAACGCTTCCCGCTGCATTGGAAAATACGTCTATGAGCGGGGCATGACCGACAAGACAGAACTGACCCTGGCCACCAAGGCCGGCATCCGTCAGTTGAAGCTCTCCCTGGCGGGGGACAAGGTGAGCCGGGTCCAGGTGGACATGGGCTCCCCTGAACTCAACCCCCGCAACATCACTGTGGATCTGCCGGGCGAGATCGTCCTGCGCCACCGGCTGACGCTCCTTGGGCAGAGCTGGCACATCACCTGTGTCAACATGGGGAACCCCCACTGCGTGATCTTCGTTAACGACCCGGAGACCATTGACCTGAACACCCTGGGCCCCCTGTTTGAAAACCATCCCCTCTTTCCCCGGCGCACCAATGTGGAGTTTGTGCGGGTGATCAGGCGGGATGTGCTGCAGATGCGGGTGTGGGAGCGGGGAGCCGGGGAAACCCTGGCCTGCGGTACCGGAGCCTCGGCGGCGCTGGTGGCGGCGGTATTAAGCGGCCTGAGCGATCGGACGGTGCAGGTGAAGCTCACCGGGGGGAACCTGGAGCTCAGCTGGAACGCCGAGAACAACCATGTCTACCAGCAGGGCCCCGCCGAGTACGTCTTTGACGGCGAGTGGCTGGCATCCTGAGGGAATTGAATGTACATCAATAATCACATCGCTGGGATGCCCGCGGGCTACCTGTTTTCTGAAATCGCCAAGCGGGTGAAGGCCTTTGAGGCCCGGCATCCGGGCGAAAAGGTCATCCGCATGGGCATCGGCGATGTAACCCGGCCGCTGTCTCCCTTTGTGGCGGAGGCTTTTGCCCAAGCCGCCCGGGAAATGGCCACGCCAGATGGCTTTCACGGTTACGGCCCGGAGGGTGGCTACCCTTTTTTGATTGAGGCAATTATCAAAGGGGACTACGCCTCCCGGGGGATCAGCCTGTCCCATGATGAGGTCTTTGTCTCCGACGGCGCCAAGACCGACACTGCCGCCATCCAGGAGCTGTTCTCCCCGGACGCCGTGATCGCGGTGACAGACCCGGTCTATCCCGTGTATGTGGACGCCAACGCCATGGCCGGCCGGCTGGGGAGCCATCAGAACGGGCGTTGGGAGCGTCTGATCACCCTGCCCTGTACCCATGAAAACGGCTTTGTACCGGAAATGCCCAAAGAGCGTGTGGATGCCCTCTACCTCTGCTACCCCAACAACCCCACCGGCGCTGTGCTCACGCATGAGGAGCTCAGGAGGATCGTGGATTGGGCGGGGGATAAGGGGACGCTGATTATCTATGACGCGGCCTACCGCGCCTTTATTGCCGATGACAGCCTGCCCCACAGCATCTATGAGATTCCGGGGGCCAATGAGGTGGCGGTGGAATGCTGCTCCTTCTCCAAAACCGCGGGCTTCACCGGCGTCAGGTGCGCCTGGATGGTGGTGCCCAAAGGGGTGAAGGGGCTTTTGCCCGCGGGTGAATCTGTTTCGCTTAACGCGTTGTGGCGCCGTCGGCTTGCCAGCAAGTCAAACGGCGTGTCATATCCCGTGCAGAAGGCGGCTGAGGCCACCTACCTGCCCCAGGGGCAAAGGGAAATCGCTGAAAACATCGCCGCGTACCGGCATAACGCCGGAATCCTCCTGGAAGCCTTGAATGGCCTGGGCCTTGATGTGCAGGGCGGCGCCCACGCGCCCTACCTGTGGCTGAAGGCGCCGGGGGGCATGACGGGCTGGGAACTGTTTGATTACCTGCTGGGCCGTGCCCGTTTGGTGGGCACCCCTGGGGAGGGCTTTGGCCCTTCGGGAGCCGGCTGCTTCCGCCTGACGGCTTTCGGGAGCCGGGAGGACACGATAATAGGCGCCCAGCGCATACAGGACGCGCTGAAGGCGCTATAAAGGAGACGAAATGATACGCGCGATCGTAGGGGCCAACTGGGGCGATGAGGGCAAGGGGAAACTGACCGACCTGCTGGCGGAGGGCAGCGACCTGGTGGTGCGCTTCCAGGGCGGGGCCAACGCCGGGCACACCATCATCAACGAACATGGCAAGTTTGCCCTGCATCTCTTGCCCAGCGGCATTTTCCGCCCCCAGGTGATTAATGTGATAGGGCCCGGCGTGGCGCTGGACCCGGAGGCCTTCTTCAGGGAGCTGGATGAGGTGCTTTCCCGGGGGATTAAGCATCCAAGCCTGGTCATCTCAGACCGGGCCCAGGTGCTCATGGACTTTCATATCCTGCTGGACACGCTTGAGGAGGAGCGCCTGGGCAGGCGCAAGTTTGGCTCCACCAAGTCCGGCATCGCGCCTTTTTACTCCGACAAGTTCGCCAAAGTGGGCATCCAGGCCTGCCAGCTGCTGGACCGCGATCTGCTTTATGACCGCCTCCAGGGCAGCCTGGTCAAAAAAAACGTGCTCATGGAGCATCTCTATCACCATGCCCCCCTGTCAGCGGAGGAATTGACTGAGAAATATTACGCCTTTGGCCAGCGCTTAAAACCCTTCCTGGGCGACACCACCAAAATCCTGAATGACGCGCATAAAGCCGGAAAGAGCATCCTGCTGGAAGGCCAGCTGGGCGCCCTTCGGGACCCGGACCACGGCATCTACCCCTACACCACATCCTCCTCCCCGCTGGCGGGCTACGCCGCGGTGGGCGCGGGACTGCCGCCCTATGCCATCACCGAGGTGCTGGCGGTGACCAAGGCCTATTCTTCCAGTGTCGGCGCTGGCTATTTCCCCAGCCAGCTGCATGGGGACGAGGCGGAGGAGCTCAGGAAGCGGGGCGGGGACGCCGGGGAATACGGTGCCAAGACCGGCAGGCCCCGGGATGTGGGCTGGTTTGACGCGGTGGCCACCCGCTACGGCTGCCTCACCCAGGGCGCCACCGCCTGCGCCATGACCAACCTGGACGTGCTAAGCTACCTGGACGAAATTCCCGTCTGCGTGGCGTATCAACTGGACGGAAACATCATCACGCATTTCCCCGCCACGCCTGACCTGGCCCGGGTGACCCCCGTCTATGAGACCCTTCCCGGATGGAAAACCGATGTCCGGGGCGTAACGGATGAGAAGGCCCTTCCCGAAGCCTGCCGTGCCTATGTGCGTTTTATCGAGGAGAAGATCCAGACGCCCATCACCCTGCTGTCCACCGGCCCCCGGCGGGAGGAGATCATCCGGCGGGGGTAGGGGCGGCTGAGCGTCGGCTTTCCCGCCATATCTGCCCGCGCAAACAGTTTAATATTTTCGGGAATGCACCAGGCGTACCGGGTCACACTTAAACGGAGGGTTCATATGACAAATCGCTCAATGCCCCCAAACACCCCGAATCTGCCGGCGGGCTACCAAACCCACGGGACCCTGGACCTGAAGGAAGATAAAAAAGCCAACCTGGCCATCCAGCTTATTTTTGCTTTGATTGTGCTGGTGATGGTTGGTCTGGCGGTGTGGCTCAGGTTCCCGACCCGGGGCGCCTGGTCCACTGGCATGGTCATCCTGGTGACTGTTTTAATGGCCCTTGCCTATATCGTTGTTCATGAGCTGACGCACGGTGTAGTGATGCAGGCGTTTTCCGGGGTTCGAACGGTCTATTCTTTCCGCTTCCCCTTTGCCGCTACTGGCAGCACAGCCTATTTCAACAAAGCCAGTTTTGTCATCATCGCCCTGGTTCCGGCGGTCCTGTGGGGCATCGTGCTCATCGCGCTTCTCCTGCTGCTCCCTCCTGATTTCTTTTTAAGCGTATACATCCTCATCGGATTGAATTTCGCGGGCGCGGCAGGGGATTATGTCCAGGTATATGTTACGGCAAAATTGCCCCGGATGGCTTTGATCCAGGACGACGGGAAGCAGTCCAGGGTGTTTCTGCCGCGGGGGTGAGGTGATTGAGCTTTTGAAATTAGCATAAAGCGGATATGATCGTCTTGCTTACTATCCTGCGTACTGACAGGATATTTCGCAGATATAGCTCACATATGAAAGCTAAAGGAAAGGGCTCACCCCTGGCCGCGAACAAACACATTTCGGCGTAAAAAGGCAATCGAAAACCAGCCTGCGCGGCGTTAAGCGGCAGGCTGGCCTTCTGTAAGAGCTTGGCCCTGTTTAATCCTAAAGGCGCGTACTGGTTGTGTAGGTATTGGTCACCATTTTTACTGGGTGGCTGTGTTCACAGCCTACTCCATTGACGCCTTGGATGCCAGTTGGGCCCTTGATGCCTTGATTGTCTCGCGTTGATTTAGGCAGGTTCCATGGCAGCTATATCCCTCTTCCCGGCGGCACATCCGCGTCATTGGGATAGCCCAGGTTCTCCCAGAAGCCTTTATAGTCCGCGTCATCCGATAAAGTGATGGTATCAACCCACCTGGCCCATTTGTAGCCCAGCTTGTCTTCCGCCACTACCATGAAGGGGTAGCCCAGCGCCGGGGGCAGGTCCAGCCCGTTGGCGCCATAGGCCAATATCAGGCCTTTCTCAAGAATCGTTTCAAGAGGCAGGGAAGTGGTATAGCCGTCCACGGAGCTGAAGATGACTGTGACCGCATCCGGTTTGATCCCCGCCAGACTCATCAGCTCCTCCAGCAGCACGCCCTCCCAGAGGACCGTGGCGTCCCAGCCTTCAACACAGTGCAGGGTAATCAGCCGCTCATGGGCGGGGAGCTCCAGCACCTGATCATATTGAAGGGAAACCGGGCTTCCCACCAGGCCGTCTATCACCAGGGCGTATTGGCTGATGTCCACCTCCTGGATGCCCTTGATGGAGTTGTCCCGAGGGCCCACCGCCGGATCAAGCCGGGCGCCCTGGTAATCCCGGACCTCGTTTTCCCGGTAGCGCGCCTGTGTAGCGGCGGACACGGCATCAGCACCCGGGCTGGCCTCCTGGGGGTAGCAGGCGGCGAGAAGCAGAAGCAAAGCCGCCAAGAGGGGAAGGATACGTTTCATGTTCAAGCCTCCTTTTTGTGTCTCACAGCGCTATCATAATCCTTCACGCCTGGTAATACAAACCATTCGTGAAGTGAACCGGCGCCTGGGGGTTCCTCCATTGGTTTCATATCATCGCGCGCAAAAGGGCCGCCGCGAAAGCGGCGGCCCTATATTGGCTGCTTGAGCTTAGCGGAAGCTTACCAGGGTGGTATCGT
>JAQVQY010000078.1 GCA_028701335.1 Eubacteriales bacterium
GCCGTCTGTGTAAATGCCTCTTTCATAATGCGCCTGGGAATGGGAGAAGCGTTTCAGCTTCTCAAACATGGCGGCCGCTTCCGCGGGGGTGCCAAAATCCGGGATCATGAAAGTGGCCTTGATGCGCTCATCGGTCACCAGTTCGATCATGCGGGCCTGATCCGCATCCGTATACGGCCTGAGCACAAGCCTTTCTGTTTGAAGCACCGCACAGCCCTCCCTGGCAGGGTTCATTCCGGGCGAAAGATCACCTCCCGTGATTATACAGCATGCTAGGCCCGGCGGAACCCCCCGGCCTGGAACGTCAGCCCCTGGCAGGCTGCGGATGCGCCCGCCGTCCCGGGCACAAGGCTTGTCCGGGGGCTTTCCATGCAGTGCGGGGCTGCCTTTGCCTGCGGCGCTTTCCCTGATGGGCGGTATTGGCTCTTCCCTCAGCAAGGGAAGGGCTGGCACAGGATACGCAGGCAACGCCCGGGGATGGAAAAGCGGAGCGGCTTTCATTATACTTTTCCCTGGGAGCCAAATCACACGGGTGAAAGTAAGAAGGGGAACGGGATGGCCGGGCATGATACAAACGGGCCTGAGCGCCAGTGGCACCAGAAACTGGCGCAGGAAACCTTCAACGCGGCCTGGGAACTCATGGACAAGGCAGACAGGACGGATTACGAAACGCTCAGGATGATTCACACAGCCCACGCTTCCCTGTTCCACTGGAGTTATGTGGGCGAGGCCGTCAATATGGCCAGGGGGGAATGGCAGGTGTCAAGGGTTTACTGCGCGGCGAGCATGCCGGAGAGCGCTTTGTATCACGCCAGGCGGTCCCTGGAAATCTGCCTGAACGCGGACTTCGGCGGGTTTGACCTGGCGTTCGGCTATGAGGCGGTGGCACGCGCGCAAAAACTGTCGGGGAATGCTGAAGAAGCCGGGAAAATGATAGCGAAAGCGAAAGAAATCACCGCGCTGATTGAAAAAGAAGAGGACAGAACGTACTTCCTGAACGAATTGATGTCAATTCAGCCAAAGGCGCGCAGCTTTTTTATGGGCTAAAACCCAACCATCACACAGGTTACGGATTTTCAGATGGAGGCAATATGAGAAAGTTATTTGATGAGACCCACCCTTATGCTGAGCATGACCGCCGCAGGACGCAGTGGTATATGCTGGACGAATCCGACGGGCTGGGTTTTCTGCTGGGTGAACCGGACGAGGACGGGGTCCGCTTCCTGATTCCTTCTGATTACAACGTTTTGGCCCGGCAGGCTTTGTCGGCGGTCAGGAGCAGCCTGGCGGATGAAGCGGCAAAAGGCGACACCGAAACGCACTGGATCTTTTACACGGAGCGCCGGGATGGCGACATTATCGGCGACAGGGTGCGCTTCACCATCATGCTGCGGCAAAAAGGCAACCGGATCGACTGTGATATTCATTACAGCGATTTCCTCTTTGCTTCAGCCTTTGATGAAATCATGAAGATAAAGCAGGCCATCATCCAGGCTGTGGAAGCCGGAGTCAAATGAAGGGTGAAGCACTGCCCTGCAGGGTCACGATAGAGGCCGGCCCTTTGCCCGCGGGCGCCGCTTCCGGAACTGGATGAAGAGCACCGAGCAGAACACGAGCAGCACGGCCGCCGCCTGGACGGCGCTGAAGGAGCGCCCGAACACCACCAGGTCCAGCAGCGCGATCTCGATCATCATGAGGTTGTTGATGCTGCTGCTCTCAAAGGCGGACAGGCCGGACTGGCTTGTGGTCCACAGATAGAACCCCAGCGCGCCGCTGACCCCGCTGAGGTACGCCAGGATGAGGAGCAGCCGCCCCGTGAGAACCGGCAGCCCTTCCAGCGCCAGGCCGGCGGCCAGCAGCACCACGGAGCCGAAGAACATGGGCCCTGCCGCCAGAAGCCGCGGCCGGACGGGCGCGCCCCTGAGCAGCGCGCGGTTGAAATTCAGGTGCAGCGCATAGCCCAGCGAAGAGAGCGCCATGAACAGCATCCCAACGCCCGATAAGGCGGCGCCGCCAAACGGCGCGTAATAGAGCGCGATGCCGCCGGCCATCAGCAGCATGCCGGCCAGGTCGCCCCAGCCCTGGTTCTCCCGCAGCCAGAACCTGTCCGCCAGCAGCACGAACGCGGTGTTGCCCACGCTGAGGAACAGGGAGGACTGCGTGGGCGTCAGGTAGGACTGGCCGACGTACTGCAGCCCCTGCGCCGCCGCGTAGCCCAGGATGCCCAGCAGGAGAACCGCCTTCAGGGGCGGCCCCTGCTTCTGCCCGCCCCGTCCTTTGCACAGGCTGGGCAGGAACAGGATGCCCGATGCCAGCAGATACCGCAGCCCCGAGAGGGTCAGCGGGCCGATCCCCTCCCTGAAGGCGAGCTTGTTCATGATGTAGGAACCCGACCACAGGACCGTGGTCAGGATTGCCAGAAGCAGGGATTTCCTCTTCATGTCCCGTCCCGCGCCCTTCCGTCGTCCGCCTGCGGACAGGGCAGCCCGCGCAGGGGCCCCAGTCCGCTTTCGGGCCTTGTGCCAATGGGCAAGCTGGCAAAGGCCATTCGCCGGCACAAGCATTCTTTCCAAGGATTGGCCCCATCCTAGCACAGGGCGCCGGGGCGCTCAAGGGCGTGCGGGCTGTTTACAAGGCCGCGCCCGGGAAACCGGGAGCACGCTTTGGGAGCCGGCAAACCTGGGCTTCGCGCCGTTATTCCGGCGGGCGCGGGCAATTAACCCGGCAGGCCGCCCGAAGCCCATGGTGCTTTTGCACCCGGATATCCTGAAACGCTGACTTATCGCTACTTATCGGGGACATATCGCTTGCTGGTTCAGGCGGTATGTTCCCCCTTGTTTCCCCAGCAATATCAATGAAAATGAGCTTTAAGAACACTTACTGTCTCTTTTGTCTTGTACCTGCGCGTGTTTGAAAAAAAGTGCCCCCAGAGAGAAAAGGGAAAGCCATTTTAATAATATATACAATTATTTAATAATAATATTATTATATAATAATGGTATTGCTTATAACCCCCTGTACCGGACAGGCTTTTCCGGGGTTCACCCATGCAGTGAGGGACCTCTTTGCCTGGAAGAGTCTCCCCTGATGTGGGGCATCCGTTCCGGCGGTCACCCTGTCCCGCATGGGGCTCTCCACAAGCCCTTTTATTTACACACGCGAACCCACCAGACAAATGAGCCAATAAGTCGCCTGGAGGGGTAAAAAGACAATGGTATCAACGGGTTTCAGCCTTTTCATTCTGTCTGAACGGACAAGCGGATAGTAGCCGATAATAGCCGATAAGTGGTTATAAGGCAGTGAAGCGGCCTATCCGCCTCATTCATTATGCGCCCCTGACGCGCCACGCGGCCCGGATACCGACACAGCGCATGGCTCAAATCAGCAGCGCCAGCGTCCCCGCCACAATCAGCGCGAGCCCCGCGGCGGCCTTTTTAGTCAGCCTTTCATTCAGCGTGAACCGGGAGAAGGCGATGGTCACCAGGATGCTCAGCTTGTCGATGGGCACCACCACGCTGGCAGGGCCGTCCTGCAGGGCCCTGTAATAGCACAGCCATGAGGCGCCGGTGGCCAGGCCGGACAGGCAGATAAACAGGAGCTCCTTCTTTTGGATATTCCGTAACGTATGCCGCTTCCCGGTCACAAAAACGATCATCCACGCCATCACCAGCACCACGCTGGTGCGGATGGCCGTCCCCAGGCTGGACTCCACCCCCTGGATGCCCACCTTGCCCAGGATGGCGGTGAGGCTGGCGAACACGGCGGACAAGGCGGCGTAAACAAGCCATGACCTGCCCCCGGTCCGGCGCATGCCGTCCGTTTCCTTTTTCCGGATCATCAGATGGGTGCCCACGGCGATGAGCGCGATGGCGATGCCCTTGGCCCAGGTGATCCCCTCGCCCAGGAAGATGGAGGCCAGGAGGATGGTCAGCACGGTGCTTGATTTGTCGATGGGGACCACCTTGTTGATGTCCCCCAGCTGCAGCGCGCGGAAATAGAACAGCCAGGACGCCCCGGTGGACAGGCCGGACAAAATAAGGAAAGTCCAGGTATAGGCGCTGACGGCGGTGATGCCGCCGGCTGAGCCCGTGATCCAGACCATGATCCATGAAAAGATGAGGACGACCACCGTGCGGATGGCGGTCGCCACGTTGGAATCGGTGTTCCTGATGCCGATCTTGGCCAGAACCGAGGTCAGCCCGGCAAAGAAGGCTGAAGCAAACGCTAACGCGATCCACATAAAAAATGACCCCTTTATCAATATATTCCCGCGCGGCCTCCCGGCGGCGCAAAACCCGCCCGGAAGGCGGAAACCCTGGCGCCAGAGCGCAGTATATCATCTCATAAAGCCAAAATTATCCCGGGAAAACGGAAAATGGCTTTTTCCGGACTGTAACCCTCTCCGCCATGGATAATCGTCCTGGTTCTACTCCACCCATACCTGAAAAGGCTGTGAGTACAGGTAGTACGCGCCGAAATTTTTCCCGCCGATCAGCAGCCTTTGCCGGACACGCCACAGGAGCACCGCTTCCCCCGCCTTAACCGCGATGCCATCTTTTACCGCGTCGCCAGAAATGGCGATGGCATTACAGTCCCCGGCTGGCGCGGCGGCTCCCTTCTGGGTGATAAGTGTCGGCGGGCTTAATGCCGCGCCCACAGGAAGGCGTTCATCCTCTCCGGCAACCTCCGTCACCAGATCGCTGGCCCACCAGGCAAAGTTGGTGGTGAGCCCGTTCACCCCTCCCAGCCAGGCTTTGGCGAAGGCTTGCGGCTCGTTGTAGGTCCAGGGCCAGACGGTCAGGCCGCGGTGGCGGCCGGCCCGGGCCAGCTCATAAGTGAAATTGCTTTTGGGATTGTAGGTGGCGTTATAGGGCTGAAGTACGGCAAAGAGCCGTTCCAGCGCCGCCTCGGCGCTTTGGAAACGGATAATGGAACCATAATCCAAAAAGCCCGGCCGGCCGTCCCCCAGGTTGAGGCCCTCGCTGCCCAGGGCGCCGACGGACAGTTCAGGCCACTCCCGCTTCATCGCCTCCAGGATATTGGTGTTAAATGAGATGACAACCAGCTGCCCCGCGGTGCCCATCGTTTCAGACAGCGCTTTGAGCGCCGGGACGATGGCCGGATTATGGGATTTTATCTCCACGAAATGAACGATGTCCGTGTCCCTGAACGCCTCAAAATACTCTTTCAGCGCGGGGATACGCAGGGAGGGATCAACCGGGAAAAAGCCATAGCGTGACTTGGCGGCAGGCTGGTTGTTGGAAGCGGGAACGCCCGACATCCCCTCATGGGAAAAGGGAATGCCCTTGAGCTGCTCAAGCGTCAGGTCCTCACCGCTGGCAATGTCCCCGCGGTCAAACAGCCGTTTGAGGGTCTGGTCATGGTTGATGAACAGCTCCCCGTCCCGGCTCAGCCAGACATCATTCTCAATCATGTCTGCCCCCGCGTTATACGCGCCCCGCGCTCCCGGCAGCGTGTTCTCCACATACTCGCTGGGCATGCCGCGGTGGCCGATGATAAAGGGGGTCCTGAGCAGGACGGGCGCGTCCTCCTGAAAAAAGCTGATGGCGTCAACTGCCCCGTGGTAATCCCCAACCACCAGGCCGTTGACCCCGGCTGTAAGGGTGGTGAGGAGGGAAACCCGGTCGCTGCCGGAGGAAGCCCACACGGTGATCAGGCGGCTTTGCAGGGCCCTGACAAGCGCCCGCGTGGCCCGCCCGCCCGGAATAAGCGCGACCTTGGCGCCGGCGCGGTTGGTGCGCGCGGTGATACGGCTGAGGATGTCCTCAGATGACCAATCCATGCCGGTATAATCCACAATGCCGCGGATGTGCGGCAATGCCGTAAAGCGGTTGAGCCAATCCGCGTTTTCCCAATCCGCCGCGACAAAAATATCCTTGCGCTCATCCCCGGCAAGCAGCTTATGCAGCGCGTCCGCGGAGGCTTCATCCAGGGGCTGGAGCACGGGAATAATGTAGGGCGCGGCAGCGTCCAGATAGGCGGTGAGCGACGGGGCGATTTCTTTCCCGCTTCTTTCCAGCACCCTTAGGGAGGCATCCAGGAACACCCAGGCCGACGCGGGGCGGATCCCCTGCTTTGCCGCTTCCAGCGCGTTTGCGTCAGCCAGCCAGCATACGGTTGCCGGTAGGGGGACAGAGGTTGGTATCTCAGCCACGCGGGTATAGGCGGAAGACGCCCGGACGGACGCGGGGAATAAATCACCCGCCAGCAGCAGCGCCAAAAGCAGAAGAGCCAGCCTTTTTGCTGATAAGCCATCGGCCCTGTAACGGCAAACCATGAAAATCCCTCCTCTTTTCACTTGATATGGGTTAATCAGCAGCCGGGTTATACCGCTGACGGCGGGCATTCATTGGACCAAAGGGCGGCTCACCTTCCACGCGTGGACATGGTAGAGGATAAACAGCGCCGCCAGAGAGACACCGATGGGGAAAACAGGGTGGGGCACCGGGTAAGCCCGCAGCGCGGCCAGGGTCCATCCCTGGGGAATATACTGGCCATACGCCCTGATCAGCTGCTGGGGCAGCTGGATAAAACACCCGCCCGCGACGCTCATAAGCAAGAGGACAATCAGGCCAATGTAGAGCCTGACGCTTTCATCAAGGAGCGCCAAAACCTGGGAAAACGCCAAGCTCATCAGCAGGAAAACCGCCAAAATGAACAGCTCCCGCGCGCTGACAGGCGCAGCCATCAGCGCGCGCATGGAACCCATGTACAGGAATATTTGCGCAAGCCCGCATACGAACAGCGCCAGCAAGGCCGCGGTGTAGTCATACCGCAAACCGAAGGCGGAAGCCGCCAGCCTGCGGCGCATGGCCGGTGAGGAAAGGATCATGGATCCCAGGAGGGAAAAAACACCCAGGAACAGGACTTCCATGGAATAATCGTTCACCACATAGGTCAGCACGGTCGGCTCCCTATATTCACCAACAAACTCAAAATCCTGAGAAATGTCCTCCAGCATCTGGCTTTGGATGCGCTGGTCATACTGTTTTTCAAAGTCCGCCGGCAGCGGAACGCGCGCTTTCCTGTACAGATCAACGGCCTGTTTTAGGAAAACGGAGCGGCTCTTTAAGGGGATCACGGAGGAGGACACGGTATCCAGCACCATGTTGGTTGACAGGGTGCCTTCCGCGGGAGTGTAGGTCAGGCCGCTGCTGATAAGGCTGTCATGCCGCTGGGCAAAGCCGCGCTCAATTACCAGCGCGCCTTCAACCGCTTTGCCGTCGACCAGCCGGAGAATATCCTCTTCACCGACTTCCAGAATATCCCAGCCCTGCCGCTTGAGCGCATCCACAAGGTCGCGGCTGACCGGGGTCTGGTCCAGGTCTGTGACAGACAGGCGTACCTGCGGGCTTTGATTCCGCAGGTTGGCAGCCCCGGCGGCCAGCCCCATGAGGACAGGCAGCGCCACCATCGCCGCCAACAGCGCAGGCGAAATGAGCAACTCCTTCATTTTTAGTGAAAATACCTTCAGGAAACTCATAGGAGCCTCCCCATACGGCTCGCGGCAAGCGATTTTTTCCAGGCGAGGCCCAGGAATGCCGCCGAAATGAGCGCCATCACCAGAAAAGCGCTCTGCGCGCCTTCAGGCGCGGCAGCCCCCTTTAGGCCCGCGTACACTGTCTGGTACGCGAAATAGGCCGGAGACAGAACCATCAGGGGTTTTAATACGTCCGGCAGAAGGGTTTGGGGATAGATGCAGCCTCCCAGCAGCAGCATGGCCAGGATAAAAAGCCACATCCCGGGCAGCGCCAGGACGCTGCCCCCGGACAGGTAGCCTGCCCCCTGGCAAAAGGCGGCCGTTACCCAGAAGAGGCACAATACCGCCGGCAGGATGGATTCCAGCCGCGCCTGCGGATAGTAAATTTTCAGCCCCGTAAGAAGCGGGGCGAGCACGACCCCTGCCCAGAGCAGCCCGGCCAGCTGGCGCGCCAGGGGAGAGGCCCACCACGGCGCCTGGGACAGGGCCATCCGGTACATCACGCCGCTTTTTCGTTCATCCTGGGCCTGCGCCATCAGCAGCAAGCCGGTTTGCATGCACATCAGGCACACGATGCTCGCAATGACATGCAAAGGCGTGCTCATGCGCGCGGTTTCATCGGTGGTGATGACGCCCCGCCTGGCGAGCGCCCAGACAGCCAGCTGGGAGAAGGTATCCGTCAGTTCCTGGTTGTAATCGTTGATGTCGCTGTACAGCGGGCGGATTGACTCGCCAAAGGACACATAGGCTGCCTGAATGCCCGCGATGCTGTCGGCGTAACTGCGCAGCGCGCGGACAAAAATCGCGGTTTCGGCGGGCATCCGGGGATTGAGCCACAGGGTGATGGGCGGGCGCTTCTGCAAGCTGAGGCTGATGTCAAAAAACCCCCGGGGAACCTGGATAACCATCAGAATTTCGTTGCGTTCCAGGCGCGCCAGCGCCGAAGCCTGGTCTTCGCCATACACCTCACCCATACCGTTCATAT
>JAQVQY010000079.1 GCA_028701335.1 Eubacteriales bacterium
GGATGAAGTGCAGGTGGTCGCCATCAACGACCCGTTCATCGACGCGGAATACATGGCCTACATGATCAAGTATGACACGGTGCATGGCCGCTTCCAGGGCGAAGTCTCCGTGGATAAGGAAAACAACTCCCTCGTCATCAACGGCAAGAAGGTCAAGGTCTATGCCTTCATGAACCCGGAAGAGATTCCGTGGTCCGAGACCGGCGCTGAGTATATCGCCGAGGCTACCGGCATTTTCACCTCACAGGACAAGGCGAGTGCCCACCTGAAAGGCGGAGCCAAAAAAGTAGTCATTACCGCCCCCGCCAAGGATAAGGAGACTCCCATGTTCGTCATGGGCGTCAACCACAAAACATACAACAAGGATATGGTGATTGTTTCCAACGCCTCCTGCACCACCAACTCCTTAGCCCCCCTGGCCAAAGTGATCAACGATAAATATGGCATTAAGGAAGGCCTGATGACCACCGTCCACGCTATCACCGCTACCCAGAAGACGGTTGACGGCCCCTCCAAAAAGGACTGGCGCGGCGGCCGCGCTGCCAGCGCCAACATCATCCCCTCCTCCACCGGCGCCGCCAAAGCCGTGGGCGTGGTAATCCCGGAGCTCAAGGGCAAACTGACCGGCATGTCCATGCGCGTCCCCACAGTGGATGTGTCCGTGGTGGACCTGACCTGCGTGCTGGAAACCCCCACCACCTATGAGGACATCAAAGCCACGATGAAGGCCGCCTCTGAGAGCGAAGAGTGGAAGGGTATCATCGGCTACACGGAAGACGCGGTGGTCTCCAGCGATTTCATCCATGACTCCCGCACCTCCATCTTTGACGCAGGCGCCGGCATCATGCTCAATGAGACCTTTGTGAAACTCATCTCCTGGTATGACAATGAATGGGGCTACTCCTCCAAGGTAGTGGACCTGATTCGCTACATGGCTAAGGTGGATAAGGCCTAAGGACCCAAGCGGCCACAGGCACTTACAGCAAAAACCACCCTCCGGGGTGGTTTTTGCGTATTTGGCGTGATGGCGTATAATATGGCTTGAAAGGGCGGAGATAGACATGTATGAGCTGATAGAGGAACAGGCCCGACAGGCCGTTACCGAATTGCTTGAGCAGGCGCGGCTTCAGCCCGGCCAAATGCTGGTAATTGGCTGCTCTACCAGTGAGATTCTGGGGCAGCGCATCGGCAAGGGCTCAAGCCTTGAGACGGCACAGGCAGTCTGCCGTGGCATCACGCCCCTGCTGAAAGCGCAGGGCATCCGCCTGGCGGCGCAATGCTGCGAGCACCTAAACCGCGCCTTGATCTTGGAACGGGAGAACGCCCAGGCGCTGGGGCTTGAGATTGTCAACGTTGTGCCAAAGCCCGATGCCGGCGGCGCCTTTGCCGCCACGGTGTTTGGAAACATGGAAGATCCAGTGGCGGTGGAGAGGGTAACCGCCGATGCAGGCCTTGATATTGGAGGTACCCTGATCGGCATGCACCTGCGCCCTGTGGCGGTACCGGTACGCCTGAGCCTGAACAAAATCGGTGAAGCCAATATCCTCTGCGCCCGCACCCGGCCCCGCTATATCGGCGGACCCCGGGCCAGTTACGGGGAGATGTAAGTATGCCCCAAAACCTCATGGCTGATCGGGTAGAGGAGATCCGCCGCCGGATGGCGGAGGCGGTGAAGACCTCAGGCAGAAAGCCTGAGGAGGTTTTGCTGTGCGCCGCCTGCAAGAGCCGCAGCTCAGAGGAGATCCGGCTGAGCGCCCGGCTTGAAATCGACCTCTTCGGGGAAAACCGCATGCAGGAGATGGTTGCCCATAATGCTGACGGGGCGTATCTGAACAAGCCGTGCCACTTCATCGGGCACCTGCAGACCAACAAGGTAAAGCGCGTGGTGGGACTGGCTCAAGTGATCCAGAGCGTGGGCAGTGACCGATTGCTTGCAGCCATCGCCCAGGAAGCCGCGCTGCAGGACCTTACGCAGGATATCCTGCTTGAAGTGAACCTGGCAGGGGAGGAAAGCAAGGCCGGCGTGGCCTCGGAAGCGCTTTGGCCGCTGCTTGACACAACCTTTGCCCTGCCCCATGTCCGGGTGCGCGGCCTGATGGCCATTCCCCCCGCTTTTGACAATTCCCCGGAGTCCCGGCACTGGTTCGCCATGATGCGGGAGCTTTTTGAGGAAGCACGGGCCCGATACCCGGGCAGCGGCTTCCTGGACACCCTTTCCATGGGCATGACCGGGAGCTACATCACCGCCATTGAGGAGGGCGCCACCCTGATCAGGTTGGGTACAGGCATCTATGGGGAAAGGGGCTGAAGCATCATCGCTCCAGCCCCACATTACCGGCGAAAGTGAAGTCAGACCCGCGCCCTTGAGAGGTCCTCCCCCAGCCAGTATTTTTTGAGCGGGGCAAATAGCAAAAGCCCGATGGCCACCGCCACAATTACTTCCGGCAGCATGTACCCGCCGTTGTAAACCAGGCTGTACACAGCGCCGGAAAGCCCCTGCTCATTGGGCCAGAGCGCATCCCAGATCATCCAGCCGGAGATGAAGTGGCAGAGGAAACGCACAGCGCCCGCCAGCACAATGCCCAGGGCCAGTGCCAGGGGTTTGTTGTCCATCCAGTCGCGCAAGAGGCCCCCCAGGCTGTAGGCTGAATAAGCCAAAATGTAGTCCAGGAAAGCAATAGCCAGCATCTGGAAGGCGTTCTGACCGTATGTTACATTCCTGATGCCCAGGAGCAGCTGGATGAGTGAGAAAACAAAACAGCTGAGCAGCCCCTGCCTAAAGCCCCAGCGCCAGGCGATCAGCACCAGCGGCAGCATGCTGCCCAACGTAACGCTGCCGCCATACAGCCAGGTGACATCGAATTTGACAAATTCGTTGAGTACGGTGGCGATCCCAATGAGGATCGCGCTCTCCACCAGCTTTCTGACGGTGAGGCTTCGGTTGGTGACGGACATGGTGACCTCCTTTTTCAGTCGGCCGGAAGGAAAAAACCGTTTTGCGGAAAGCAAAACGGTTGATTGCATCAATGCTTTCCTACGCCGGCATTACCCGGATCAGGTTCAGGGGTTCCGGGCTTGTGCCCGATCTCAGCCGGCTGACAGCCAGCGCCCCCGCGCCAAAACGGCGCAAAATCAGTATAGGCAGGGCCATCAAAGTTGTCAAGGGAATCACAGCGTGATAGAATGCAGGTGAATTTTTAATGTGTTCGGAGGTGCCAAGTGCCCCTATTTTCAAGAAAAAAATCCGGCCCTGACCTTGAAGGGCTGCCCCTGGAGGAATACCTGCATATCGCGGAGACGGAGGAGGATCCTGTGATTATCCACGCCGCCCTCGTCCACGCGGAAGCGCTGGAGCCAAACAACCTGGACGTCCAGCGCAGGCTCCTGCTGTTGGGCCGCCTGCATGAACGCAATCCCAAACGATTTGACTTTGGCGTGATCAAGTCCTACATCCTCCATGCCTTTGAACATCCGGAGGTGCATACCGAGGAGGAACGCGTCCGCATGGTCCGGGAAATTTTCCACCATGAGCGGCTTAAACGCATCCTGGCCATGGCGCCGGACCCTGACGCCTTCCTGCGGGAATACCTCCAGGCCCTGGCCCAGGACTACATCCGCCTGTTTGTGGCCGGGGACAACAGCCATGTGCCGCGCATCTTCGGCTTCACCTTCAAGGGGCAGCTGTCCAAATACCTGGCCGTCCCGGCGGGGGACATCATCACCAACATTTTTTCGGCGCCTGAGCTGACGGATGAGGAGTCCAAAGCTCTGGGCAAGGCCTTCTACCGCGCCTTTTATGACTACACCAACGGCGAAGTCCGGGAACTGGACAAAAACCTGGGACCCCAGATCCGGGCGCTTTTAAGGTGAGCGGGCATACGCCCGTCAGGGTGAAATAATGCTGCGCCGGATAGGGGCCGCCGCCTTGGCCTTGCTGATGATGGCAGTGTTTTATGTCTTTGCCGTGATGCAGGAAGACGAGGACACCAAGCGCACAGACGCCTTTTTAGTCAGGGAGCAGGAAGAACCCATCACCCATATCGCGCCCTTTACCTCCCAGGATCCCCGGGCGCTGGCCCAGGCCTTCGGCGCGGCTTTTCCGCTGCCCTCAGGGCCTGTAACGGGCGAGGTCACCAGCTTCACCCATCACGGATATTCCGCCCTTCGTCTCCTGGTGCAGGCTCAGAACGCTTTGGTAGAGGGAGTGCGTCCCAAAAGTGCCGCCAGCAGCATCCTGCCTGGCCACCTGCGCTTTGCAGCCTCTGAGCGCGCGCTGTTTGGCTACGCAATCACGGCGGCTGATAGCAATGAATACCGCTACTACGCCCTGCAGACGGACAAGGCGGCCTTTGTCATCACGCTGCCCCTTTCGGAGGGCGCTGATGGCAGCTTTGCCCTGCAGGAACCCTGAACAAAGGAGTATTGCCCCCTATGTCCAAAACATCCCGGGCTGCCGGGCTGATTCGCCGCTTTATCCCCTACTACCGCCCTTACCGGCGCATCCTGGTCACCAGCCTGCTATGCGCCGTGCTCACCACGGTATCGGGGCTTGTCTTTCCCCTGATCGTGCGGGAGATCACCGACCGGGCCATTTCTGACATCACCAGCCTCACCCTTGGCTTCATCCTCCGGACGGGAGGCTTCTTTTTGGCGCTCCAGCTGATGGACGCCGGGTGCCGCTATTATATGCAGTCCCGCGGGCACATCATGGGCGCGATGATGGAAAGGGATATGCGCTCGGACCTTTTCGGCCACCTGAGCCAACTGTCCTTCTCCTATTACAGCAACACCAAGGTGGGCCAAATTATGGCACGCATCACCAACGACCTGTTTGAGGTCACCGAGTTCGCCCACCACTGCCCGGAGGAGTTCCTGATCGGCGGGGTCAACCTGATGGTCTCCTTTATTCTCTTAAGCGCCATGAACCTGGAGTTGACCCTCATCATCTTCCTGATGCTGCCGGTGATGTTCATCTCCATCCTCCTTTTTCACGGCAAAATGCGCGCCACCTTCAGGGCCTCCCGCCACCAGGTGGGCGAGATCAACGCCCAGATGGAGGACAGCCTGCTGGGCATGCGGGTGGTGCAGTCCTTTGCCAATGAGGAACTGGAGGGCGAGAAGTTCGAGGAGGGCAACCGCACTTTTCTCAACATCAAAAAACGGCAGTACCACGTGATGGCCGGCTTCCATTCCACCACCAGGCTGCTAAGTGGCCTGATGAACCTGCTGGTGGTGGTGCTGGGTGCCATCTATCTGGCCCAGGGAAGGCTCACGGTCGGGCAGTTCGCCTCCTACCTGCTGTATATCAATGTGCTGCTCAATACCGTCAGCCGCCTGGTGGAGTTCATGGAGCAATTTCAGCGCGGGGTCACGGGCATTGAGCGCTTTGTTGAAATCATGGACGCCCCCATGGAAATCCAGGATCTGCCCGGGGCAAAGCCCCTTCATGACGTCAGGGGCGAGATCACTTTTGAGAACGTCAGCTTCCAGTACGAGGATGACAGCGCTTATGTGCTAAGCGGGGTGAACCTCAAGGTGCCCGCCGGCCAGAATGTGGCGCTGGTTGGCCCCAGCGGCTCCGGGAAAACTACGCTGTGCAACCTGATCCCCCGGTTTTATGACGCCACCGAAGGCCGCATCCTGGTGGACGGGCAGGATATACGGGACCTGACGCTCAAATCCCTAAGGGGCGCCATTGGCACCGTGCAACAGGAGGTCTATCTCTTCTCCGGCACCATATATGACAATATTTCCTACGGCAAACCCGGGGCCCGCAGGGAAGAGGTCGTTACCGCCGCGAAAAAAGCTGGCGCCCACTCTTTTATTGAGGCTCTTTCCCAGGGGTATGATACACATGTGGGCGAGCGGGGCGTTAAGCTTTCCGGGGGACAAAAGCAGCGGATCTCAATCGCCCGGGTGTTTTTGAAGGACCCGCCCATCCTGCTGCTGGATGAGGCCACAAGCGCCCTTGACAACGAGTCGGAATTATTGGTGCAGCGCTCCCTTGAGGAACTGGCCCAGGGCCGCACCACGCTCACCATTGCCCACCGACTCACCACCATCAGAAATGCCGATGTCATCTGGGTGCTCACTGACCAGGGGCTGGAAGAGCACGGCAGCCATGAGGAATTGATGCAAAAGGGCGGGCTGTATTACCGCCTCTACCACTTGTACGCCAGCAATGATGCCAAGGCCCGGAGGCGGGAGGAATCCCTCCTGTAGCCGGACGGAACGGAGGAGACATGAACCTGCAGTTTATCGGCGCTTCCCGGGAGGTGACCGGCAGCCTCTATTTACTGACCGCCAACGGCAAAAACATCCTGGTGGACTGCGGCATGGAGCAGGGAAAAGACACCTATATCAACCAGCCCCTGCCCATCAGCCCCGCCCTGGTTGACGCGGTGGTGCTGACCCATGCCCACATCGACCACTCCGGTATGATTCCGGCGCTGGCAAGCCGGGGGTACAAGGGGCCCATCCACACCACGCCCGCCACCCTGGCGCTGTGCGACATCATGCTCAGGGACTCCGCCCACATCCAGGAATCGGAGGCCGAGTGGCAAAACCGCAAGGCCAAGCGCTCCGGCGGGGAAGAATACGTGCCGCTTTATACGCAGATGGACGCCGAGCAGGCGCTGGGCCAGTTTGAGACCCTACCCGTGAAGGAAACCCGGGAAATCCTCCCGGGAGTCCGCCTCACTTTTACCGACGCGGGCCACCTTTTGGGCTCAGCCTCGGCAACCCTTGAGGTCTCGGAGGACGGCGTAAGCAAATCCATTGTGTTCTCAGGCGATATCGGCAATATCAACCAGCCCATTATCAACGATCCCCAATACTTAAGCCGGGCGGATTATGTGGTGATGGAATCCACCTACGGCGACCGCCTGCACGGCCCCCGGCCCGATTACCTGGCCGACCTGGCGGACGCCCTGCAGATCACCTTCAACCGGGGCGGTAATGTGGTCATCCCCAGCTTTGCCGTGGGCCGCACCCAGGAAATCCTCTATTTCCTAAGGGAGATCAAGGAAAAGGGCATGGTGAAGGGGCACGATGGCTTCCCGGTGTACATGGACAGCCCGCTGGCGATTAAGGCCACCAACATCTTCACCCAGGCCGACGTTCATGAATTTGACCAGGAGATGCGGGATCTGCTGGATAAGGGCGTCAATCCCATCTCCTTTGACGACCTGAAGGTCTGCGTGACGGCAGAGGAAAGCAAGCAGATCAACTTTGAGCCACGCCCCTGCGTGATCATCTCCGCATCCGGCATGGCCGAAGCCGGGCGCATCCGCCACCACTTAAAACACAACCTCTGGCGGAGGGAGGCAACGGTGCTCTTCGTGGGCTATCAGGCCGAAGGCACGCTGGGCCGCCTGCTGTATGACGGCGAGAAGCGGGTGAAGCTCTTTGGCGAAACCATCAAGGTGGAGGCCGAAATCAGGATGCTCAAAGCCATCAGCGGCCACGCCGACCAGGCGGGCCTGATCACGTGGCTTGAGGCCATCAGCCCCAAGCCCGCCCGCGTCTTCATCACCCACGGGGATGAGGATGTTGCCCTCCTGTTTGAGGAACTGCTTGAGAAAAAAGGCTACACCACCACAGTCCCCTTCTCGGGGGACGTATGGTCATTGTCGGAAAACGAACAGCTGGAAACCGGCTCCCCGGCCCTGGCCAAGGAAAAGGGCAAGCAAAAAAGGAAGCAGGTCAGGGCCGATACCGCGTTAAGCCACGCCATGGAGCGCCTGGCGCTATTGGTGTCGCACAGCGAGGGCTTCTCCAACAAGTTCAAGGATAAACTGGCCCGCCAAATCAACGACCTGTCCAGGCGCTGGGAGGAGTAACACACAGCGTTCCGCATGCGCCCAGAACCAAAACCCGCACCCGGCCCAAAGAGGCCCCGCGGGTTTTTCTTTGCCCTCCGGGATGGCCTTTGAGCGCCGGAATGTTGTTTCATCCGGCTGGATTATGTTATTGTATCCCTTGGCAATTCAGGAGGAGGCAGGCAGATGGATAAGCGCGCGGGGGTATGGAAGAATATTGTTGTGGTCATCTCGCTCTTTTTGCTTTTCGGGGCTGATCTTTTGCCTGTCATCCCGGGGCTCACAGCGTCCGGGCAGCGGGTGCTGGGGCTGTTCGCGGGGGCGGTGATAATGTGGCTGTTTGTGGACATCGGCTGGCCCAGCGCTCTGGTGATTTTTGCCCTGGGCTTCCTGCCGGGGGTGAAGGCAGGCGACGTGATCGTGTCGTCCTTTGGCAACTCCACGGTGTGGTTCCTGATTTTTTCCTTCCTGCTTACCTTCGCACTTAAGGAGACCGGCTTTTTGCGC
>JAQVQY010000080.1 GCA_028701335.1 Eubacteriales bacterium
CTTAAGCCTCCTGTAATTTTGTTGATTATACCATATCCAGCCTTAGTACGCTTCTATTTTTAACCCTTTTATGAGGCCAGTCCCCGGGGGGAAGGGATGGAGCGCTCCAGGGAAAAGCTCAGGGCTGGAAGCAAAAGCGCCAGCGCCGCGCAAATGATCATGGTGGTCTCGGGGTTGGCCACCCATTTGCCGATCAGCATGGGGAACAGCGAGTTTCCCGCGGTGGTGAAGATCATCATCATCGCGAACACGGCGCCTGAGCGCTGGGGCATGGAACGGCCGGCCAACACGAACAGCATGGGCCACACCGCGCCGCAGCCGGCGCCGTAGAGGACAGCGCCCAGAAGCCTCAGCCCCGGGTTTGGCGCCAGGAGGCTGACAACAGCGCCCAGGGGTATCATGAGCGTCAGGTAGCGCAGGCTGATCATTTCCCTGCCGTCCATCCGGGTGCCCACCAGGCGCAGCACGATCATCGCCAGCCAGAACAGGGAAATGGACAGGTCACCCAGGCTGCTCCCTTCCCCGTGAAGCAGGAAGAGCTGCTTTAGGTAGACGATGCCCACGGATTCAACGCCCAGGTAGAAGAACACCATCAGGCAGCAGACAAGCACCGTTTTTGACTTGAGCACCGAGAACATGTTCAGCCGCGTTTTGTCCGCTTTTCCGGCGCCCATGTCCCCGCCCGCCAGGAGGATCAACAGCCCCGATACGCCGACCAGCCCCGCGCAGATCAAGAGAAGCCCGCCGTAGGCCCGCCCAGCAGACAGATACCACACCACGGCCAGGGGCGAGAGGACCGCGCCCAAACCAAAGCACACCTGGGACCAGTTCATCCACCTTGTGGCGTGCTCCGGGTTTTCATCCGTGAGCAGGGCGCTGGAAATGGCTTCGCTGGGGCTGAAGCCCATGCCGGTCAAAAAAAGCCCGGCCAGAATGGCGGGAAGGGACTGGGCCAGGTAGGTAAAGATCAGGCCCGCCACCATCAGGGCGCAGCCCACCAGCACGATGCGGCGCTTACCGATGCTGTCAGCCAGCGAGCCTGACAGCAGCACGCTTACCAGCATTCCCAGCGCGTGGGCCGAGATAAACAGCCCGGCGTCCGTGCCCGCCAGGGAGAACTGGGCGGCCAGCCGGTCTGACAGGGTGCTTAGCAAACTGGCATACACGCCAAGCCAGCCAACCAGCGCGCACAGCAGGAGGTTTCTATACAGTGGCAGGGATTTGTTTGTCACATCGCTTTCCTCACACGCACATAATCAGGGACACACCTTACAGTATAGAAGTCCGGATGAATTTTGTCGATTGTTTCGGCGCTTTTCCTCCGGATCCAGGTAAGGGCGCGCCCGCCATGTCCCCTTGCAGGGCGATTGCCAATCGCTCCTGTGGCGGTTGGCTTGGTTCGATTTTCCATCATCTTTGCCGTGAACGGACAGGCCTGCCCGGATTTCTGAAATTTTAGTGATGGGAAACACAAAAAAATGCCTGAAAACATAAGCGTTTTCAGACAAGTGTTGGTGCGCCTTCAGGGACTCGAACCCGGGACACCCTGATTAAGAGTCAGGTGCTCTACCAACTGAGCTAAAGGCGCGTGGAGCGGGTGATGGGAATCGAACCCACGTGATCAGCTTGGAAGGCTGGAGCTCTACCATTGAGCTACACCCGCGGATTCTGGTTCCCTGTCTTCAGGGAAAGTACCGGAGGAGTAAGCTGCCCTCAATTCGCAATGGTCGCTTTCTTTCCCTCGCGGGGCTCGGTCGGAAAGCTCACTTGCTCATTGGACTTCCGTTCCGCCTTCATCCGCCACTGGCGGCGGCGGAACTCCGTCCCCCGGCGGGAAGCGCAACGCAGTCAATCTCGACGTGGAGCGGTAGACGAGACTCGGACTCGCGACCTCAACCTTGGCAAGGTTGCGCTCTACCAACTGAGCTACTACCGCATGAAAACTGCCGGGCCGGGGCATGAAACCTTAAGAAAATGGTGCGGACGAAGAGATTTGAACTCTTATGCCGTTAGGCACCAGATCCTAAGTCTGGCGCGTCTGCCAGTTCCGCCACGCCCGCGCGCCAGCACTGACCGGGAAAGTGGTGACCCATCCGCGACTCGAACGCGGGACACCTTGATTAAAAGTCAAGTGCTCTGCCAACTGAGCTAATGGGTCGAGGTTTCCCGCTACGGGGAGGTTCGGCCCCGCGTCAGCGAAAGATATAGTAGCACGGTCTTTTTCCGCTGTCAAGCGCGCAAAGGCTGAAGATTCACAGGGATTTCGCCCGGTTCCGGGGCGCGGGCCTACAGACTTTCCCCGTTGGACTCCATCACTTTTTTGTACCACCAGGCGGACTCCTTGATGGTGCGCTCCCCGGTCGTATAGTCCACGAAGACCAAGCCAAAGCGGTCGGAATAGCCCTCGGCCCATTCGAAGTTGTCCAAAAGCGACCAGTAGAAGTAGCCCGCGATGTCCGCGCCATCCCCGGCCGCCCGGCGCAGGTTTAAAAGGTAGCGATGCACATAGTTCTCCCGGTTGGGGTCATGTACCTTGCCGTTCAGGGACAGGGCGTCGTGGCAGCTCAAGCCGTTTTCGGTGATGAGGATGGGGGTCTGGTAGCGCTCATAAAGGAAGCGGGGGCCCCAGTAGAGGGCTTCCGGGGTGACGGGCCACTGGCTGGCGGTCTTGGCGATGCCAAACGGGCGAGGCACTTCATCCCAGCCCCGGGCGTTGTCCGCGGCGCGGATGACATGGCCCTGGTAGATGTTCTGGCCGTAATAGTCCAGCTTTTGGTGGATCAGCGGCATATCCTTCTCCCAGCCCCTGGGCAGGAAGCGCTCAAGCAGCTCAAGCCCCTGTGCGGGGTATTCCCCCAGCATCACCGGGTCGCTCCACCAGGAGACGTTCCAGTGCCAATCGTCCCCCTCAGGCACATGGAAGTAGGCGGCCCGCGCCGCCGCGATGTCCGCTTCACTTTTTGTTGCCGGCATGCAGGGGTTCATGTTGGGGGCGTAGCCCACGCTGCAGCCCGGCACCAGCGCGCGCAGGGCCTGCGTTGACAGGCCGTTGGCTTTCACCACATGGTGGGCCATGGGAACCGTGGCGTGCTTCCCCATTACCAGCCCCGGGGCATGGACGCCGGATCCGCAGCCCATGCCGATGAAGCACTGGGGCTCGTTCAATGGGATGAAGTCACGCACCCGGTCGCCGAAGCTTAATGCGCACAGCTTTGCGTAGTCTTCAAACCACTGGGGCATGTCCGGGTTTTCCCAGCCGCCCCGGGCCTGCAGGGCGTAGGGCAGGTCCCAGTGGTAGAGGGTCATCCAGGGGCGGATCCCCTTCTCCAGCAGCGCGTCCACCAGCCGGTTGTAGAAATCAACGCCCTTCCGGTTGACCGTCCCCGTGCCTTCAGGCAGAAGCCTCGGCCAGGACACGGAAAAGCGGTAGTTGTTGATCCCCATCCGGGCCAAAAGGTCCACATCCTCAAAGTAGCGGTGGTAGTGGTCGCTGGACACGTCGCCCGTGTGCCCTTCAAACACCTTGCCCGGCTGGTGGCTGAACGCGTCCCACACCGAGAGCCCCCTGCCGTCCTCAAAGGCGCCGCCCTCGATCTGATAGGAGGAGGTGGCTGCGCCCCAGATAAAATCCTCGCGAAATGGCATATTGCCTCCTTTGATAAGGTCTTTTGGCCTATGCGCCAGTGGCGGCGCGCACCGTCTGGCCTTTGATCAGCCGGGCGGGCACGCGGGTAACAAGCGGGCGGCTTCCCTGGGGGTTTTCGATCTGGTCCACCAGGCTCCGGGCGGCCAGGCGTCCGATGCCCTCGCAGTCCTGTGCCACCGTGGTCATCTGGGGGCGGCACATCTGCAGGATGCCAACACCATCATAGCCCGCCATGGAGATGTCCTCAGGCACCCTGAGCCCCGCGGCGGCGGCGGCTTCCAGCCCGCCCAGGGCCGCGTAGTCATCCGGCAGGCAGATGCAGCTGGGGCGTTTTGGGCCTTTCAGCAGCTCTTTGACGGCCTGGCGGGTCTCGTTGGGCTTGTGGTAGGAACTGGGCCTGACCCAGTCAGGGTTCACGGGGATGCCCGCCTCCGCCATGGCGGCCTTAAAGCCCTTTAAGCGCTGGACCGTGGCGACAGCGGGCAGGAGGCCGTGCACGAAGGCGATGTCCTTATGGCCCAGGGAGATGATGTGGCGGGTCAGCTCCGCCATGCCCTCCTCGTTTTGGGACATAACGCAGCAGCGCCCTTGCAGCGTTTCATCAATAGTGACAAGCGGCAGGCTGCTGCGGCTCAGCTGCGTGATTTCCTGGTCCTCAAAGTCACAGCACAGCACGCACACGGCGTCCACCTTGCGGTAGAGGCTGTGCGCCAGGTAGCTCATCCCCAGAACCTTGGAATGGGGGGTGATAAAGCTGATGTCATAGCCGTGGCTTTCGGCCTCGGATTTTAACGACTCCAGCACCGGGGCAAAGAAACTGTGGGTGAAGCCGCTGCCGCTCTTTTCATTGTAAACAACGCCGATATTGTAGGTGCGCCCGGTTTTCAGCGCCCGGGCGATGGCGCTGGGGCGGTAGCCCATCCTTTCAGCGGCCGTTTGCACCTTAAGCCTTGTTTCCTCGGAGATGTCATCGTAGCCGTTGAGCGCCTTTGAGACGGTGGACGGGGAGACGCCGCAGGCCTCGGACAGGGTCTTGATGGATACCGCCATGGCGCCTCCTTCTCATATTTGTGTCACTAAAACGATTTCGTATTGCCAGTATAGCCATCATCTCAGGCTTTGGCAAGAGACGAAAAGAAGATTTTCGTCATTTTCGTTATGGTGATTTTGCATGGCAAAAAGGCCGCCCTGCCTGATGGCGGACGGCATAATAATCAGGGTTGTGCTGTGGCGGCGCTACCTGGCGCGGGCTTCCAGGGCCAGGATTTCGGCCTCCTCCGCCTGGGCTGTCAGGCCCTTCTCCCCGGTGTAGTGCACCAGGCCGGGGCCCCCGCCCGGGGTTTTGCGGACGTTTTTACGCGAGGTGTAGTCCACCTGGACCGGTTTGCCATGGGACTGGGAGTAAAAGGCCGCGATCTTGGCGGCTTCAAGGATGGTTGACTGAGGCACGGCCCGGCCGCCCGCGGTAATGAGGACATGGGAGCCGGGGACGTCCCTGACGTGCAGCCAGATGTCCTCGCCCCGCGCCTCTTTCAGCAAGCGCTCATTCTGCCCGGAGTTGCGGCCAGCGCGGATAGTAAAGCCGTCTGAGGAAATGAAGCGCATCAGGGGGCTTTCCGCCTTCTTCTTTTTCCGGCTGCCGGCGCCTGGCTCCCGGCGCGCGAATCCCAGCTGAGCCAGATCGGCCCTCAGTTCGCTGATCTCCTGGCTGCTCTGGGCCCGCTGGAGGAAATACAGGCTTTCCTCAAGCGCCGCGATGTCCGCCAGCGCTTTTTCCTGTTGGGATTCGGACAGCTTCCGGGCGGTGTGGGCCTTGCGGTAGCGCTTGAAGTAGCGCTGGGCGTTGGCGGATGGCGGCAGGGTGGGATCAAGGGCAATGGTTAACTCCCCGCCGGTGTAGTAATTGGGCAGGGTAACCGACTGTGCGCCCCGGGGCAGGTCATGGAGGTTGGCGGTGATCAGCTCGCCCATCACCCGCAGCTCCTCCGCCTGCTCAAAGCTGGGCGTTTCCTCCTGGATGATCGCCAGCTTGCGCCTGGCCTTGTTTAAGGCGTTGGTCACGGTTTTGTTGAGGCTGGCGGCGCGCTGCCTGAGCCGCTGTGCGCGGTCCCGCGCGTCAAAGCGGGTTTCCACGGCCTGGGACAGGGTGTCCCGGGGCTGCTGCAGCTCCTCCGGCTGGCCGATGAAGGGGAAAGGCAGCGCGTCCGCGGGCGCGCCGTCCAGATCCAACAGCAGCCGGGGCGCCGCCATCCCGGGCAGTGCGGCAAACAGCGCCGTTAGTTTATCGCAGAGCGCCTGGACACTGAGGCTGTCCAGCCGGGCTTCAGCGTCCCCTGCCGCCCTGAGGGCCAGTTCCCGCGCGGTCTGGCGGGAAACGCCGGTGATATGGTCCGACAGAAACCTCTCCAGCGAGCCTTCGCACGCATTTATCCGGGCGGCCAGTTCCGCTGTATCCATCCCGCCCGGATCCAGCTTATCCTGCACCGGCGGCATCTCATAGGGCAGCCCCGGCAGGAGCTGGCGCACCCGGCTCATGTCCGGGCTCACATGGCGCAGGGCGTCCAGGATTCTGCCGTCCTCGGTCAAAGTGAGGTTCGAGTGCTTGCCCATGGCCTCAAAATACAGCACCTTCTCCCGGCTGCTCTCCAGCTCATCCCGGCCGATAACCCGAATTTCTATCAGCCGGTCGCCACCCAACTGGCGTACGGCGGTGACCCGCCCGCCGGCCAGGTGTTTTCTCATGAGCATACAGAACATCGGCGCCTCGTCCGGGTTCTCATAGCGGGCCTGGCTCAGGTGCATGCGGGCGCTGCCGGGGGTGGCGGAAATCAGAAGCCTGAGTGTCTCCCCCTGCGCCCTTAAGGTGAGGATGACCAGATCGTGGTCCGGCTGGCTGATCCTGTCCACCCGGGCTCCCATGAGCCTGGATTCAAGTTCCCGCGCCAAAAATCCCAGGGTGATGCCGTCAAGGGGCATAGAAACCTCCCCGTGTGTTTTTGCCATTGCAGCACAAGGGGCTCATGGGCTTGCGGCAAACCATATCAGAGCGCCTGCCCGCACTGGCCGCAAAACCTGGCGTCCTCATCATTGAGGGCCCGGCAATTTGGGCAGCGGACCTTCACCACTTCCACAGGCGTGCCCTCCCCCGCGGCAGCCTTAAAGCCTTTCACCGCGTCCTGCACCATACCTCCGGCGGCGTGGGTGTAGGGGTGCAGGTCTTCCCGGGCCTTCCGGGGATCCAGCACCACACCGGAACCGGCCAGGCCCCTGGCCCCGATGTTCTTAAGGACGCTGCCGATGATGGCCATCACGATGCCCGCAAAAGGCAGGATGAAAGATGTGCCCTGCCCCTGGGCAAACATATCCATCGGCCGGCCAAAGGAAACTGCCACCGATACGAAGCCGATGAGAAATGTGGCAATGCCGGCCACCACCAATCCCAGGCCCGTGTAGTACAGGGCTTTGCGGGCTGCGGAAATATCCGGGCGCTTGCTGAATTCACTTGGTTTCACAGTCTTCCTCCCCGGGAAATTTTCCCGTCCCGCTTACTATATCAGATTTACCGCTCCAGCGTACCCACTTTTACGCTTGTCAATCCCGCATCGCTTGGCTATAATATAAACAGCATAGAAACATGGTTTCTAAATGCCCAATATTAAGGAGGAAGCAAGATGAAGAAACTTCTGGCCCTCGTATTAGTCCTGGCCCTGGCGCTGCCCTTTGCCGCATTGGCGGCGGATTATGACATCGCCATGATCACGGACATCGGCACCATCGACGACAAGTCCTTCAACCAGGGCACCTGGGAAGGCATCGTGGAGTATGCCGAGGCCAACGGCAAAACCTATAACTATTATCAGCCCACCGCCCAGTCCACGGAAATTTACCTGGACATGCTCGAGCAGGCCGTGAACGACGGCGCCGAGATCATCGTCACCCCGGGCTACCTCTTTGAACAGCCCATTTTCATCGCCCAGGACATGTACCCCGAAGTGCATTTCGTCCTGATTGACGGCAATCCCAATGACGGTGACTGGAGCAAGCCGGAGGGCCCCGAATACCGTACGGAAGCCAACGCCGTCGGCATCGTCTACGCTGAGGAGCAGGCGGGCTTCCTGGCCGGCTACGCGGCGGTCAAGGACGGGTACACCAAGCTGGGCTTCATGGGCGGCATGGCGGTTCCCGCCGTGGTGCGCTTTGGATATGGCTTTGCCCAAGGCATCGATTACGCCGCCACTGAAATGGGCATCAAAGGCCTGACCCTCAACTACCACTACACCGGCGGCTTCGCGGCCACTCCCGAAGCGCAGGCCCTGGCGGCCTCCTGGTACGCGGACGGCGCCGAAGTGATCTTCGCCTGCGGTGGCGCGGTGGGCGACTCCGTGATGGCGGCGGCTGAAGCCGCGGGCGCCAAGGTCATCGGTGTGGACGTGGACCAGTCCCCCCAGAGCGAGACGGTCATCACCTCTGCCATGAAGGGCCTGGCCGCTTCCGTTATCGCGACGCTTGATGCTTTCTACAACGGCGAGTTCCCGGCCGGCCAGGCGCTGGTGATGGACGCGTCCCGGGACGGCGTAGCGCTGCCCATGGAGACCTCCAAGTTCAGCACCTTCAGCCAGGCTGACTATGAC
>JAQVQY010000014.1 GCA_028701335.1 Eubacteriales bacterium
TAAGATAGCCATAGTCTACCTGCACGGAAAGGGTAACTTTGAAGTTTGGCTTTCCGCCCGGAACAGAGAAATATCCAAGCAATATGAGTCTGTGTTTTGCGGTAAATCCTTTGATGGGATTACAGTATTTCATGATGATCATAATCAGGACGCAATTGTGGAATGTACCTTAATTTCATCGCCGAATTTTGAGGATCCGGTAATTTTGACAGATATGATTGAGCAAGGCATTCAAGCGTTCCTTACAGTTATTAGCAATCTTTTTACGTAATGGATTTGATCAGCCTTGAGCTTACAGAGGTTGAGAGAGCGAGATATATGTGTTTAATGAACAGGTGTATCTATGGATGAAAAATTGATCGCTCCTTGCGGGATGAACTGCTGTTTATGTGTCGCTTATCAGTTTAGAGAAAAGGATATTAACCGACGAGGGTTTCACAAAAAATATTGTCCGGGATGCATTCCGAGGGGAGAAAACTGCACGCACATGGGAGATGCGTGTGAATTGCTGGCAAGAGGCAGCATCCGGTTTTGTTTTGAATGCGAAAACTTCCCCTGTAAGAGATTGAAAGCATTGGATAAGCGCTACCGTACAAAATACCATATGAGCATGATAGAAAACCTCAACTACATCAACGAATTTGGCATGGAAGAATTATTAAAGAAGGAACGTGACAAATGGCGTTGCATAGAATGCGGAGCGACTATTTGCTGCCATAACGGACTATGTTTGAATTGTAATATTGATACGCTACTCATGAACAGAAAATATCGGTGGGAAATGGATAACAAAAAACCGGAAACTGAAGTTATGAGATCAACCAAGGAGCAAATGCTCAGAAACCCGGACATTCAACCGTCAAGTGATGTTATTGCAAAGGCGCTTGGGGAATCGAACAACGCCTATATTAAGTTTGTAGGCGAACTTGCATGCCACGATATTCATTTAGTATGGCGTTACTACAACGACGGCAAGGCGTGGTTGGCAAAGGGACTTTTCAAATGGACAGGCGTTCGAGGCGGTCAAAATGAAACAACAGTTTTTTGGCTATCGATCTGGGACAGTTTTTTCAAGGTTACTATTTATATTCCCGAAAAAGCCCGCGCAAATGTATTGGGTCTTCCGCTTGACAATGATGTTAAGTTAATGATACTGGACTCACTGCAAATGGGAAAACTGAAATATTTTCCCGTAGTTTTCGATTTGTGTTCGGATGAAATGTTTGAGGCAGTTTTCTTGCTTGTTGATTTCAGGAAAAGCATGTAAACCCCAGTCACGTCCAATATCTATCACAAGAAGAGAACCCGCCATTACAGCAGGTTCTCTTCCTGGAGCGGGATGTTTAGGACGAACATCCTTCCAGTCATGTGGAGTGTCACGATACGTTGGTTCGTATCAGACAGGTTTGGTGGAGCATAGCGGATTCGAACCGCTGACCTCGACAATGCGAATGTCGCGCGCTACCAACTGTGCTAATGCCCCATGCGTCAGGCGCTGGCATAGTATATCACCGCTTGGACGCAAATTCAAGCCCGCTTAGGCGGATTCCTGGTCTGGTACGCCTTCTGGACAGCGGCTGCTCTCAGGGCAGTTTGTGGGCGTTGTTGATGGTGTTGATGTCCTCCGCCCGACGGGGAGGGACGCAGTAGGGGCATGCAGTGAGCTTATTGTAGGGAGCAGTGTCAAGCTCACCATAGGTGAAGCCCGTCAGGGGAAGGTAGCGTTCGCGGACCCCATAGCAGTTGTCCTGGCTGTGGTAATTCTGGCCACCGCTGGGATTGAAATAAAGCGGTGTGGCTGGGTCGATATGGGGTAGCTGGCGACCGGGCAGGTCTTCCCAAATGACCAGCTTTGTGTCCATCCGACCCTTGAGTGTGTTCCACACCCAGGTCATGTTGGTGCCTTTGGGGGTGCGCTTGCGCTGGACGCGGATACAGCCATGGCTGGCGCGCTCGCCCAGAACAGCCTCGTAGCGCTCGTAGTTTTTTATGTCACCTCGCAGGCTGTGCGGCACTTCATGCAGGATATCGCCAAAGTTGAAGCGCAGGCCCATAGCGGCGTGCAGGCCTTCTGTCTCAAATCCGCCTACGGGGCTGACCAGCAGGAACTCCCCTGATCGGGTTTCGTTGTAGGGCTGGCGGTCATTGGGAAGGCCGGTGGAAACGGCCAGCACATCATAAAGCGCTCCATCTTTAAAGATGTAAAGCCGCTGGTCCAGCTTGTCCACCAGCAGGGCGTATTTGCCCCTGGGTTTCCGGGTTTCCAGCATCTCGGTGCGGATATAGCCCTGGACCAGTTGATTCCACGCTTTGATCTTGCTGTCGTAGAAAGAACTGGAGTAGGTTTCCACCAGACTCCAGCCATTGTCAAGCGTTTCCAGCACATGCACACCCTGCGAGTCCCGGGTTACGTCGCCCACGGGCTGGGAACCGGCGTCCGGCTGCGCATACAGCGTTTGCTGGCTCTTCTGGTTGCCCTTCACCACCGTGACGGGCGCCATCAGCATATCCCAGACGGCCTGAGTGTCAGTGATATCCATCGGGGTCTCCCAGTAGCCCTTTCCAGTGGTGACATGCTGGCTTGGCGCGGGAGTGAGGCCTGGGGTCTGCTGGGCCAGGGCCAGCAATGGAATATTAGCCAGGATTAAGATGGACAGAAAGACTGTTAAAAGTCTCTTACGCATGAATATCTCCAATACTTGTGTCAACCCGCCCCGCTTCCGGGCAGGGCGATGGGAGGGAAGCCGGCAAAGCCCGTCACCTGCATGATGATTACAGCCACGCCAACCAGGGCTACATAGATCGCGAAGTGGAAGAAGCTGATGCGCTGGATGAGCTTAAGCATATAGCGGATGGCCAGATACCCGGATATGGCCGCGAGCGCCAGGCCCAGGAGCGTTGTGCCGGAGAACAGGGAACTTACGCCAAACTCCTCAACCGCTGTCTTTCCTTCCGCCAGGAAGCTGCCCAGAATAGCCGGGGCTGACATCATGAAAGAGAACTTGGCTGCCGCCCCCCGGTCAAGGCCGCGGATGATACCGCCCAGGAGGGTACTTCCGCTGCGGCTGACGCCGGGAAGCAGCGCCACGCCCTGCAACGCGCCCATCACCAGGGCATCCGGGATGTCGGGGAATTGCCTTTTGGCCCGGTGCCGGGCGCCCCGGCGGCTGAACACCTCAATGAGCGCCAGGAACAGCGCCGTAATCAGAAATGAGATACCCAGAAACCAGCCCGTGAACAGGCCGTCGATCGCGTCCCCCAGAAGCAGTTTCACCAACAGCGCGGGCAGCGAGGCGATGAAAAGCAGCAGCAGCGTGCGGTCCTTGATAGGGTGCCTGAGCATGTGCAGCCAATCCTTCCAGAATACCGCGGCGACCGCCACCAGGGTGCCCATATGAAGCATCACATAGAAGGCGATGGCTGAGCCTTCAGTTTGGTAACCGATCAGCCCCAACAGTTTTTCCGCCACAATCAGATGACCGGAGGAAGAAATGGGTAAAAACTCCGACAGCCCCTGCACAATGCCCATGACGGCGGTAAACACCCAGTCCATACAATTGCCTCGTTTTCTGGGGGCCCGGCCCCCGAAATGCCGTGCCTATTCTATCCGCAAGGCGCGGAAGCGTCAATCATCAGGAAAGCGCTCCCTCAAGGGTCAAGAGCCTTATCTTCGTGTCCACACCGCCGGCATATCCGGACAGGCCACCCCCCCGGCTCAGCACCCGGTGGCAGGGGATGAGGATGGAGATCGGGTTGCGCGCCACCGCGCCGCCCACCGCCCGGGGGCTTGTGGGCGTATTCAGCGTGTTTGAAAGGCGTTTGGTGATATCGCCATAGGTGGTGGTTTCCCCATAGGGAATATTCAGCAGGTCCTGCCACACAGCCTGGCGAAAGGGGCTGCCAATGGGCTTAAGCGGTGGCCGGGGACCAGGATCCTTGCCCAAAAAATAGGCGTCCAGCCATTGGGCGGCCTCCTCAAAGACGGGTAGTGATTTTTCCCGAGCATCTCTGCTAAGGGTGCTGGCATAGTGCTTTTGTCCCGCCCTCCACAGCCCGGTGATGTGGGTGCCATCGCTGGCCAGGGTGAGTGGCCCTACCGGAGAGTCATAGATGAAAGTGTATTCGCCTGTTGACATAAATCAAATTCCTTTCTGGGGGCTTTCATCATTTTTGGGACCGTTCCATTGGCAGGCGGCCATGTCCACCCGCCCATCGGGAAGGAAAGGTACGCCTTCGGCTTCAAGCATGGCGCGGCGGATTTCCCGGTAGCCTCCGCCCGCGATGCTGCCATCCGCCATCACCACGCGCTGCCAGGGGAGGCGGTCCGGGCAATTACGCATTGCCCAGCCCACCATCCTCGCGGCTCTGGGCATCCCCAGCATGCGTGCCATCTGCCCATAAGCCATCACACGGCCTTGGGGAATCTGGGCTACCAACGCGTACACCTGTTCTGAAAACCCGCTCACGTGACATCGCTCCCGCGCGCCGCCCATTCATTGCGCGCTGCCTTGTCCGCACGGCGGTAGCGTTTGGTGCTTTCCACCTTGCGGGTGACGGGAGTGAAACCCCAGGTCACCCGCTTCATCTCATCCAGCGCACGGCGTGTTTTCCTTGACATCTTGCCCCTGGGCACCATTTTCTTCATGCGGCCACCTCCGGGATATTGTACCCAAACTGATTTCCTTTTGCCACCACTAGATGATATACTCAACACTCAGACCAAAGAAGGCAGGTTGTTGCATGCAGAGGCTACGCGCCATTTTTTCGCCCCGGGACATGACGATGGGCGCTCCCTGGAAGCGCGTTGTGGAGTTTGCTTTTCCCATGCTGGTGGGCAATATTGCCCAGCAGCTTTATTCCTCAACAGACGCGGTGGTGGTGGGGCAGTATGTGGGGGATCACGCCCTAGCCTCGGTGGGGAGCACCGGGCCCATCCTGATGTTCATGATCGCGCTGTTTATGGGTATTTCAAACGGCGCGGGCATTCTGGTAGCCCAGGCGTTTGGAGCCAAGGACCGGCAGCGTTTGTCTGTTGCCATCGGCAACTGCCTGACACTTACGGCCATTGCATCTGTGATTATCATGGTCCTTGGGACAATGCTTGCCCGCCCGGTGCTTGAGACGCTGCAAACACCGCCGGAGATCATTGAGGATGCCATCAGCTATCTGCAAATCTACTTTCTGGGTATCGCCAGCTTCACCTATTACAACATCCTCTCAGGCATCCTAAGGGGGCTGGGGGACAGCTTTACAGCCCTGGGATTTTTGCTGCTCACAAGCGCGCTCAACATCCTGCTGGACCTGTGGTTCGTGATTTCCTTTGGCTGGGGAGTGTCCGGCGTGGCGATTGCCACAGTGATATCCCAATTCATCTCCGCTGTGCTGTGCTACATCAAGCTCACCCGTATGCGCGAGACTTTTGATATCAATCGCGGGACACTGCGCCTTAAAAGGGAGGCAGTGAAAGACGTGCTGAGGCTGGGCATGCCCACGGGCATCACACAGGCCACCTTCTCCATGGCCATGCTGGTGGTGCAGCGCCTGCAGAACAGCTTCGGCCCCATGTTTGTGGCCACCGCCATCATTGCCATGCGGGTGGATGGCTTTGCCATGATGCCCAACTTCTCCTTTGGCATGGCGATGACCACCTTTACCGGGCAAAACATCGGCGCGGGACGCCTTGACCGCGCGCAGCAGGGGGCCAGGCAGGGGACGATGATGGCGGTTGCCGTGGCCACGGCAATGACCGGAGCGGTGCTGCTCTTTGGCAGGCACATCATGAGCCTGTTCACCCAAACCGAGGTGATCATTGAGACCGGTATGCGCTTAATTCGCATCCTGGCCGTTGGCTTTATCGCCATGGCGGTCATCCAGAGCCTGTCAGGCGTGATGCGGGGCGCAGGGGACGCGGTAACCCCGATGTGGATTTCCATCACCGTATCTGTCGTGCTGAGAGTCCCCCTGTCCTACTGGCTGGTAGACCTGTCCAAGACAGCGGAAAACCCCCTGGGCAGCCCTGAGATGATCTATTACGCTATGCTGGCCACCTGGCTGGCGGGGGCTGTGGCCAGCGCCCTGGCCTTCCGTTTTGGCCGCTGGCGCGAGAAAGCCCGGGAGCGCATGGACAGCTATGCCCATTTATCGATGGAAAGCGAATCCGGGAATGAAATGGATTCCATCCAGGAGGCTTAGCCCAGGCGCGGGCAGCCTTCGGTGTCCCTTTGTCGGGTTTCACCAGAAAGGAGCGTACAGATGACCTTATCCAAAAGGAGGACCACAGTGAAGCGCGTTTTCCTGAGCCTGATTCTGTCGGCGGCGGCCAGCATAGCCATTGCCATTGGCACAGGGCTTATGCTTGGGCAAATAGGGGGAGATGTCCGGGTTAGGGCGAACGAATTATATGTGTTCACTGTCATTTCGGCGTCCATTATCTTCCTTTTCACTGTGCGCCCGGCCAACAGGCCGCTGCGTTTTTTTAAGAACATCGGCAGGCTCCTGCTGTTGGTGATCCTGATTGGGCTGGTTTGGGCCTACGCCTTCCTTTGGGTGGGGCAGGGAGCCATCCTCTACCCGCCGGTTGACATTAACATCCGGGCGGAAGAAGCGCTGAAGGCCAAACCCGGCGCTCAACAGATCACCCTCTCCGGTCCGGAGGGAGAGAGTTATAACGGCTGGTTTGTAGCAAACAGCACTGAACAGGCCGGGCTGATCCTGTATTTTGGCGGCAACGGAGAAGAGTCAGCCGGCAGGGCACAAATTATGACCCAGCCATCGGGGCAGCAAATGCTGCCAGGGTATCATTTCATGATGCTCGACTATCCCGGCACCGCCCGAAGCCCTGGGGAGCGCAATGAGGAAAGTATTTTCCGGATGGCGCGCGCGGCCTGGGACTATGCTTTGGCCCGAGAGGATGTGAACAGGGACAGGATTGTGCTGGCAGGTTGGAGCCTTGGCACCGGCACCGCCGTGCGCCTTGCGGGGGAAAAGCAGCCGGCCGGGCTTATCCTGTTCGCGCCCTATTTTAGCGGGGGTGCGCTAACCGCCAGCTTTGTGGAAGCGTTGCTGGATATCACTGTCTCGATTCCCTTGCCCATTCGCAATCCTTACCGCAGTGACCACCATGCAAAAGGCGTCCAAAGCCCTACCTTGATTGTAGCGGCCAGGGATGACGGGCTGGTGCCCTATGAACAATCCCAGCGCCTGGCCGCGCTGTTCCCCAGCGCGCAGCTGGTGACGCTGGAATCCGGAGGCCACGGCGCCATGTGGCAGGATCAGGCTTCGTTTTTGGCTGTACAATCCTTCCTTCAGGGGTTATAGGCCCTAACGGTTTTCTACATATACCTGGGCCAGCTGGTCCGCATCGGGGCTTACAATAAGGGCCAGGTTTACGCCGTTCCGGCTCAAATGAGCGTCCAGGATCATAGCGTACTGGGCCGGGTCCTGGCCCATGGCGGCGATTTCCTTCTGGGCCAGCCGGGTATTTAGGTGAATCTGGATTTGATTGGCGCCCGCTTCATCCCTGGCTGTGATGAGAACGACTTCATCCGCGCGCAGGGGGTCTTGTGCCACCATAAAAACAGCATCAGATGCCAGGGCAAGGTTGATGCCATAAACGCTTGGAACCAGGCTGTTCGGCACGGGCGCCATGTCCGGCAACAGGCCAGTGCCCACCATCAGCCGATAAAGGCTGTCCAGATCGTCAGGCTTCCGTGGCTCCAGCTGCGCGTCAGATGATGGGGGAATGGGCAGCGGCATGCAGGCTGACAGCAACAGAAGCAGGCTTAGGCAAAGCAAAGCGGCGCGCAGCGCCACTGGGGCCTTCCCGATGAGGAGGGGCTTTTTCACATTCATTTCGGTGTTCTTCTGCCTCCGTGTTGATGTGCCTATCATACAGCAAAACCGGCAAGCGGCAAAATAATTGGGAAGCTAACCTCTTTGGTGCCTTGAATATGATACAATCGTTTTGATAATTGCACAGCCCATCTTTGGGCAGAACATCGGGGGAAACGATGAAAATCAACTGGAAAAGCCTGAATCCCCGCTGCTGGGTTGAGCTGTCCTCGCCGGTGACGCTTGGCATCGCGGGATTGTCCCTGGTGGTGCTCGTCCTGGGCACTTTGACCGGAGGAGCCTCCAACCGGACGCTTTTCAGCGTGTACCGCGCTTCCTGGGCAGACCCGCTGAGTTACCTGAGGGTATTCCTGCACATCTTTGGCCACGCGGATTTCGCCCATTACACCGGCAATATGGGGATGGTACTGGTGTTGGGCCCCCTGGTGGAAAGGCACTGCGGAGCCAGGCGATATGCCCTGATGGTGCTGGCCGCCGCCCTGGTGACAGGCCTTGTGCACATCCTGATTTCCCCCGGCACAGCGTCCATGGGGGCCTCGGGCATTGTGTTTATGCTGATCTTCCTTTCCGCCGTCTCCGGGCGCGAGGGCGGCGGAAAGGTACCTCTGACGCTGATACTGGTGGCGGTAATCTATCTGGGCCGGGAGATTTCAGCAGGCCTCTTCACCCGGGATAACATTTCCCAGCTGGCCCATATCTCAGGCGCTGTGTGCGGCGCTGTGTTTGGGATGGCGTTCAGAAGCAGGCAGCAGTAGCATCCGGCAACGTTACGCCAAGCGGCTTTGTGCCTTCTTCTCAAGGCTCACCCGATTGCGCCCCAGGCGTTTGGCGTTATAGGCGGCTTGATCGGCCCGCTCGATCACCGTTTCATAGTTGCTGATCTTATCATCCTGGCAGTAGGCCACGCCAATGCTGACAGTAAGGCTGAATACATCGTCTTTTTCAATGCTGGCCCGCAGGCTTTCGGCGATGTCCAGAACCTTCGCTTCGCTGTAGCCATAGGCAATCGCCACGAATTCCTCGCCGCCATAGCGGTAGAAGTCAATCCGGTAGTCCTTTGAAAAACCTTTCAGCTTTTTGCCAAACCAACCCAGGCACCGGTCACCCGCCGCGTGGCCATGTACATCATTAAGCTCTTTGAAGTGGTCAATATCAATCATCATCACACAGGATGGCTTTATTGACGCTGGCGTTTCCAGATGCGCCAGGGTTTCATACAGCTTGCGGCGATTGCTTAACCCGGTTAAAACATCGGTCTCTTTTTGCAGGATGAGTTGGCGGTGCGTCTCAAAACTCTCCACCCGCACCTGCACCACCAGGTTCCCCAAAAAACACCCAAGGATAGCAAAACACAGGCAGTTGATCGTATCGTCAAGAGCCAGGCTTCGCGGCTTCAGAAGGAATGCCAGGATGGCATGCAGCGCCAGCCAGAAGGCAGCGAAAAGGTTCATGCGCAGGGGACGGTCAATAAAACTGAAGGGCATCAGGCAGAACACCCCAAGCAGGATGGTGGCCCGCATGCCGGGGCTGTGGATAACGCTCAGGTAAACGGCCAACAGGAAAAAGATGGAATAGGCGGCATACAACCCGGCCAGCGCATGCTTTTTCATGCCGGGAAGTTGATATATCAAAAACAAGGCGAAGAACCCGGCGAAACCCGCCAGATAAACCGGGACAGCGCCCGATTTTGTGCTGCTGAGAGGAACCGAAAACAGCGGCAGGAGCATCAGCAGCCAACCCATAATAGGCAGGATACCAATCATCTTCTCGTTATGGGCAGCCATCGCCGCGCGGTTTTCCGGCGCAAGGCGCAGATAAGTCCGTTCCGGTTTCCAGATTGGGCGTTTCAGTCTCAGCACCTCCCCTCAATTTGGCCGGCTCAAACATACGGGCGCAAAACCAAGTGGATAGCACCGGGCCAATGGACAATAATTCATGTTATATTACCATACTTTTAGCGGGTGGTGTGGGGTTTGGCAAACAAAACAAAAACCCGCGCCGCCAGGACGCGGTTAAAACCACTTGTTATTAAATCTGCCTACCGTTTTTTGCGCGCCTGCCCAAGATAGGCGTCCCGGACACGCTGGTTTTTCAGCAGTTCTTCACCCGTTCCTTCCAGGGTGATGCGCCCGGTCTCCATGACATAGCCATAATCGGCGGCCCTCAGGGCGGCGTTGGCGTTTTGCTCAATGAGCAGGATGGTCATCCCCTCCTCAAGAAGGCGCTTGATGATGCCAAAAATGTCGCGCACCACCAAAGGCGCCAAACCCAGGGAGGGCTCATCCATCATGAGGAGTTTGGGGCGGGCCATTAAGGCGCGGCCCACAGCCAGCATCTGCTGCTCTCCGCCGGAAAGGGTGCCGGCCATCTGCCAGCTCCGCTCCTCAAGCCTGGGGAAGCGCTCATAGACATAGCGCAGTGAGTTCTCGATTTCCTCCGTGTCCCGCCTCAGGTAGGCGCCCACGCGGAGGTTTTCCAGCACCGTCAGATTGGGGAATACGCGCCGCCCTTCCGGAACCAGCACGATGCCCTCCGCCACCACCCGGGAGGTGTCAAGGCTGGTAATCTCCCGGCCGTCAAAGGTAATGCCGCCGGACTTCAGGGGAACCAGGCCCATGATGGCCCGCAGGGTGGTGGATTTACCGGCGCCATTGGCGCCGATGAGGGTGACGATTTGCCCCTTGGGCACCTCGAAACTGATGCCTTTTAAGGCCTCAATGCCGCCATAGGACACCTTCAGGTCGGTTACTTTCAGCAGGCTCATATGTCCTCCACCCCCAGATATGCAGTGATTACATCCGGGTTGTCCTGTACCTCGTGGGGCTCGCCATGGGCGATGAGCTTGCCGAAGTCAATCACATAGATGCGCTCAGAGATGTCCATCACCAGGTCCATATGGTGCTCGATAAGGAAAATGGTCAGGTTAAAGCGCTCCTTGATTTCCACGATAAACTGGGCAAGGTCCGCCGTCTCCTGCGGGTTCATGCCGGCTGCCGGTTCGTCCAGCAGAAGGAGCTTTGGCCTGGTGGCCAGGGCCCGGGCGATTTCAAGGCGCCGCTGCTTGCCATAGGGGAGGGAGGTGGCCAGCTCATCTTTCATGGCGGACAGACCCACAAAATCAAGCATCTCAAGGGACAATTCCCGCATTTTCTGTTCCTCGCGCCAATTGAGGCGGAAGGCGGCGGAGATGGGGTTGCTGGTGCGGTGCAGGTGGGTGGCAATCAACACATTTTCAAACACAGTCTGAGTTTTGAAGAGCCGAATGTTCTGGAAAGTGCGGGCGATACCCATCCGGGTGATCTTGTCGGGGGTGGGGTCCACCACGTGGGGGTACCTGTCCCGGTTTTCTCCCGCATAAAGAGCCTTCATTTTTCCGGCGGGGTGGTTTGACACAATCACCTGGCCCTGGTACTTCACCTGCCCGTTGCTGGGCTTATATACACCCGTGACGCAGTTGAAGGCCGTGGTCTTACCGGCGCCGTTGGGTCCGATCAGCGCCACAATCTCTCCCTTGCCGATGTACATGGACAGGTTATTGACGGCCACAACGCCGCCGAATTGCATGGTGATGTCGTTTAGCTCAAGCATCTTTTCAGGCATTCCGGCCCGCCTTCCTGTTCAGCAGGCGGTTTCTGACGCGCGTCAGGCTGAACTCCTTGTCTCCCATGATGCCCCGGCGGTAAAACAGTACCACCGCCATGATAATCACCGAGAAGACCACCATGCGGAAGCCGGAACGCAGCAGGGGCACCTGGAAAGTGCCAATGAACATCTCGTTGTCCAGGAACCTCAGCCACCATTCGCTGGAGGCTACAAACAGGAAGCTGGCGATGACCGATCCGGTGACCGAGCCCATGCCGCCGATGACCACAATAAGGAGAATCTCATAGGTCATGGCGGACTTGAAGGTGGCCACCTGGATGGATCCCTGGTACATGGCCAGAAGTGCCCCGCCTATCCCCGCGAAAAAGGAGGAAACAACAAAGGACAGCTGCTTATGGAAGAAAAGGTTAATGCCCATGGCCTCCGCAGCCACCTCATCATCCCGGATAGCTTTGAATGCGCGGCCGTAGGTGGAGTTGATCAGCAGCAAAATTGCGCCGATACAGATGGCCGCCGCGGCAAAGGGATACAGCACCGACTGGAAGGTGGGGAAACGCCTCAAAAGGTTTGAGCCGTTGGTCAGCGGTCCCAGTCCTTCATACTGGATGATGGCGCGGATTATTTCAGCGAAGCCCAGGGTGGCGATGGCAAGGTAGTCGCTCTTGAGCCTTAAAACCGGCAGCCCCACGAGAAAGGCGAAAAAAGCCGCCAGCAAACCCGCGCACAGGATACCGATGATGGCGGGCAGGGCAAACTGGACAATGCCGCCGTCATAATACTGGTAAATCATGCCCCGCATGTTAACAGGGATGGTGAGGATGGCGTAAGTGTAGGCGCCAATAAGCATGAATCCCGCCTGCCCCAGGGAGAAAAGCCCGGTAAAGCCGTTCAGCAGGTTCATGGATACAGCGATGAGGGCATAAATGACACCCTTTTTAAGGATGGTAATCAGCATCGTGGAGGATGAAATGGTGTTCTCCAGGATATACAGGCCCGCAAACAGCAGTGCCAGCAGGATAAGGCCGATAACCAGGCCGCGCTTCTTTGTATTCATATCCTGCTCCTATACCTTGTCAATGGTCTTCTCGCCAAAGAGCCCGGTGGGCCTGACCAGCAAGATGACAATCAGCAGCGCGAAGGTGAAGGCATCCGAAAATGTGGAATAGCCAAAAGCCTTGATCAGATTTTCAGAGATGCCGATCAAAAAGGCTCCCACCACCGCCCCTGGAATGGATCCGATACCGCCAAATACGGCGGCCACAAAGGCCTTCAGCCCAGGCATAGCGCCCACCGTGGGTGTTACGGTGGGATAGTTGGTGAAATATAACAGCGACCCGGCGGCCGCCAGGAAGGAGCCAATGATGAAGGAAATGGAAATCACCCGGTCGATTTTGATGCCCATGAGCTTGGCGGTTTCAAAATCCCGGGACACAGCGCGCATGGCCATGCCGGTCTTGGTGTGGTTGATGAGCTGAAGCAGCAACAACACCAGCGCCACCGTGAGCAAGGGTGTTACGATGGTGACGATTTTGGTGGTGGCGGACAGGATGGTCACTGAGTTTGACAGCCAAGGCAGCACCGGGTACTGCTTAGCGAGCCCGCCGGTTACATACCACATCAGGTTTTGAAGCAGGTAACTGACACCTATAGCGGATATCATGATGGACATGCGGGGTGCTTCCCGAAGGGGCTTGTAGGCCACCCGTTCCACTGTGAAGCCCAGGAGTACCGTCAGGATGATAGTCAGCGGAATGGAAACAACAAGCGGCATGGTGGCACTCATATAGACCATGAAAAAACCCGCTACGGTGAAGATGTCGCCATGGGCGAAATTGATGAGCCTCAGGATGCCGTAGACCATGGTATAGCCAATGGCAATCAGCGCATATTGGCCGCCCACAGAAACCCCGGCCAAGAGATAAGGGAAGAGACGTTCAAACCCATTCACCCAGATTTGCCCCCATTTCTTTCAATAAGGGGGCGCTGAACCCAACGGCGCCAGCGCCCCCTTGCTTTTTTATAAGGCCTGTTACTGGATGCTGGTGGTGGTGACAAAGATGTAGTTAAGGGACTTGGTATCAGCGATATTGATGTAGGCGATATCCTTTTTAGCGTCGCCGTTCTCATCAAATACGATCATCCCGGTCACACCGTTGTAGGAGACAGCCGGCAGAGCTTCGGCAATCTGCTCCTTGCTGCCGTTCTCAGTCGCCTTGATGGCTTCCACTGCCGTCATGTAGGCGTCATAGCCCAAGGCAGAGACCGCTGCGATGATGTCTTTGCCGCCGTTATTGGTGAGGTTCTGGGGGTTGGCATTGAGCCAGGCCTTGAAACCTGTGACGAAATCCTTGGAGACCTGGCTGGCGTTCTCGTCATTTTCATTGAAGAAGTCGGAGAAGTAGACTTTCAGATCGGAGCCCTGGACCGCCTCCAGGATTACCAGGGATGCCCAGGTGTCGCCCGCCACGAAGGGGAGCGCCAGGTTCATGGACTTGGCCTGGCCCAGCATCAGGGAAGCGTAAGTGGTGGAGCTGGGGGAGAAGATAACGCCCGCGTTCGCGTTCACCGCGTTTTGCAGGTAGGCGGTGAAGTCACTGGTGCCTTCCGGGAAGGTATCGGCTACAACGCTGCCGCCCAGTTTCTCAAAGGCACGGGTAAAATAGTTGACCAGGCCTGCGCCGTAGTCTTCGCCCAGCATGTTGAGCGTGTAAGCAACCTTGACGCCCAGGTCGTTGAACGCGAAGTTGGCCAGCACATCGCCCTGGAAATCATCGGTATAGCAGATGCGCCAGTAGAGCGGGGAGCCCAGGGTGACGCCGGGATTGGTGCAGGAAGCGCCGATGGCGGGGATGCCTGCGGCCTCAAAGATGGGCGCTGCGGCCATGGAAGCGCCGGAACCGTAGGTGCCCAGCACCACGTTGACATTGCGGCCGACCAGGGTCTGGGCCGCGGCGGGCGCCTTGTCAGCGGAGGTCTGGTTATCCACTTCGCTGACCTCCAGTTTGTAGTTCTTACCATTCAGTTCCACCGAGCCGACCAGGCTGTTGGCGTAGTACATGCCAAGGGTTTCCTGCTTGCCGCCGGCAGCGTTATCACCGGAAGCGGGCTCGAAGATGCCAATGGTGATAGTGCCGGCGTATTCCTCTCCAAGCGCCAGGAACGGCACCATCAGCATCAGGACCAGCAACAGGGCCAGGGTCTTTTTCATGATGTGGACCTCCTTCTAAGATTGGGAATAATTATAGCCGGTCAGGTGGGTCGCGCGCAATGGAGGAAAAGTGGATTAGTCAGAATATGCAGTAATTATGCAAGACAGGTGTGATATCCGGGCTGTAATGCCCAAACAGCGCTTTGCGTCTTCAGATACGCGCATCCCCTCCTTTGTATTTGCATTTTTCATGCCCAATATATCATAGATAGCCTTTCTGGGCAAGAATTAGTAATTATATCTTTGGAGTTATCACGGACAGTGATTGAAAACGCGGGGATCCGCTGATATGATAAGCAAACAGGATATTAACAACAAGGCGGCAGACGGCATGAAAGCGATTGAAAACGGCATCATCCTGACTCCGGAAGGCCCTCTTAAGGGGCATAGCCTCGTGTTTGACCAGAAGGTGCGGGGCATCGTTCCCGGTTTAGCGCCCAAGGGCAACCAAAGCATTAACGCCAAAGGGCTTTATGTGTCCCCAGGGCTTATTGACCTGCACATCCACGGCTACCTGGGGGAGGACGCTTCGGATGGCAGCGCCCGGGGCATCCGGCGGATGGCGGAAGGCTTGATCAAGAACGGCGTCACGGCCTTTCTGCCCACCACCATGACCCTGCCCTGGGGGGAGATCGAGCGGGCCTTTGATGTTGCCAGGGGCCTAAAAGAGGAGAGCAAAAATCCTGAATTTTCCGGCAGCGAGATTATGGGGGTGCACGCGGAGGGGCCATTCATCAATCCCCGGCGCAAAGGCGCCCAATCCGACCAATACATCCTGCCGCCGGACGCGCAAAAACTGCTGCGTCATAAGGACATCGTGAAGATCGTGACCATGGCGCCGGAGGTGCCGGGCGGGTTGGATTTTATCCGGTCTGTCACCGGGCAAAGCGGCATCGTGGTTTCCATTGGGCATACGGAGGCGACTTATGAGGAAACCATGGCCGCCATTGAAGCCGGCGCGTCCCATATCACCCACACCTTCAACGCCATGACGGGCCTGCACCACCGCAATCCCGGGGTGGTGGGCGCGGCACTTACCACAGATGTGGTGTGTGAGTTGATTGCTGACACCTTCCACGTTCACCCGGGGCTTTACCGGCTGCTTAAGCTCGCCAAGGGGGAGAAGCTGGTGTTGGTCACGGACTGCACCCGGGCTGGCGGCCTTGGGGACGGGGAGTATACCCTGGGCGGCCAGGCCATCCATGTGACGGGCGTTGAAAGCAGGCTGGCTGACGGGACTATCGCCGGCTCAGTGCTGAAACTAAACCAGGCCGTGCTTAACTTCAGCACCCACGCGGGCCTTCCCCTCCATGAGGCCATTGCCTATGCCTCCCAAAACGCGGCCAGGGTTATTGGCGAGGAAGCCAAGGGCTCGCTTGAAGTTGGAAAAGACGCGGATATCGCACTGTTTGACGGCACCATGCGCGCCCATGCCTGCTTTGTGCGCGGGCAACAGAAATACGGAGGTTGATGGATTGCCATGGCAAATGATGTGATCACCCCGCTTGACCCAGGGTTCGCTCCCCTGTCCCTGGCTTACCGGGCGTTTTGTGAGGATGTATCGGTTTCCGGCGCCGCGCGATTTGTGGCGCGTGTTGTGCGCGGTGAAGGGCGAAGTTCCGCTTTTGAAACCCGGATATTCCCGGATGGAGTAGACGATGCCCGGAATGTGGCGATGATGGACCGGTTGGTAAAGAGCCTTCTGTGGATACGGGGCGGGTATCACATTCAAGTATCCGGTTCCATGGTTGTTTATGAGCATCTCAAAGCCGCCTATCAGCCAGGCGGCAGCCGGGACTTTGACGCCTTATTTATGGCCAATGTCTATGAGCGGCCTTTTATGGTGGAGTATGTGGCTGACCCGGATGTTATCGCTAATTCCCAGGAGGCATCCAGCGCCATTGGCCGGCATCTGGACGGCTGCCGCATCGGCTTTGACGCTGGCGGCAGCGACCGCAAGGTGAGCGCGGTGATGGACGGGAAGACCGTGTTTTCAGAGGAAGTCATCTGGTTTCCCAAGGTGACGGAGGATCCCGAATATCACTACCGGGAAATCCTCTCCGCCTTTCGAACCGCCGCCAGCCACCTGCCCCGGGTGGACGCCATTGGGATTTCCAGCGCTGGCATCTTTATCAATAACAAGGTGCGGACCGCCTCTCTCTTCCTGGCGGTACCTGAACACCTGTATTCCGAACATGTTAGGGACATTTACATCAAAGCGGCCGGTGAAATCGGCCCGGTGCCGGTAACCGTGGCCAATGACGGCGATGTTACCGCCCTGGCAGGCGCCATGGGGCTGGGCAAGGGCCGGATTTTGGGCCTGGCCATGGGCACCAGCGAAGCCGGGGGCTATGTGGATAAGGATATGCACATCATGGGCTGGCTTAACGAATTGGCCTTTGTGCCTGTTGACATGAGCGATATTGCGGCACGGGACGAGTGGTCCGGGGATATTGGCTGCGGATTGAAGTATTTTTCCCAGGACGCGGTAATCAAACTGGCGCCCGCGGCCGGGATTGTTTTGGATCAAAGGCTTTCTCCAGCGGATAAGCTAAAGCATGTACAGCGGGAGCTTGAGCAGGGGCATGAGGGAGCCGCCCGGATTTTTGAGACCATCGGCATCTACCTGGCCTATGCCCTGGCCTGGTACGCGTTATTTTATGACATCGGCCAGGTTCTCATCCTGGGCCGGGTTACCAGCGGCAAAGGCGGCCTATTGATACTCGAAAAGGCCCGGGAAACACTTCAAAAGGAATTCCCCGGACTTGCAGACGCCTTCCATGTTGCCCTGCCGGATGAGGCCACCCGGCGCGTGGGCCAATCCATCGCCGCCGCGAGCCTGCCTGAAAAAAAGCGTTAGTTACCTGGATAAAAGCATATTCAGACCTGCCACCATCAAGGCCACCAGCACGATCACCATTACGGTCAGGACAGGGTTTGACTGCCTTCGGGACTCGCGCGTCGGCCCTGGGATATCCGGGCTGGTGTGCCCAATGACGGCGGCCTCGTCCTCCGCGTCAGGCGCAGGCGCGGGCTGGGCCTGGGTTGCGTGCATTGTTTCCCCGATGATCTCCCGGGGAGACTGGACGGGGTCGTTTGCCAGGCGGTTGAGCCGGCGGCGGGCCCGCTTCCCCGCGCGTCCGCCAAACAACGCCGCTATGAAGGAGTAGGCGCGAAGCACCAGGCGGAAGAGGACCAATTCCAGCGCGTCCTCCAGGAGCCTGGCCAGAAGCGTCCCCCAGGAAGCCAATAAGCTGATCAAAGGCCTGTAGATCCGGTTTTCCAGATCAACCCAGGCGGGAAGCCGGTTCACGTAGCGCCTTTCGCCAGTGCTGGACCTGCGCATCAGGAGGCCGCGGACCACCAGCAGGTATACCCCCAGGCCGATGGCAAGGGAAATAGCGGCACCCTTCAGGTTGACCCAGGCGAAATAGTCCACAGCATGGGCTGGCGGAGCGGCTCCCAGGAAGGGAAGGGAAAGGTTGGCCAAAGGGGTCATCAATTGGCCGGGAAAAAGGCCGAGGAACAGGAGAACCAGGGCGGAGAGCGCGAGGCTCATGCCGCTTACGGGGTTCATGGCGGGTTTTATGCTGTCATATTTGGCCTGCACCTGATCGTTGCCGTTCTTCTCAACAAACACGGCAATAAAAAGCTTGAGCATGTAGGCAAAGGTCAGGCCCCCGGTGATGGTGAACAGGGTCTCCACCACCGGGACGATGCCAAGGGGCCAACCCAAAGCAGGAGCAAAATGGATGTATTCCAGCAGGCTTTCATGCAGCAGCGTCTTTGAAATGTAGCCGCTAAAAAGGGGGATCCCCGATATGGATGCCGCGCCAATCAGAAAAACCACCGCCAGGAAAGGCTTTTTACGGCCATAGCCCTTGATGGCGTTGAGGTTCAGGCGATGGGTTTTCATCACCAGAACGCCCACGGCCATGAAGAGGGTAAGCTTGATAAAGCTGTGGTTGAGCATGTGAAGCACCGTGCCCTGGGCGGCCAGCGCGTTTTCATGGCCCAGGAGCGCCTGCATGGCGGCGCCTATGGTGATAAAGCCGATCTGGCTGACCGAGGAGCAGGCCAGAGTGCGCTTGATGTTGACAGACATGAGCCCCAGCACCGCCCCCAATACCATGGTGATGGCGCCCAGAACCAGAAGAATCCGCCCCCAGAGGGCATCATGGATAAAGACCCGGCTTGTTAATACCAGGATGCCAAAAATGCCGATTTTGGTCAGCCCCCCTGAGAGTAAAGCGCTGGCAGGTGCCGGAGCCACCGGATGGGCCTTGGGCAGCCAGACATGCAGCGGGTATATCCCAGCTTTGGCGCCAAAGCCGATGAGGACAAAAATCCCCGGCAAAAGGAGGCTTCCCTTGTCTGCCAACGCTTCCATGGCCTGGGGTAAGGCTGAAAAAGCCAAAGTGCCCAGGCGCGCTTTTAACAGGATCAAACCCAGCAAGGCCGACATGCCGCCAAAGATAGCAATGGCCAGGTAGGTAGCGGCGGCGCGCATGGCTTTGTTGTCCTCCTCATGGGCCACCCAGGGGTAGGAAGCCAGGGACATCACCTCAAAAAACAGCAGCGCCGTATAAAAATCATCCGATAGGAAGACACCAAGGCTCGCGCCAAAGGTGATCAGCGTGAACAGCAGGTAGCGGCTGTGGCTGTGGCCGTGGATGAAGTACTCGGGGGTGAGCAGGCCAGTAAGGAGCCACATTAAGCTCAGTACTGTCACATAAAGCGCCCGAAAACCGTCCGCGCGAAAGCTCAAACCAAAGCCGGCCCATACTGGTAGCTGGAGGCTGATTTCCTGCCCCAAAAAAGCGCCGCGTAAAAGCCAGAATGAGGCCAAAAGCGCGGCCCCGGCCGCGCCAATCAGTACAGCATAGCCCCGGCGGCGGGACTGCATCGCCAGTTGGTAAGCGGCGGGTGACAGGATAATCGGTATCAAAGGCAAGAATATCAGCAGATGGTTCACAGCGTTACCCCCATGATAAACGGCTTATACCAAGGTGTCGGCAATGGCCTGGAAAAAATTGATCAAAGCCCCCGGGAAAAGCCCAAAACCTATAAGGGCTGCGACAAGGATGAGCATGGACGTTTCCATCCGGGCGGAAAGGCGGGTGGGGCAGAGCCGATCCATGCCCGCGCTTTTCTTTGGGTCATCGTAAAAGGCGCTGATGGAAATTGGCAGGAGATACGCCGCCGTGAGCAGGGCCGAAACCAACAGCACAGCCGGCACCAGCCAGGTGAACACGCCCAGGCCGGTGCCCGTAATGGCACCTTCCATCAGGTACCATTTGCTGATGAAGCCGCCCATGGGCGGGATTCCCACCAGGCCCAGGGAGGCGATGGTGAAGAGCGTCATGGTGACAGGCATCCGGGTGCCAAGGGCGTGAAGCTGGTCAAGCTCTGTGCGCCCGGTATAGAAGATGATGGCGCCGGCGCACATGTACAGCGCGGACTTGGTCAGCGCGTGGAAAAACATATGCAGCAAGGCCCCGTCAAGGGCTGTCTGGTTAAGCAGGAAAACACCGCAGAGGATATAGCTCAGTTGGGACATGCTGGAATAGGCCAGGCGCTTTTTAAGAACATTTTGCCTAAGCGCCAGCATCGAGCCAATGAAAACCGTAATCAACGCGAAAGCAAGGAGCAGCGTCTGCACCCAGGAATGGCGGATGAACTCAGGCCCCACAACGTAATACAGATAACGTATGATACCCAGGATCCCCATTTTGGCGATGACGCTGGACAAAATGGCGCTGGCAGGAGCTGAGGCTACTGGGTGCGCGGCGGGGAGCCAGCCATGGAGGGGAAACATATCCGCCATAGAGGCAAAGCCCACGCATCCTACAAACACTGCGCCCAGCATGGCGGAGACAGAAATGGTGAACTGGCCAGGCGGCAGAAGGCTTCCGCCCGGCACAAAATAGGGCGTTGCCGTGTTTGGCGCTGTCAGGAGAAGGCCGACAAAGCAAAGCACGGCGCTGATGATCGCGTAGACTAGGAAGCGAAGGCTGGCGCGGGTGGTTTCCTTGCTTTTTTCAATAGAGAACAGAGCCATGGACAGGAAGGTGACCGCCTCAAAAAAGATGAACAGGGTTATCAGCGTGTCTGCCAGGCACATGGCCATCAGCGCGCCCAAAATCAGCATATAAAAGGTATAAAAGCGCTTCTCATTGTGGACATGCTCCATATATTTGAAGGAATAGGCGCCTGTGAATGTCCATAGGAAAGAGATGATGACTACCGAATATCGGGCCAGGGCGTCCGACCTGAGGGCAACGGGGAGATGGGGGCTCAAGTGGAAAAGCAGCTGGCTCTGATCCCCCTCAAGAAACACCAGAACGCTCAACAGGCATTGAAGGGCAAGCGTAGTCGCTACCAGCGCGCGGCGGCTCTTCATGGTGCCGGAAACCCCGCCCTCTATGGCAATCAGGCAACTGGAAAGAACCGGAAGCAGAATCAAGGCGATGAACAGGAGGTTAGGCATGCGTTACTCCCCCGAAAACACTAAATTCCGGATACGTCCGGACATATTGGAGCGGCGGCGCAACGAACGACCGTGAACTGACCCTGTGCACACCGCATTCGCCAGGCTGGAATCCTTATCCTGGTTGATAATCAGCAGTATAGCAGATAGCGGGGTAAAGTCAAACAACTCAGAGCGCCGTTTCACGCCTTCAGAGCAGGGTATACAAGCCGCTGTGAAGTACTTTTGAGGGCTTTGGATTGTGAAAGGAGACAATGATATGGTTGGTGTGGAAGTCAACATGGTGTTAAGGGACAGCAGGGAGGCACTTGCCCTGCATGAGCAGGTGTTTGGGGTCAGCGTGTTGAAGTGACATATGATGAAAAGGGACTCAATGAAGCGGTGTTCATGCTCCACGGCGCCCGGTTTCACCTGCCTTGATGAGAATGAGGAACATCGGCTGAAAGCCCCAAAGGATGGGGAGAGCAGGCCCATAAGGATCAATGTAATGGTGCCCAACATCAAAAAGACCTTTGACAAAGCCGTTGCCGGGGGATTTCTGGGTTGTTCAGCCGGTGGAGGAAATGGAGTCCATGGGGGTGAGCAACGCCCTGCTGGAGGATCCTTTTGGTTATATCTGGATGCTTCACCAGGTCCGCCGGGTGCATGGCTTTGAGGAGCGGACCAGGATTTTTGATGAACAGTTTAGAAAGCCTGATGCTTAAAAGGCCCCGCCGGGAAGCCGGCGGGGCCTTGAGTTCCGGTCAGGATATTATTGGCTGGCCATCGGCGCCACAGTCATGATGGAGTCCATCATTTGCAGCATATTTTCCCGGCGGGTTTTATACTCCGGTTTGTTCTCCCAGAAGCGGATGTACGCGTCCTTGGGCGCTGGGAATTCATAGTAGGTGATGCGGTTGCGGATGAACATGATCACATTGGTGTCCCCGCCCAGGTGGTTTAAGATGCTGATGGGCTGTCCGAAGGCGAAATTGCTGGGATTGGGCATCTCCTCGGGCTCCACGATGGAAACATCGTTGTAGGAATTGTAGAAGGTGATAAACTCGCTCAGGCGCTCCGTGGTGAAGTGCTGTTTCTCTTCGTGGAACATCCGGTAGGTAACCACCACCGTGTCCATATTCACGTCCACATAGGCTTCGCCCACTTCATACATGTTGCTGGCCACCAGCACATAGGTTTGCCTGCCCTGGATGGACAGGTCAATGGGGGTGAACATGTACCAGAGTTTGGTGAGTTCAGGCGACACATCCCGGAAATGGGGGCCAAAGGCGGAAACGGTGTTGCGGGGATAGTAGGAGTTGTCAATCTGGTCATAGACATAGATTTGGACACCGTTTGAGTCGGTGGTGATGGTAAGCTTTTGCCCATAGTACAGCCTGCGGGTAAAGCCGCCGGGCGCTTTAATGGTATAGCTATAGGTATTTACCTCGCCGTTGTGGGTGAGTGGCTTGTAGACATACGCCTGCACGGCCACGGGCTCACCGCCGCTTGGCAGGTTGATATCCATGGTCTGCACATTATGCCGGGCGGCCTGGTCAAATACCTCCACGGTGGCGATTACGTCATTGGGTCCGGTGTTCTGAAGGGTGAACACATCCATTGCGCCGCCCTCAGACGGGAAGCGGAATTCCTTTACCGGCACGACATTTATTGTGTCCTGTGCAAAGGTTGGGGTGGGTATGAGGCCAAGCGCCAGCAGGGCGGCTAAGGCAAGGGTCAAAAATTTCTTCAAGGTAATTTCCTCTTTCCTCAAGGTTCAGGGGTGAATTTACCCCAGTTAACCATACAACGTATGTCATACGCAGTTTCATCCATACATCCAAAGTATACCCGCCCGGCGCTTGTCAACATGGGGGCGTCATGCTATAATATCCCGGATTACGCACGCGGGGGGACTGTCCGTTTGTGCCCGAAAGGGCGGCCGGGCAGGATGAACCCCGCGGAGGAACAACAAGGAGGTAGACCCAAATGGCAGTAATCTCCATGAAGAGCTTGCTGGAAGCAGGCGTGCACTTCGGCCATCAGACACGCCGCTGGAACCCCAAGATGGCGCCCTACATTTTCACCGAACGCAACGGAATCTACATCATCGACCTGCAGAAAACCGTCCGCAAAATCGAAGAGGCCTACATGTTTGTCAGGAACCTGTCTATGGAGGGCAAAAGCCTGTTGTTTGTCGGCACCAAGAAACAGGCCCAGGAGTCCATTGAGCAGGAGGCCAAGCGCTGCAACATGTTTTATGTGAACAAGCGCTGGCTGGGCGGCATGCTTACCAACTACCGCACCATCAGGACGCGCGTTGACCGCCTTAATGAGATCGACAGGATGCAGGAATCGGGCCAACTGGATGTACTGCCCAAAAAAGAAGTGTTCAAAATCATGCACGAGCGTGAGAAACTGGACAACAATCTGGGCGGCATCCGTACCATGAAGGGCTTGCCGGGCGCCGTGTTTGTCGTGGATCCCCACAAGGAGGCCATCGCCATCGCCGAAGCGCGCACGCTGAAGATTCCCGTGATTGCCATTGTGGACACCAACTGCGACCCCGACCTGGTGGACTATGTGATTCCCGGCAATGATGACGCCATCCGCGCGGTGAAACTCATCTCCGGAAAAATGGCTGACGCGGTGTTGGAAGGCAAACAGGGCGTGCAGGATGAAGCGGTTGAAGACGCCGCCAATGAAGACGAAATGGAAGATTCAGTCCAGGTTTGACCGGGCTTTATGATTAAGGAGTTAAGAATAATGGAAATTACCTCTGCGATGGTAAAAGAGCTGCGGGAGCGCACCCAGGCAGGCATGATGGACTGCAAGAAAGCGCTGATTGAGACCAACGGCGACATGGACAAGGCCATCGAGTACCTTCGTGAAAAGGGCCTGGCGGCCAATGCCAAGAAGGCCGGCCGCATCGCCTCCGAAGGCCTGGTGGACAGTTATATCCACCTGGGCGGCAAGATTGGTGTGCTGGTTGAGGTCAACTGTGAGACCGATTTTGTGGCCAAGACGGATACTTTCAAAAATCTTTGCCATGATCTGGCGTTGCAAATCGCCGCCAGCAACCCACAGTTCGTGTCCAAAGAGGACGTGCCTCAGGAGAACCTGGACAAAGAGCGCGAAATCCTGCGCGCCCAGGCGCTCAATGAGGGCAAGCCCGAGAAGATCGTGGACCGGATGGTGGAAGGCCGGATTGAAAAGTACTTTAAGGAAGTGTGCCTGCTGGAGCAGCCCTTTGTGAAGAACCCCGACATCACCGTACAGGCCTTGGTCAACGACACAGCGCTTGCCAGCGGAGAGAGGATCTCCGTACGCCGTTTCACCCGCTATGAGCGGGGCGAAGGCATCGAAAAGAAGGCCAGCGACCTGGCCGGCGAAATTGAAGCCATGACCCAACAGGCCTAAGGCAGGCGCTGGTCATAGCAGGAAAACAGATATGGCGGCGCTGAGCGCCGCCATATCTCAATATTGGGAGGGGTTTATGTCCTACCATCGCATTATGCTGAAGCTCTCCGGCGAGGCGCTGGGCGAAAACGGCTGGCTGTTTGACCATGAGAAAATCATGGCAGTGGCCGAGGTCATCAAAGATGTGGCCAACGGCGGCACACAGGTGGGCATCGTGATTGGCGGCGGCAACCTCTGGCGCGGCCGTACCGGCGCCGCCAATGGTATGGACGCTGTCCGGGCGGACCAGATGGGGATGTTGGGCACGGTGATGAATTCCATCGTCATGCAGGACGCGCTCATCCGCGCAGGGCAGCCCGCTGAAGTCTTTTCCGCCCTTCCTGTTCACAGCGTCTGCCAGGCGTACCTAAGGGATGCGGCGGACGAAGCGCTCAACGAAAAAGGTGTGGCGCTTTTTGCCGGCGGCCTTGGCAATCCCTTCTTTACCACGGACACGGCGGTCGTGCTCAGGGCTGTTGAGCTCAAAGCCGATGCGTTGCTGCTCGCCAAAAATGTGAATGGTGTCTACACCGACGACCCCAATACAGACAAGGACGCGAAGTTGATTGCCGATATCAGTTACAGGGAAGCCATCGCTTTGAACCTTCAGGTGATGGACCTGGCGGCATTCAAACTCTGCGCCGACCAGGCCCTGCCCCAGGTAAGGGTGTTTGGCCTGGATCACCCGGACAACATCAAACGTGTGCTGGCTGGTGAAGCCCTGGGCACCGTGTTGCATCCCTAAGCGGGCAGGCTGATGAAACGGCTCCGTCGGCTCGTCTGGTTTTTCGCTGGCAGGCTAACCCTCATCACTGCTGTGCTGGGGCTGGCCACCATCGCGTTTTATTTCGCCATGAACGCTGCCAACATCTTTGTTATCCTCAAGGATGGCATGGCGCAGCGCGCCATGACGGTGATGATGGATGCGGACCGGGGCGAGCTGAACAAGTATTTCGCCGCCAACTACCTTGTGCGGGATCCGGTGCTGGCCGCTATTGACAGCGGCACCAACCCCTACGACCGCTACCAGATTACCGGCATTGACCACCGTCTGCGGATGGAGTGGATGTGGGCCTGGCCCTGGGAGGACACGGCGCGCGCCACCATCACGGAGGAGATTCCCGGTATTGACGGCCGCATCCTGTCATCCTGGCGGGGGGTAACGCCCCAGGACCAACTGAACCCACCCGCCTGGCAGGCGGGACGCTATGAGGTAGTGATGGTCCGTGAGAGCGGCCAGTGGCACATCCGCAGCATGGCCTATGTGGGAGCCTATCCTTAACTTGAACAACGATAAAACACCCGTCCTGATGCTGGCTCCCATGGCCGGAATTACCGACTGGCCTTTCCGTGTGTTGTGCAGGCGCCAGGGGGCTGACGAACTCGTCACTGAGATGATCAGCGCCATGGGGCTTATCCAGGCGCCCAAAAGCAGCCGCGCTTATCGGCAGCTTTTGCTGACAAAGCCTGAAGAAGCTCCGATAATCGCGCAGCTGTTTGGCAATGACCCTGGTTATTTGGCGCGGGCTGCCGGGCAGCTTTCTGATACGGGCATTTTTTCGGGTATTGATTTGAATGTGGGCTGCCCCGCGCCCAAAGTGACAGGATCCGGCAGCGGAGCCGCGCTGATGAAGGACATACCATTGTCCCGTCTGATCCTGGCAGGTATGCGCAAGGCCACATCCGGCCGCTTGTCGGTGAAAATGCGTCTGGGCTGGGATGGGGATAGCCGGAATTACCTGGATTATGCGCTGATGTGCCAGGACATGGGGGCGGATAGGGTATGTGTGCACGCCCGCACCCGTACCCAGCAATATTCCGGCAAGGCGGACTGGGGCGCTGTGGCGCAGGTGAAACGGGCATTGCGAATCCCGGTGGTTTTGAACGGCGATGTCTTTACTCCCCAGGATGCTGTTCGCGCGCTGGACGAGACCGGGGCGGACGGGTTGGCCGTGGGTCGGGGCGCTTTGGGTAATCCATGGCTGTTTGGCCGCATCAAGCGGGTACTGGCGGGGCTTCCGGACAGTATGCCCTCGCCTGAAGAAATCACTGACATGGCGCTGATTCACCTACAGTTAATGGCGCGGTTTAAGGGGGATGCCCGGGCGGTGATTGAAATGCGCAAGCACCTAAGCTGGTACCTAAGGGGAAGCCCCGGGGCGGCCCAGGCGCGCACCCGTATCAACACGGCCGGGTCTTTGAGCGAGCTTGAGGGCATCCTGCGCGGGCATCTCCTGGCGCAGACTTCCGGGTGATTTGTTGACAAGGCAAGGCCTTGCTTTTACAATTCAAGCGAATAGCCCGCCCGCTTTGGGCGACAACTGGGAGGAGAAATGAATTACGAAATCCAGGTTGCGGGCCTCACCCGCCAACTGCCGCTTTGCGCGGTGAATGAGGAGCTTTATATCGCCGCCTTCGTGATTTTTGGCGATGTGGAGCTGACCATCGCCTGCGCCAAGGGGCTTAACGCCATTGCGCCTGAGCATGACGTGCTCATTACCGCTGAGTCCAAGGGCATCCCATTGGTGTATGAGATGGCACGCCAGAACAGGGAGAACCGCTACCTCATCGCCAGGAAGGCGCCCAAGCTCTACATGCGTAATGTGTTTTCCACTGAGGTCACCTCCATCACCACGGTGAACCGGCAGATGCTCTTCATCGATCAGAACGACGCGGACTATATGCGGGGCCGCCGGGTGCTGATCGTGGATGATGTGATCTCCACTGGGGAGTCCCTGAAAGCGGTGGAGAAACTGGTCAATGAGGCCGGCGGCACCGTGGTGGGCAAAATGGCCATCCTGGCGGAGGGTGCGGCCAAGAACCGGGATGACATCCTGTTTTTACAGACGCTGCCGGTGTTTAACGCCGACGGTACTATTAAGGAGGATTAGATGCAGGACATCCTGGTCGTGGTGGATATGCAGAATGATTTCATCACCGGGAGCCTGGGAACCCCTGAGGCACAGGCCATCCTGCCCCGGGTGGTGGACAAGGTCATCAATCACATCGGACCTGTGCTGTTCACACGGGATACCCATGGGCCTGATTACCTTTCTACACAGGAAGGGGCATTTTTGCCTGTAATCCATTGCCAGGAGGGAACCGAGGGCTGGCAGATCGCCAAGGAACTGGAAGCCTTAAGGACGCTTCCGGCTATTGATAAGCCAGTGTTTGGCTCCTGGGAGCTGGGAGAGCGGCTAAAGGCGATGGACCGGAAAGAGGCCGTGGGCAGCGCCACGCTGGTGGGGCTTTGTACGGATATCTGTGTCATCTCAAACGCCCTGATCACGAAAGCTGTCCTTCCCGTGGCGCAGGTTAAGGTGGACGCCGCCTGCTGTGCCGGCGCTACACCCCAGGGGCATCACACCGCGCTTCAGGCGCTCAAACCCTGCCAGGTCATTGTTGAAAACGAAACCAGGTCGTAGTGTGAAGAGAGGGGCAGCCTATGGATAAACCCATCCTGATTATTGACTTTGGAAGCCAGTTTACCCAGCTGATCGCCCGACGGGTGCGCCAGGCGGGCGTTTTTTCCCAAGTGCTGCCCCATAACGCCAGTATTGATACAATCAGGGAGATGGAACCCTGCGGCATCATCCTCTCCGGTGGTCCGGCTTCACTGGAGGAGGCAACAGCGCCCGGCTGTGACCCAGCGGTGTTCGGGATGGGGGTGCCGGTGCTTGGCATCTGCTACGGGATGCAGCTGATGGCGCACACTTTAGGCGGCCAGGTGGCCAGAAGCGGGAAAAGAGAATACGGCCTGCGCCAGTTATCGCTGGACATAAAATCAGCGCTGTTTAGCGGCCTGGAAGCGGCGTGCAATTGCTGGAACAGCCATGCGTATCAGGTGACTGCGCTCCCGCCGGGTTTTTCTCAAACCGCCGCCACCGACACTTGCCCCATTGCCGCCATGGAAGACGGTGAGAGGAAGCTTTATGGCGTGCAGTTCCATCCGGAGGTGACCCATTCCCAGCAAGGCATGGCCATCCTCACCCGTTTTGTGCGTGATATTTGCGGCTGCCCCGGGAGCTGGCGGATGGAGAACTACGCCGCCAGCGCCGTGAAAGAAATCAAAACGGCAGCCGGTAATGGCACGGTGCTGCTGGGCCTATCAGGAGGGGTGGACTCCGCGGTGGCCGCGGCCCTTATCCATCAGGCCATAGGCGGCAAGCTCCACTGTGTGTTTGTGGATCATGGCTTTATGCGAAAAGGCGAGCCCGAGATGGTGCGGGAGGTGTTCACCCGGCACTTTCCGGTGTCTCTTACTGCAGTTGACGCCTCCGCGCGTTTCTTTGGCAAGCTGAACGGGATTATTGACCCTGAGGAAAAGCGCAAGGTAATCGGGCATGAGTTCGTCAGCGTGTTCCGGGAGGAAGCCCTGAAGCTTGGCCAATTGGACCATTTCGCCCAGGGCACCATATATCCGGATGTTATCGAATCCGGCGCTGCTCCCGGCAGCGCTGTCATCAAATCCCACCACAATGTGGGCGGCCTGCCCCGGGAGTTGGGCTTCACCAGCCTGATTGAGCCCCTTCGCACCCTATTTAAGGATGAGGTGCGGGATCTGGGCCGGGTGCTGGGCTTGCCTGAGGAGATGGTCAAGCGCCAGCCCTTCCCCGGACCGGGTCTGGCGATCCGAACGCTGGGGGAGCTGACGCCTGAAAAGGTTGCCATTACCCGTGAAAGCGACGCCATCCTGCGGGAGGAGTTCGACCGCTCAGGCTTTGCCAAGAACGCCAGCCAGTATTTCACCGTTAATACCGATATCCGTTCCGTGGGCGTCATGGGCGATGGGCGCAGTTATGACACCGCTGTTGCAATCCGCGTCGTTACCACCGATGATTTTATGACTGCCGACTGGGCGCGTGTTCCCTACGACCTCCTGGCCCAAATCTCCCGGCGCATCACCAACGAAGTCCCGGGCGTCAACCGCGTTCTCCTGGATGTGACCACCAAGCCGCCGGCCAGTATTGAGTGGGAATAATCAAGAATTGTTTCTAAAATGGTCTCGCCCAGAACTGCCATAAGTTCAGCGTGGCAAATTGCCAGATAAATACCCGTTTTTGAGCGCTTACCCGCAAAATACTCCCCTTCGTTTTGCCCAAAAACACATGCCATTGAAGACAGAAAACGAAAAAAAGCTTCCAAAGCTTGAAAACGTGCTGTATTCGGTACTGGAACAAGCCGAAAAACACAGAGAAAAAGAATTTTTGCTATTATTAAGCAAAAAAGTTGCTATCTGTTCTATTCTATGATATATTTCTATCAGGAAACCTGCCCAGAAAGGGATCGTGATGAGCAATGGATGAACACAGAAATGGCTTGACCATAGCGGATGTGGCCAAAGAGGCCGGGTGCTCCGTTGCCACTGCCTCCAGGGTGCTCAGCGCCAGCAAATACCCTGTGAGCGCGGATATGCGCGTGCGCATTTTGGAGGCGGCGGAGAAACTGGGCTACTCAGCAAACCTGAAAAAGCGCATGCTGGTAACGGACCAAAACCCCTTCCTGGGGATCATCGTCCCCACGTTCCAAAACCCAAACTATCTTCAGTTTATCAGCGGCATTGAGAAGGTGGCCAACCAGGAGGGCTACACAGCCTTTATCCTGAACTCCCACCGCAATCCAAAGCTGGAACGCCAGCAGATCAATAGCCTCATTCAGAAGAAAATCGGCTCCCTCCTGCTGATGTCCGTGGATGAGTCCCCGGACGCGCTGCACCATTACCTGGATATGGGCGGCTTTGCCTGCGTGTTTGAGTCCAATTTTCCGGATCACCCGGATGTGCTGAATGCCAAAGTCAACCGTTTTGAAGCAGGGCGTATCGCTACGGAGCACCTGTTATCCCAGGGGCATCATTCCATCGCGTTCCTCACCACACCCCTGGGCCATTTCCAGAACCGCCGGCTGACGCTGGACGGCTGCCGGTTCGCGATCGAAAAGCACGCGCTGCCGTTTTCCTTCGCCAATATCTTCATGCCTGCCAATGAAGCCGAGTCCGCCACCGGCCTGTATGAGTTTGAAACGGGCTACGCCCTGGCAGAAAAGGTGCTCCAGCATGATGGCCAGTATACCGGCATCGTGTGCCAGACGGATATGGTGGCCTATGGCTGCATGGCAGGCCTGAAGGCCGCGGGCGCCTATGTGCCCAACAATATCTCTGTGGTGGGTATTGATAACATCCCCTTTAACAACATTACCTCGCCGTCGCTTACCACGGTGGACACCTATTCCCGTATGCTGGCCCAGCGTGCCGCGCAGTTGATCATCAACATGCCGCAAGACAATGAAGACATCCTCCGCAACCCGCTTTCAATGAAGCCAGAGCTGGTACTCCGGGAATCCGTCCGAAAAATTTAGTCATTTGGGGAACCAATCAAAATCGCTTCTCCGTTTTGCGAAGAAGCGATTTTTTGTGGCCGGTCGCACTGACAAGGTTTATCTGGCAAGCGTCGCGTACAGGATGGCGGTGCCCCAGCTGTAGTAGAACTGGGGGAAGTAGCCCTGCAGATCGGCCGTGAACAGGTCATGGTAGGTGTTGCTGTACAGCGGGATCATGGGAAGTACTTCTGCCCAGTAAGTCTGGAATTCCATCCACCTGTCCAGGTAGGCGTCCCGGTTGCCGGGCTGGTCCCGGGTGACGTTGGCGGCCAGCTCAGCCAGCTGCTCATCCTGGATGCCGGAAGTGTTCATCGTGCCCTGGTATTCGTCTCCAACCAGGAAGGTGTTGGTGGGGTCAAACAGGTAGGAGAAGTTGGTGCCCATGAACAGCAGGTCAAACTCCCTGGCATCCTGGCGGTAGTACTGCCTGAAGGCCAGGTCCAGGGGCATGGACACGGTTCTCAGCTCCCCGCCAACCTGCTGGAGGTTCGCTGAGAGCATGGCGGCGGTCATATCCGCGCCCTCATTGAGCAGG
>JAQVQY010000081.1 GCA_028701335.1 Eubacteriales bacterium
GTCCAGTACACTGTTTTCGGGCGGGTTGCTCCTGATCAAAAGAGAAAGCTAGTGCTGGCGCTAAAGGCCAGCGGGCACACAGTGGCTATGGTGGGAGACGGAGTCAACGATGTGCCGGCGCTAAAAGTGTGCGATTGCGCCATCGCCATGGCCGGCGGCAGCGACGCCGCCCAGAAGACCTCCCAGGTGATGCTGCTGGCCGGAAATTTTTCCGCCATACCGCAGGTCATCCTGGAAGGGCGCCGGGTAATCAATAATATCACCCGTTCGGCCTCCCTGTTCCTGGTGAAAACCCTGTTTTCCTTTTTCCTCTCACTTTTAACCCTGCTTTTGCCCATGTCCTACCCTTTCCGTCCCATCCAGATGACGCTTATCAGCGTCTTCACCGTGGGTATCCCTTCCTTTTTCCTGGCCCTAGAGCCCAATCGGGAGCGGGTCAAGGGCGGCTTTCTGACAACAATTTTGGAGAACGCCCTTCCGGGAGCCCTGACAAACCTGCTGCTGATTCTTGTGCTCTTCATCCTCTCCCGGCCACTGGGCCTTTCCTATGGCGAATGTTCCACCATCGCCGTGTCGGCTGCCGGGGTCACGGGCATTCTGATCCTGGCCTGGACCAGCCGTCCGCTGTCTCTCATACGCGGCCTGTTGATTATTGCAATGGCGGCGGGGATGATATTCACAGTATTTATCTTTGGGAGTTTCTTCTTCCTTGTTCCGCTCACGGGTTCCGCCCTCTGGCTGGCCCTGGCTCTGGCCGCCCTGTCCCCCATTCTATATTGGCTGACCCGCACTGCGGTGGAAAGAAATGTCGCGGCCCGGGAAGCCAGGAAAAGACAAAGCGCGCCCTCCTGAGGCGCGAAACGGGCGTTCACTCACTCCATAAACAGCGAATTATAACTGCGTTATTTTCTCCAAAGGGACGGGGCGCCGCCCGTTTCGGTCACCGGATCTGTAACATATTTCCGCACTGACCGGGCGAGGGAAAGTAGCCGAGGATAAGCGTTCATATCCCCACGCTGCATATCGGGTGATTGCCCCGGCAGATAGACGCCTACAATGCGGAAGTCCTCCGACTGCTGCAGGTTCCGGTGCCCCCTGCCAGCGGGTAAAAGTACCGCGTCCCCGGCAGAAACGCTGACAGCCTCCCCTTCAGGGCCGCCCAGGCGCATAAGCGCCCAGCCGGACACACATCCCGGGGCTTCATGGGCTGTGGCATGAAATTGATCAAAGGAATACACCCCATTCACCCACACGCCTGCCAAGCCCCGGGTTTCGAAAAGACCAACAAAGTCGGTTTGTTCGCCAGGCGCATCCACCTGCGGTTACAGCAGCACTGGCCATATCGCGTTGGGAAAAGGCGGCATTTCTGGCAAATGGATGGTTTTAATTGTCATTCAGCCGTACCTCCCCGCTTTGCCATATGGGCGCTTATGCTGCTGCAGCACAAAACCCCCACACATCTGAAACAAAAAGGCCGCCCGATGAATGGCAGCCTTGGGTCGTTCTCTTACGCCGCGATGGATACGGCTTCCTTTTTCTTCACAAAGCGTGTTGATTGGACCGAAATCTCATACAGCAAAACCATCGGCATCATCAGCATCAATTGGCTCACCACATCGGGAGGGGTCAGGATCCCCGCGACCACCGAGATGCCCAGAACAACGTACTTGCGGTTCTTGGCCATACCTTTGTAGGTTACTTTACCATGTCTCGCCAGCATATAGATGACAACAGGCAAATCAAACATCAGGCCAAATGGCAGCACAAAGGACAACACAAAGCCGAAGTATGCCTCCACCGACCACATCGCTGTGGCGACACCCTCGGAAGCTTCCCAGAACAGGTCGATGGTGAGCGGAAAAACAAAAAGGTAACAAAACACCACGCCAGCGGTAAAAAGCAGCAAAGTGACCGCAAAGAGCCCGACAAAAACCCGCTTTTCGTTGGGATACATAGCGGGGGCCACAAAGGACCAGACCTGCCAGATGATGACGGGCATGGCAAGTACCAAAGCGGCCACCAAACAGGTCTTGAACTGCATCATCAGCGCTTCAGCCACCGCGGTGGCAATGACCTCAACGCCCCGCTGGCGCACGGGAGCCAGCACGAAATCCACCAGCGGCTCCCTGAAGATATAAAACAGCACCACAAAAGCCACGAGGGTAGCGGCGGCCGCAATAATCAGCGCGGTGCGCAACGCCTTTATGTGGGTGATGAGAGTCTGTTTCTCCTGTGTTTGTGTCATCAGCCCAGCCAGCGCTTAGGCTTTTGGCGGATCTTGGGATTCAGGCTTGGTTTCTTCTGAGGTGGTTTCGACATCATCGTCAGAAGCCTTTACCTCTTTTTTGAACTCACGGATGCTTTGGCCCAATGATTTGCCGACGCCCGCAAGCTTGCCGCCGCCGAACACAACCAGTGCCAGGATGAGAATCAATAGAATTTCGGTTACTCCAATGCGCATATAACTGCCTCCTTAGTCCTTTCCCTTGGCGGGAGTCTTCTTGCCAATCGCGGATTGTTCTGCCTCACGCAGCGCTTTCTGCGTGCCGGTTTTCAGGTCCTGAATGTCTTTTCTCGGGTCGACTTCGCGAATCGTTGTGTTGATATCCCGCTGCATGTCCTTGAATTCGCTAATTGTATCGTCAAGCCCTGCTTCATCCTTGAACTCATCGAACATCTTGCGGATGGAGCGAACGGCGCGTCCCAGCGACCGGGCAACTTTGGGCAGATCTTGTGGCCCTACGATGACAAATGCCACCAGCAGGATCATGATAAGTTCCGAAAAACCAATGTTGAACATGTACTCCGGCTACACTCCCAGCGTTCGTTCCCAACTAAAAGCATAACAACTTGCCGGGCCAAAAGCAAGTCCGGCTGTGCGGCTCCATGATATTAGGGGTTGTCAGGTATGAATACCTCTTCCATCTCAAACAGCGACTGGGCATAGGTTTCTGAGAGGGACTCAAGCGAGAAGAATCCCCGGACGCCGTTGGAAGCGCTGATCATGCGGATGTCCTGATACGCTTCATCAAGCTTCATGCGCGCGGCAACGCCCAGCAACTCATCTTCTGTGCACCAGAACGGCATACCCGTCAGCTTCTTAAACGGCGTTACCCGCGGATAAAGCTTGGAGTCCGAACGGACGACGGCTGCCACCGTGCGCATGATATCCTTGTCCTGGATGAGGGCGTCCAGTCTCGCGTACTGTACGGTCATGATGGTTTGGTCATAATAGTAGGTGTCTTTTTGTCCCTCCACATGGGAAATATCACCCAACTCCGGCGGCGCTTGCTTATTTGCGGTCTTCGAAAGCAAATCCAGCAGCGCTGCTCTGTCCAGGCTGCCGGGAAGCTTCTTGAGCAGTTCCTTTTTCCCTGTGACTTTGGACTTTTCCGTGTTGGCGCGCAGGAGCTTTATCAGCTCCTGCGCGCCGGAATTCTCCTGCGCTGCCGGGTTTAACTCCCCACTATGGGGGGCTTCCGGCAGATTTCCGTGGTTCATGGTCATGCGGGCATCAGACCCTTGGCGGCCAGCTCGTCCGCAATGTCCGTCAAGCCGAATTTTTCAAGGGTAGCGCGTGTGGGGGCGCCGGTCTTCTCGTCCCAGCCGAACTCCCTGTAGAACATATCCAGGGCGACTTCCCAGTCTTCCCGGTCCAGTTTGACCGTGCCTTCCTCAAAGGGTGTCTTGTCCGGGTCCATCTCAAAGATGAACTCGGATACCGCGTCATGCTCCTTGCGCATATCCACGGTACCAGCCTGCAGGATGGTCATAGCGCGGTGTAGCTGTATGCAGCGCTCTGTCGCGAAGTCAAGCGACTCCTCAGTCCAGTCCTGGCCGGTGATGGCGCTCATGTACTGGGCTTCCACTGACAGGTCTCCCTGATAGTTGCGCTCGCGCCGGGGGGAGAAGGTCATGGGCCAGACCCAGTTGCAGAGCGTCATGGAATCATGCAGCACCTGGCGCATGATGCCGAATTTGGCAAACTTCGCCTTGGCTTCATTCATGGGAGTATACGCCTGCGGACGGTCCAGGCAGCCTTCGCCGAAGAGATCCTCCAGCAGATGCTTCTGCAGCTCATACGGCAGGCCGGAACCGGTCACGTTGACGATAGTGTGGCACATACCGTCCCGGTTGTAGATGATGTTGGTCAAGAGGCCCACCTGGGCGTTGCTCTCATTTCCGTGGTGGCGTTTGCCGCCAAGGGGACCCCAGAGGCCCAAAGCCTGGGAATGCAGGTAATCGTCCCCCAGGATGTCGTGGTATTTCTCATCGACATAGTAGGCGCCCTGGGCCAGGTTGTACATGGAGTGATTCGGATCAATCAGGCACTCGATCATGTCTTTGATGAAGGTCAGGTCGCCGCTCTCGCGCTTGGACCAGTCGATGGCGTTGAATTCTTCTTCGGTCAGAATCTGCTTCATGAGTTTGTAGTCGTCCTTCATGAAGTAGTTGAGCGTGGCCAGCATCTCGCCGTAGTTGTCCCAGAGGCCGTACTCGTCGTTCATCGTGGCGCCGTAAATGCGCCCTGCCAAGGCGCCATCGCCTTCATCTTCCACATCCACAAAATTAGTGACAAGGTTTGCCATGCCCCGGTTTCCAAGGCAGGTGTTGGCATGGGAACCGGAGATGCCGTAACGCTCCTTCATAAAAGGAATATTCACAGAAGCGTAGCAGCGGATGGGGCACATGGCGCAGCCCGTCATTTTCACCGTGTACTTCTCAGCGATAGGCCCGTGGTCAAACACGGACTTCATGCAACGGAACCCTACCCGCGTGGGCTGCCCGGGAGGGGATTCGCCGGTATCAATGGGACCACCTTCAGCAGCGCCCCAGGTCAGGCCCGGCTGCCCGGTCCAGCGCGAACGCGGAGCGTCGTATTCCGACCAGGACTGCGGGACGGAGGGCACCACATGGTTGTTGTTGGAGCCAATGAGATCGTTCATGACATAGTCGTTGAGCGCTTTGAGCTTCTTGGGATCGGCGACTTCAACCGCCTTGGTGCCGTGGAAGGCGATGGCTTTCAGTTTCTTGGAGCCAAAAATCTTGCCGATGCCGCCGCCACCGCAGTGGGCTATGCCGGTCATGACGCAGGAGAGGTTGACCAGGTTTTCTCCGGCAGGCCCAATGGAGACAACGTTAACCCCAGGGGTGGTTTCCTTCGTAATGGCCGCCGTCGTTTCGCCGGTCAGCTTCCCCCAAAGTGCGGAAGCGTCGCGGATTTCCACCTTGTCGTCTTCCACATAGATGTATACAGGCGCGTCCGCCTCGCCCTCTATGATGACGGCGTCATAGCCGGCCGTCTTCATCTGCAGGCCCGTGTCTCCGCCCATGTGGGCATCCACGATGGCATTGAACTTGGTGAATGGAGAAAGCGTTGACAGGGTAATCCGGCCGCTGGTGGGCGCGGAAGAAGCCGTGTTGGGCCCGACGGCAATCACAATTTTGTTCTCAGGTGCGGTGGGCTCAGTGCCTGCGGGAACCTCATCATACATGATGCGGTTAGCCATACCCTTGCCGCCGATATAGTCAAAGTATTTTTCGCTGCTCTCAATGCTGCTGGTGCGGTCTGTCAGGTTCACGCGCAGCAAATTGCCGGTCCATCCGTACATAAATTATTCCTCCTTAATTCCTCTTGGTGAGTAACTCACATGACCTGGGCAACATCTTCCCAGGCGATCATCCTCAGCGCGCTTGTGGGGCAGCCAGCGACACAGGCGCCGCAGTTGATACACTTGGTGGACTTGCGCGTTTCCGGAACCAGGCGCGGCATATGCCAGGGGCAGGCCTGAACGCAGGCGCCGCAGCCGATGCAGGTATCCTGATCAACAACACGGGTGCCTGTCCCTTCCTCAGCCGAAATGGCACCCATCGGGCAGGCGTTGGCGCACCACGGGTCTTTGCATTGTTTGCAGGTATCGGGCTCAAACGTCCAATCGCCGAAAACCCCGCCAGCGCTTTCAAAATCGTCTGTTAGTCCGGCATTGCCGAAATTCAGGCTGTTATTGACACGAACACGGGCCATATAGGGGCGGATGTTGCCATCATTGGCCAATGTGCAGTTGGCTTCACAGCGCTGGCATCCCGTGCATTTGGCACGGTTGACCACCAAAAGATAGTCGGGCTGAGCGTAGACGCTCACCTGCCCCGCTTCCGCCTGTGCCATGGTGGCCCCCATCAGCTGCAGCAGGCTGGATGACAGGGCAACCCCTGCCAGGCCTTTTCCGGTTAGTTTCATGAATTGACGACGGGTATACTCTTTTTGGGACAGTTTCCTGGTGAATTCCGACATAACCTTACCTCCTCTATTTCGATGCGCAACCTAAAAAGAACTCGCATGCCATAAACGCTGCCCCACAGTATTTATGCTCATGCGGCTCCTTTGCAAATCGGCTGGCAACGGAATCGCTTCTGTTACCTATCGGTTAGGCTGACCACGGGGGTCAGAATAACTCGGAGCACTTTTATGGCACCATTATAACATGTGTTGAGTTTTAGGCAAGCACTTTTTCCCACCCGGTCAAATTTGTCCCGGTAGAGTTGACAGGCGGCAAGTCCCTTTTATAATGTAGCCATTCCAATTGTTAGGCGGAGATGCATGAGCAGATTGATGTCGGAATCCTTGGTGACGATGCGCGCGGATGGAGAAATCTTCTATTTTCTTTGTACTGCTGAGGCTTTGCGGGAGCTGGCCTATGGCCACCTCATCAGCTCCCATCGCATCCAGGGGGTAGATATGGTGGCCCAGATCGATATCAATGAGACAGATCGCCTGATCTCCCTTAAAACGCGTTTCGGATTGATGGCCCCGCTTGCCCTGCCAGAGCGCCTGGCCGGCTTTTATCCGCTTGACAGCAATATTCAGCTTCCTGTGGCACGACTAAAGGATATGGCAGCCGAAACGCTGGATGGAAAGCGCAGCTATGGCACCCATGCGGTCAGCATCATGCTGCCAGGGGGTGAGTTGGCATGTTTTGAGGATGTGGGCAGGCATAACGCGATGGACAAGGCCATAGGCTTCGCCGCCCTTCAAAAGGCCGATTTCTCACGCTGCGCCATCCTGATCACGGGTCGCGTTTCCACGGAAATGCTGCTGAAAGCCTATGCAGCGGGCGTGACTATCCTGGCCACAAAACGTTATCCCAGCGACCTGGCGATCGAACTGGCAAAAAAAGGCGGCATAACCGTTGTTGGCCAGATAAGCACAGACCGGCCAGAGGTATACACTTGGCCCGACAGGCTCGGCGCGGACCGCTAAACCATCACAGCCGCGCAACCTCAGCTCCCAGCAAATCCGCCTCAGCCAGGTCATGGGTGACCAGCAGGATGGCTTTGCCCTGGGCTTCCTCCAGGATGACCTGGGCAGTCTTAAGGCGGGTATCCGGGTCCAATCCTTTGAATGGTTCGTCCAACAGAAGGGCGTCATAGTTGACCGCCAGCGCCCGGGCTATGGCCACCCGGCGCTTCATACCACCTGAGAGTTCACGCGCAGGCTTTCCCAGGCTTTCCTTCAGGCCCAGGCGGACAAGCAGGCTTTCCAGCCCCGTGGACGCGCCCCTGCCCGCCACCAGACGCAGGTTTCCCATGGGGGTCAAGGCATCCAGCAAGCGGTTCTCCTGAAACACCAGGCTGATGGTTCCCCCTCTGTTGACCCGGCCGGCATCGGGCTCCTCAAGACCCGCCAAGAGCCTTAATGCCGTGGTTTTGCCGCAACCGGACGGCCCCATCAGGCACATCCGCGCGCCCGCGGGGACGTCCAGGCTGAAGTGCGAAAACACCGTCTGCGAGCCGTAACGCTTTGTCACCTTATAGAGCGAGAGCATTACAGATTCTCCAGGCCGCGCGCCGCGGCGTCCGACAGAAGCGCAATGAGCCGGATGGAAAGCGCGCTTAGCGCAACGATAATCACCGTCCAGGCAAACAACTCAGCTGTATACAGGTTCACTTTTACAATATAAAGCCTTTCACCGATGGTACCGTCGGGGATGCCAATCAGTTCCGCCGCGATCCCGCTTTTCCAGCACAAACCCATGGCGTTGATGGCGCCGGATTTGAAGTACGGGAGGATCTGGGGCAGGTCCACATACAATATCCTCTTTATCACCGGCACCCTAAACACCTGGACCACCTCCTGAAGCCCACCGTCCGCCGCCGGATTCCCTCGGTGACATTGCCAAATATCAGCGGAAAGCCGATCACAAAAACA
>JAQVQY010000082.1 GCA_028701335.1 Eubacteriales bacterium
CCTGTCCGCTTCCTCCCCAGGCCTTTGCCAGCCAATTCGCTCAAAGATTCAACTGTCGTTCTTCGCTTCTCTTCTCTGTATCGTTTTCAAGGTCCCCGCAGCCCCAAAGGGGTGCCGAATGAATATACCATACCATCGCCTTCCCCGTCAAGCATCAATTTTTTTATATTTTTCCCGCCAGGCAACAGCACGTTCCCCGGAATATTGGCATCCCTCTCTCCGTGTGGTATACTCTTTACAGCAATCATACAACAAGGGGGAATGTCCTATGATACAAGTAATCCACGGCAGGAAAGGCTCCGGCAAGACCAAGAGAATCATCGATATGGCCAATGACGCCATCAAGGATCCCCACGGCGATATCGTTTTTGTGGATGATGACAACCGCTATATGTTCGACCTGCGCCACGAAGTCCGCTTTGTCAACGCCGGGGAGTACGGCATGGTAGGGCCGGAGATGTTCTACGGTTTTCTCTGCGGGATGCTGGCGCAGAACTTTGACGTCACCACTGTTTTTATTGATGCGTTCCTGAAGCTGGTGAATGTAAAGCCAGACGAGACCGAATGGTTCTTCAGCAATCTGGAGAGCCTGGGCGACAAGCGGAACATCCTGTTTGTCCTGTCGGTCAGCTGCGACGACTCGGAAGCGCCTGAGTATATCAGGAAGCACTTCATATAATATACGCATGAAATGGAGATGCAAGGTCTGCGGCTACATCCACGAGGGTGACGCGCCGCCAGCCATATGCCCGTTGTGCAAGGCAGACAGCAGCAAATTTGAACTGGTGGTGGAGAAGCCCACCTCTAAGGCCAAGGGGAAGTCCCCTGCGTCCTCCACCAAATGGATCTGCAAAGTGTGCGGCTACATCCATGAAGGGGACAGCCCTCCAGATATTTGCCCCGTGTGCAAACTCGACAAAACCCACTTTAAACGACTGGAGAATCAGCGCGTTTACGCAGACACACACCGCCTGGGCATCGCCCGCGGGGTAGACAACCAGGTTCACACAGGCCTTCAGGCGCTGTTCCAGAAAGCGTGCCTTTCCATGGGCCAGGCTTTGGCTATGGCTCGGGCGGCGGAGCGGGAGGGCTGCCCTGAAGCAGCGGAAGCATTGCGCCGTACCGCCCGGGAGAAATCGATCCACGCCGCCCGCTTGGCTGAATTGCTGGGTGAGGGCGTTACCCCTGAAACCGCAGAAAACCTGCGTTTGCGCGTGGACGCCGAGTTGGCGGGCTGCCGTGAAGCCAAAGCCTTATCAGATGCCGCCGGCGTTCTGGGGCTTGACGAAATCCACGGTGTACTGCTTGAAATCGCCAAAGATAATGCCCGGCACGGACGCACGGCGGAAGGACTGCTCAAGCGGCTGTTTTAGCTATTCTAATATTTATTAATACGGGGGAGGGTGCTGTAATAGTCCCTCCCCAAATATTTACCACCTTTTATATATTTCGCAATCGCTCTCCGGAGAAATCAAACACTTGGTGTCACGGCAACCTGCCCAGCCCTGTTTCCCCTGCCCCCGGATGTGCGGCGCACGCCGTAACGCATACACCGGTTCAGGATACTGCCGCATGGGCATGTTCCCGGTGGCGGCCCGGGCCACCCTGCACCACTGGGAGGAACCCTGCATATCAGGCACCCGTGGAACCGGGGCGGTGTTTTTCTCAGGGTGCACCCTGGGCTGCAGCTATTGCCGGAACGCGCCCATCAGCCACGGCGGACTGGGAAAAGCGCTCCCCGTCCAGGCGCTGGCCGATGTGTTCAGGCGGCTGGTGGATGGGGAGAGCGCCCTGAGCCTGTCGCCGGTCTCGCCCACTCATTTCATCCCGGCTATTATTGTTGCTTTGGACATATACCAGCCACCGGTGCCAGTGGTGTACAACTGCGGAGGCTATGAAAGCCCGGGAACGATCAGGCAGCTGGATGGGTTGGTGGATGTGTTCTTGCCGAACTTCAAGCATGTTTCCGCCAGGTTGTCACAGCTTCTGGCTCACGCTCGGGATTACGCAAACGCAGCAATTCCCGCCATCAAGGAGATGTGCCGGCAGACTGGGTCGGCGGAATATAACGCGCAGGGCATCATGACCCGGGGCACCCTCATCAGGCGTCTGGTGCTGCCCGGGTGCACCGGGGGCAGCCTTCAGGTACTGGACACCAACAGGCATCATTTTCCCGTGGGCACTGGAGTATCCCTGATGAGCCAATACACGCCCCAGCCGGGATGCGCAACGCCAGGCTGAACAGGCGTATTACACCCTGTGAATACCAGCGGGTACTAAATCACCTTGAAGCCCTGGAACTGCCCGGATACCGCCAGGCGCTGTCAGCCGCTGACGCCGGTTATACGCCGGATTTCGACCTGACAGGCCTGTCAGGGTTTTAACTTTCCCTTAACCCCTTCTTTGCCTTGGGCCGGCAGCGGCCTGTCCATATGGGGAGATGTCGAGCAAATCTATATGGCGTAACCAAGATGAATTCCTCCTATAATATACGGCGGAAATCAAAATGGACAGCACATGGGGATAGTCATGGCGTCCTCAATCATCTAGACCAGTTGATATACCGGTGCTTGGGGCCTACTTCGGCATACCGGACTATGCCAGTCCCCGCTGGCAGGAGCTTAAAGCTCAGGTGGCGGCAGACGGCCTTCGCAACGGCCATCTCCTGGCTGTGGCGCCCGCCTCCGGCATCTCCATCATCGCCGGCACCACGGCGGGCATTGACCCCATCATGAGCCGCTTCTATTATGACGAGAAGAAAAACGGCCTCATACCCCGCAACGCACCGGGTCTTGACGCCGACACCTACTGGTATTATTAATTGGCCCACCACATCGACCAGCATTGGTCCATCCGCGCCTGGGGTATGCGCCAGCGCCATATCGACCAGGCCCAGAGCATGAACCTTTATGTTGCCAACGACTTCAGCTTCCGCAAGGTGTTGGGCCTGTACATCAGCTCCTGGGAGGAAGGCGTCAAAACTGTCTACTACATCCACTCCAAATCCCTGGAAGTGGAAGTGTGTGAGAGCTGCTCCACCTGGCCAACCGGGATTAGGTAAAGGGGAGGTCCTGTCAATCAGGCGCCTCCCCTTTGTACATTATTGCGTGTTATTTTAGTCCTTCATCCGGTCAGTATATATTTTCACATCCGCCTCAGCCACCCACTGGTCGCCTGTTTCGGTGAAGGCAGCGTTCTCCTTGGTCGTGAGCAGGCTGTCATGGATGCCCTGGCGTACAGAGCCAAGGGCCACGGGACCTTCTGGGATATCCGCGGCGTATTGCACGATGTAGTAGCCGTAAACGCCCTGGCTGGGCTCGGCCACGTCGCCGACATTCTCAAGCGCCATAGCGGGCTCCATGAAAGCCTCGTCAAAGCCGGTGAAGTCCGCGCTCACCGCGTAGCCCAGCTCGGGCTGGGCCTCATCATCATTGTACTCGTCAATCAGGACGTCAAAATCCGCGTCTTCCGCCACCGCCTTGGCATAGGCTTCGTTGGCGCGGGGGAGGATGGCGGCATATGCCGCGGCCTCGCGGGCTGTGACCTCGGCGTTCTTGGCATCGTGGTTGGCCTGTGCCTCTTTGAGCGCGTTTTCCAGGTCCAGGAGGTCCGCTGCCCGGGCCTCCGCGTCCATATTCTCCTGGGCATCCTCAGCGCCAAACGCGTCCACCGCTGCCTGGGCTACATCCAGCGCTTCCTGAAGGGGAGTCAACTCCGCTTTGAGTGCACTGATGGCATCCTGATCTTCCTGGTTGAGTTTGACCAGGATTTGCTTGATGAACCGGTAGCCCGCCGGGGCATAGTAAACAGTCTGGCCGCTGTTGACGGCATTGCCATAGGCGGAAAGGTCGCTTTCATAGCTGGCTTTGGCGCTCTCAACCTTCTGGTCAAAGTCCGCCTGAATCTCTTCATCGCTGATTGCCACATCCTCGGTAGTGTATTTCCTGAGCTTCTCGTAAAGCTTGTTGTTTTGCTCGGTCTCCACAACGTCTTCCAGCTTGATATTCAGCTCATCCGCCTTGTCCCGAAGCGCCGTGTCCAGTTTCTCATCAACCAGTTCGGTTTCCGGGAAATACTGGCCCCTGATCTGCTCCAGCAAGTCTTCATACTGCGTATTGGCAGCGGCCTGGATCTCCGCCACCTCCTCAGGGGTAAAGGCGTCCAGGCCCAGCTCCCTGCCCTTCTGGCGCATCACCAAATCCCGGGCTACGGCAGCGGCTGTGTCCTCAAGCACCGCGTCCGCGTCCACAGAAATCTGCTGCACCATGCCATACTGCTGATAGAGCTGCTGCATGGCGTATTCCTGGTTGTAGGCGTTATTGTAATACTGCGTGAAGCGGTCCTTCAACACCTCTTCGCCGTTCACGGACACAATCACCTGCCGGGAATCCACCTCCGGATCCTTGACAATCAGGTTACAGGCGGAAAGCGTCAGCACAATCGCCATCAGCAGGGAGACCATAAGGATTTTCCTGGATACAGCCTTTTTCATCATCGGGCACACTCCGTTTTCAAGTTCTTTCATAAACGCATATCAATTATTATAGCGTGCAAAAGCTATAGGGGCAAGGATTTGGCGCAAATCTTGCCACCGTCCGGCCCAAAGGCCGCCATTATCGCTTTTGCACCACCTCGCCGGTGGCTTTCAGAATGCTGTCGGCGGGGATGACGCCCCGGGCGCAGGCGGTGGGGTAAACGGCGCTCCGGCGGCCCACCACGGTGCCGGGGTTGAGCACAGCGTTGCAGCCGATCTCCACCTCGTCGCCCAGCAGCGCCCCCACCTTTTTGCGCCCGGTGGGGTAGAGGTCACCATCGGAATCCTTGACCACCACCAGGGTTTTATCGCTTTTGACATTGGAGGTGATGGAACCTGCCCCCATGTGCGCCTTATAGCCCAGGATAGAGTCACCCACATAGTTGTAGTGGGGTACCTGCACCCCGTCAAAGAGGATGACATTTTTAAGCTCCGTGGAGTTGCCCACCACGCAGCCCGCTCCTACCAGGGCGCCGCCCCGGATAAACGCGCAATGGCGCACTTCGCATTTGGGCCCGATGATGGCGGGGCCGCCGATATGGGCGGATGGGGCAACGACCGCGTCCCTGGCGATCCATACGTCCTCACGGGGGTGGTCATATTCTTCAGGATCAAGGCCCGCGCCCAACTCGAGGATCATCTCATTGATGCCGCCCAAGGTCTCCCAGGGGTAGGTGAACTGCTTAAGCCATTCCCCGGCCAGGGAGCGGCTCAGGTCAAACAAATCAACAATCTTAATCATGCGCTGTCTCCGCCAAATGTCCCCGGGACGCAATTGCCGCAACGATGCTGTCCACTGCCTGAAGGCAGGCCTCATGGGTGGGAGCCTCCGCCATCACGCGCAGAAGGGGTTCCGTGCCGCTTTTCCTCAGCAACACCCGGCCTGAACCGTTCAGCCCTTCCTCGGCCTTTTTGGCCGCTTCCAGAACCTGGGGGTCCTCAAGGGCTGTATCCTTGTCCTTGACCAGCACGTTTTTTAATACCTGGGGGTAGATGGTCATCGGCTCTGCCAGTTTGGACAGCGGGGACTTCTGGGTGACCATGGCCTGCATCAGCTTGATGGCTGTCAGCACGCCGTCCCCGGTGTTGGCGTATTTGCCAAAAATGATGTGGCCAGACTGTTCGCCCCCCAGCATATGGCCGTTCTCCTTCATGCACTCAAATACGTAGCGGTCGCCCACGGCGGTCTGCTTGTATTCAATGCCCAGCTCCTCCAGGGCTTTGTAGAGCCCCAGGTTGGACATGACGGTGGTGACCACGGTGTTGTCCGGCAGGTTGCCCCGCTCTTTCATAAACCGTGAATAGATGTAAAGGATCAGATCCCCGTCCACCACATTGCCCTTTTCATCCACCGCCAGGCAGCGGTCGGCATCGCCGTCAAAGGCGAAGCCCACATCCAGCCCGTTGTCCACCACCAGTTTCTGCAGATGATGGATGTGGGTGCTGCCGCAGTCCAGGTTGATGTTTAAGCCGTTGGGTTGGTTGTTGATGACAAAGGTCTGGGCGCCCAGGGCGTCAAAGACGCTCTTGGCGATCATCCAGGTGCTGCCATTGGCGCAGTCCAGCCCCACCTTGTAACCCTGGTAGGAGTTGCGCGCCATGGACATCAGATATCCCATATACTGGTTGCGCCCGCCGTAATAGTCGATGGTTTTCCCGATGTTCTCCCGGGTAGCGTAAGGAATATCCCCGGAGTCGCCGTCAAGGAATTTCTCCAGCTCCTCAAGGAACGCGTCATCCATCTTCTCCCCGTTGCCGTTCATGATTTTGATGCCATTGTCAAAAAAAAGGTTATGGCTGGCGGAGATCATGACGCCGCAGTCAAAGTGCTCGCTGCGGGTGATGAAAGAAACGCTGGGCGTGGTGGTGACGTGCAACAGGTAGGCGTCTCCTCCAGACGCGGTGATGCCCGCTGCCAGCGCATCCTCCAGCATATAACTGGAACGGCGCGTATCCTTGCCTATTACAATCCGGGCTTGATGATCATTGTTGAAAGCGTGTCCCAGGAAGCGGCCGATCTTAACGGCATGATCCACCGTCAGCCCTACGTTGGCCTCACCCCGGAAACCATCGGTACCAAAATATTTCCCCATTGAATCACTTCCTTTCCCACGCAGTATACCCAACCGCGGCGCACACTTCAAGCGCTTTACTTTTCCCCACGCAAACGGTATTATGCCCCGGAACCCATTACCTGGAGGAGACGGATGAAAAACACCATGAAGCTGGCACTGTCCGCGATGTTTATCGCGGTGATGCTGGTATTGGGCTATATCGAAAGCCTCTTTTCCCTGGGCCCGGTACCGGGGATTAAGGTGGGCTTGTCAAACGGCGTGCTGCTGCTGAGCCTGTACTGGCTGGGCATTCCCACCTCGGTGATGCTGATGCTGGGCAAGGTGGTTCTCTCCGGGATTCTCTTTGGCAACCCCATGGCCATGCAGTACAGCCTGGCCGGCGGGGTCCTCAGCATGATCGGGATGTCGCTTGCCGTTTACGCGATGAAGGGCGTCAGCCCCATTGGCGCGGGCATTCTGGGCGGCGTGCTGCATAACGTGGGCCAGGTGGCGCTGGCCATGATTGTGCTTGAAACCCTTGGCCTTCTTTACTACATGGCCATCCTGGTAGCGGTGGGCGCCGCCATGGGCGCCATCACCGGCACCGTGGCCAAAACGCTCATGCGACTTCTGCCCCATGAGCGCCGGGCCGCGCTGGGCCTGGGTCAGGCCAAAACAAGCGCGGAAGAGCGCATGGAGCAACAAGCAAAATAAAACAAGCCCCGGAAAGACTATTAGCCTGCCCAGGCTTTTTATGTTCTGATTACGCCAGTTCAATCCCCCGGTTTTGCATTAGTTTAACCATTGGCACGCCAAGAAGGTAGCACACCACTGCCTGGCCGGCACCCACAGTCAATATACTGATAAGGGGATGAAGGCCGCTTGTGTACCATAGCACCAGGCTGATGACCACCGCGTTTATTAAAACCGGCATCAGCGCCGCCAACCAGAGCTTTTCGCGCAAGCGCCGGGTGAGGATGGCTGCCAGCAGGCTGGCCAGGGAGCCAAAGACGGCATCAATGATGCTGCCGCCAAAGATGTTGCTGATAAAGCAGCCCACAAACAGCCCCGGGATGCTGGCCTGGGAGATAACCGGCAGCAGGGTGAGCGCTTCAGAGATACGAAACTGGATCTGCCCGTAGCTGATGGGAGCAAACAGCAGGGTTAGCGCGATATACAGCGCCGCGATGATGCTCGCAAACGCCAGAGAGCGAATGGTCAGCCGGGGCGGGTTAGTTATCATGATGCACCTCTTGTAGTTGATTCAGCAGCGTGAAGCGCCGCCTTATCCAGGCTATCATATAAAAGCCAGGAACTGTTGTCGATTTTTTTCCTGTAATATGAAGACCCATTTTACTGCCCGTTCCGGCCGATAGGCTCATTATCAGCTTGTTCTGTTTTATTGACATTTCGCGACTTGTTATCTACTATATTTATGTCACACAATTGGGCATTCTTCACGGGAGCTGGTTCCAAAACATCATAGTATATGGGGGAGAGTAGGATGTCTATTATAGGAAAACGGAAATTCGTGCTCTTGCTGGCTGGTCTGATGTTGTTTACACTGGCGCTTCCCGCTCAAGCCTCCTTTGATTTTACCCAG
>JAQVQY010000083.1 GCA_028701335.1 Eubacteriales bacterium
CCTACGACTATGGCACAGAATATGTAAGTGGTATCACGGGTGTCTTGGATCGCCGTGCGTAAACGCACAATGGAAAGCGCACCCCCCATGCCCAGGGACAGCGCCACATTGTTGCCGATGACGGTCATCACACTGGCCGTAAGCACCGTAAGTGTGAGGATCGTTACGTTGAACTTCTTGCTGTAAGTGGTGCCTTGATGCGTATACCAATAGGACAGATAAATAATCAGGCCATATACCACCGCTGACAGAATATTGATGGCCATTTCATCAAAGGTCAGCGTACGGTTCTGTTCCAGAATGCTTCGCAGGAAGTCTCTCATAAGTTTTAACTCCGATCCAGTTAATTAGAAGCGGTAATGTGTTGTCACAGCCCGGCTCAGGCTGTATTTTCCAACAGAAGATTCACTCAGGTTCACGGTTTTCAGCATATCCTTAATGTAACTCAGCAGAAACCCGTTGTACTTAACCTCGAGGACCACCAAATAGGGATCAAGTACGGCGTACTGCATGAGATTGCGGGAAAAAATGTCAAAATTGGACTCTGTGCCTGTAATGTGATGATCAAAAGTAACCCGGATATTGTTCTCCTTGGCCGCGAAAGCTTTCCGGTGATATTCAACCACAGCCTTGGGCAAATAACACTGCCAGCTCATCAGCGCGAAGCATTCCGCGGCAAATGGATCCGGGTACTTCAGCAATACGCCATACTGGCCGCGGGTAAGCGCGGCGCCGTCCTCCCTGGAGATGCGCAGGGACCGCTTCTTTTGGTTGTCTCCCTGCTTTTGCTTCATTTCAAGCATGGCGAATGGCATATGGGGTCCGTAATTTCGCAACCTTAACTTGCGCCGTACTTCAATGCCATCCTCTTTTTCCACATAGTCCTTCTCCTCCAATGTATCAAAATAAAGCGAACGAATAATATATCCGTCTCCCATGCTGTGCTCGTCCGGATGCAAGACCTGGCCAAGCCAATTCCCAAGAGTGTAATACCTGTCCAGGGTAATCAGGTACTTCTTCTCATTACGCATAACTTCATTCATTGTTAATCACTTCCCGCAACGCTGTGTATTCGTGCAGGGCAAAAGACAGTCTCTCATACTCAAACTCATTCTTAAGTTTGTCAAAACTTCTCCATACGGCGGATAATCCTTCCCCATAATAGGTGTTGCGATCCGTCAGGTCATACATGCCTGGCCGCTGCAGTTCCGCGATGTTGATCACGCGTTTTCCTGCTTCCCTGGCGATGGATACCTCTGTTTCAATATTTGCCCATTCTGACTTCTTAAGGTAGTTCATCACGGCAACCGCGTCTGACGCCTCTTCAATTAAAGCCCTCAGGTGATTGGGAAATCCTTTGCTGTCAATAAAATACGGAATACAGATAATAATTTCTACGCCCGCATCCCCAGCATAATCATAAGTCCTGCGCATGGCCGCTACAAAGGCATCCATCGCGCGCTCAGGATCATCCCGGTAAGCTTTGGTTAAGTAAGGCTCTACATCAAGCATAAGCCCAGCGGGGCCGGCCTCTCCAAGCTTCTCCCTGAGCGCCACCACCAGGTTAACCTCGTTAATCATCTTTTTGGCTTGAGGGTCAAGCCCCCACTCCGGTTGTCCAGCAAGCGCGTAAACCAGGATTCCCCTTTCATGCGCCTCCAACAAGAAATCCAGTGTGTCGTCGCGATGAAACGATTGATATACCTCCACCGCATTGATTTCTATCAGTGTGTTGAACAAAAGCTCCCGCGCCTCCGCCTCCAAAATATTCTCAACGCTCCATGAAAACACACCCACGCGCATATCAGCGGACGCGTGCGCGGGTCCGCCCATAATTCCGGCAAACAACAAAGGCAAACCCAAAAGCGCAAACAAAGCCCGGGTCATCCATACTTTCATCACATCACCAGTCCTTTCCACAAATGACGCGACCGGGCAACGCGCCGCTCGCAAACCATTCAACAGGTATACCTCAGCATTCCTTGTTTAAACAAAACCGCGAACCAGCTGACGCAATAGAGCGATTAGCGTTTATTCGCACACTTATGTATAAAGAAGAAAACCCTTTGCATATACAGGAGGTTTAAGATGGTCAAACTGTCCGAAAAGTCAGAGTTGCACAACAATAAGTGAAATAACGGAAAAAAAGCCGGAACGTATTTCGGCCACGGTATATGAAGAGGGCAAACGCCGGGAGCAACGGGAGCTATGCCCGCCGAGTTTGGAGGAGCGAATGGCGGCAGACCACCCAGCGCGGGTAATCGACGCGTTTGCAGACGGGCTTCAAATGGGCGCGTTGGGATTTGGGAAAGCTGAACCGGCCGAACAGGGCGGCCGGGGTATGACCTGTTTAAACTGTACTTGTGCGGCTATACAAACCGGGTACGTTCATCGTGGCCGCTGCAACGGGAGTGTGAACGGAACATTGAAGTGATGTGGCTGATCAACAGCCTGGAACCAGATTTCAGAACCATCAGTAATTTGTGCAAAGAGAACCTTCTGGCAATCAAGGAAACTTTCATGGCTTTCACCACAATTCTGCGGGGGGAAAATCTGCTGGGCGAGGAACTGACGCTGGACGGCACGAGGATACATGCAAACAACAGCATCAAGCGATCTTTTACGCCGAAAGTGACGGCAAAGAAGCTCCAGCACATTGAGGGCCGGATACAAAAGCTGGAAGCGTATCTGAAAGCTATGGACACCTATGACGAGCGGGAGGAAACACTGCGCCTGGATATTCCGCGGGACAAATGCCTGACAAGCTGAATGAATTGCGTGAGAGGGCGAGCAAATACCGGGAATACCATTCCAGGTTCAGGGCGGGAGAGAAACAGATCCTGGAGACGGACCCGGAATGCCGCACACTACACTCGAAGGATGGGCTTTACCCAGCCCATAACATCCAAAAAGCGACGGATACCGCCAACCATTTCATCACAAACTATGAAACAATGACCGCCAATAATAATCAGGGCAGCTGGGCCGGATGGGCGAAGTTGCCAAAAAGGAGCTGAAGCGGGAGGTCGTACACCTGATAGCGGACAAGGGGTACGAGAGCCGGCAGGATATTGAGGAATGCTTCATGAACGGCGTCATACCGGATGTGGGTCTGTAATACGACAAGGAAGAACAGGTATTCAATCCGTACTATCAGGAGGCAGATATCACGCCTGAGCATAAGGCTTCCTCCAGGCCAGAAGACTTCAAAGCCTGCCTGCAGGCAGGCGTGCTGCCGGAATGCTATGAAGGGTACAACATCCATGTTGATGTGCAGGGGCAAAGCGTTCTGAGCTGCTTCATACGCCATGCGGACGGCACGGTGACCTGTCCGATGGGACAAACACTGTTTAAACACCAAGGCAAAAAGCACGGGACACATTACGGAAGCCGTGAAGCTTGCCGAAGCTGTCCCAACCGGTGTACGGACGCCAAAATTGAGAAGACCGTTCCGATTGGTTACAACTCAACCGTTGTGCCGGTTCTGATATACTGTCATCTCAGGTATCCATTGCAGCTTCTGCCCAAGGATTATGTCATCACTCCCAACAACCATTCGCTGGGTCGAAAAGGCCGAGCCAAAGAAACAGTGCGAGTCACGTTCAAACGGAACAAGGCACGGCAGCAAATCAGGAAAGAAAGATTGAGTCCGAATAGTGGTGTAAATTGGAGTGAGCCAATCGCTCAGCTCTGGTATCATGAGGTTGAGAAGACCAACACAGATACGGAGGATAAGCGACATGGCTCAGGTCGATCGTACACTGGACAGCGAAATTTTGAAAGGGTTGTTCACGGCTGATGGCAGGATGAGGCATTTTCAGGATTGGTGAGTGTGATACTCAATCAGGTACTCAACGCTCAGGCAAGCGAGCAAGTCAGTGCAGAGCCGTATGAGCGCTGCTAGGGGCGGCAGAATTACCGGAACGGATTCCGGGAAAGGGTACTGAACACAAGGGTAGGGAAGTTACATTTAATGGTGACGCGGCTGAGGAACGGGGAGTTCAGCACGGATTTATTCAAGCGATATCAGCGCAGCGAGCAGGCCTTGTTGTTGACCATGATGGAAATGGTGGTGCAAGGGGTATCCACCCGAAAGGTGCAGTCTGTAACCGAGGAATTATGCGGTACCAGTTTTTCAAAGTCCACTGTTTCCGCGCTGTATTCCATGCTGGATCCCACCATGGAGGCCTTCCGCAACAGGCCTCTGGAGAAGTGGTACCCCTTTGTCCTGGTGGACGCGATCTATACGAAGGTCCGGGAAGAAGGGCAGGTGCGCTCCAAGGGGCTGATGGTCGCGCTGGGCGTGAACGAAGAGGGCAGGCAGGAAGTGCTGGGCTTCTGCTGCGAGGACAGTGAATCGGAGCCCGGTTGGCGTCATTTCTTCGATGAGTTGAAAGACCGCGGCTTGTCAAAGGTCGCTGTGTTGGTGTCGGACGCCCACAAAGGGCTGGTACAGGCGGTGAGGAGGTGTTTTCAGGGGGCGGCTTGGCAGCGCTGCCAGACCCACTTCTCCCGAAATATCCTGTACGCCTGCCCAAAGAGACTGAAGCCGGAGTTCCATGAAACGCTCAAGAGCCTATACAGCGCCAACAATTTCAAGACTGCTGTGCTGATCAAGGGTCATATCGTGGAGCGTTTCCTGAACAGTGCGCCCAAGGCCGTGAAAATGCTGGAAGAAGGCTTCGAGGACGTGCTGACGGTTCTGAGCCTTCCGCTCTCATTACGGCGACGGTTCAGAACCACCAACGGGCTTGAGCGCCCGAATGAGGAACTAAGGCGTCGGGAGCGGGTAATCAGGATATTCCCAAATGAGGAATCCATCTGCCGGCTGATGGGTGCCCTACTGATGGAAACCAATGAGGAGTGGCAGACCGGGCGGATGTACCTCAACCTGGCGGAGTATCTGGCTCAGAAGGCCGAGAAGGCTGACACCCCGAAGACGCTCTCTGCAGCATCGTGATGCCTGACTTATTGACACACAATTATAGGCTTGACTGACTTCTGCCGCCACTGTCATACGTTTGATAATTCTCTCCTTATCAATTCTATAATCCGTCAGATTGTCCACTTGACATCGTTTGACAACTTTGATGGTCAACAAGGCTGTGCCATATATGACATGGGTTTAGGTCATCCGGGCTTGATGTTCACTATTTTTATATCATTCGGCTCTCAATATGACCACTTCGCTCTATTAACTTATCAATAATGGCAAATGCATCTGTTTTGCGTATAAAGGATATTTTGAGTGCCTCAAAACTCGGTGGCAGGGTTACTCGGACACGCCCAGACAGGCCTTAGACGGCTATATGGCTAATCATTCCCTACACGCTTAATTTCCTCAGATTTTTTAAAAGATCTTAGCCTCTTGTCCTTCATCCGACAGGCGTTTGACATTGTACCTGGGAAATTTGCACATGTCCTGACTGGTAAACCGAAAAGGCGCTGGTTTGATAAAACCCGTGCTTTGAGCCAATGAGTCTGCTGCCAGTACCTACCATTGACAGCGTGCACCAGGCGCAGTACGCTATCTCCAGTGTAAATTTACTGCTGTTCTGTCCGGCTAAAACAGCGCCTTTCCATAGTGAGGAGGGCAACCCGTGAATAATGTCATCCAGCTCAGGAACCTGACCAAATACTACGGCAAAGCCCGCGGCATTATCGACGTAAGCATTAATATACAGGAAGGCGTGATTTTCGGCTTCATCGGCCCCAACGGCGCGGGCAAGTCAACGACAATCCGCACGATGCTGGGCTTGCTGCATCCGACCAGCGGCAGCGCCACGATCTTTGGCAAAGACTGTGTAAAATATGGCCACGAGATCCGGCTAAATGTGGGCTACCTGCCCGGTGAGGTTTCTTATTATGACAATATGAAGGCAGGTGACCTGCTGAAGTACTCCGCATCCTTTTACGGAAAGGATAGGACCAACCGGCTCAGGCACCTTTGTGAAGCTATGGACTTGGATCTGAGCAGGAAGATCGCCGACCTTAGCTACGGCAACAGGAAAAAGGTGGGTATTGTCCAAGGCCTGCTGCATGAACCCAGCCTGATCATCCTGGACGAGCCAACCAGCGGACTTGATCCACTGATGCAGAAGACGTTTTTTGAGTTGATCCGGCAGGAAAACGCAAACGGCGCGACGGTGCTGCTATCTTCACACATTCTCAGCGAGGTCCAGAAACTTTGCTCTCGCGTTGCAATCATTAAGGAAGGCCGCATCGTGAAGGTGGAGGACATCGGGACACTGCGCGACACAGCCTACAAGAAAATCCGAATCGAGTTCAGCCAGGGTATCCCAGAGGGTTTGGCGGATGAGCCGGGTGTCAGCGCCTTCCTTGGGAACATCGATGAAGCCAGTTTCCTCTTCGCGGGAGACATTAATGACATTGTGCGGCGCGTTAGCGCAGAAAACCTGAAAAACCTAACAATCGAGGAACCCGACCTGGAAGAGATTTTCATGCATTACTATACTAGGAACGAGCAGAAGGAGTGAGCAATTTATGAACATGCTAGCTCAGGAATTAAGACGCTCCTTTCGTTCCTGGCTTTATTTCACCCTTGGGATGACAGCAACAATTGCACTGTTCTGTTCCTTCTTCAATTTCCTTAAGGCAGATGTTCAGTTGATAAATCGAATACTGCAGAACTTCCCGCCCGAGTTCAGAGCCGCCTTCGGCTTTGCAGATGTTGACTTATCGCAGGCCGAAGGGTATATCAGCTTTATTAATGGCTATATCGTGCTCATCGGCGCGGTCTATGGGATGAAGCTTGGAGTCCAACTCCTGTCAGAAGAGGGCCGCAGGCGAGCCGTTGACTTTTTACTGACCAAGCCGGTGCGCCGTGCTACGGTATTCGGCAGTAAATTTGCCACCATCCTTATCAACCTCATCGCTCAGAACATCATAATATACTTGGCGGGTATCTTGATGGTCACATTGATCATTGGGGATAGCGTGGATCCAGGCATCTACGCACTGCTGAGCTTTTCCTCCTTCTTTGTCCAGCTGTTCTTCGTCGGTATCGGCTTGGTTATCGCTGTACTGGCGCAGCGGATCAAATCTGTCACGCCCATCGCGCTGGGGGTTGTCTTTTTCTTTTTCATCATCCAATTGGTGAACGAATCGGTCCGTGACGAGATACTTAGTTATGTGACGCCTTTCGCGTATTTCCAGGGTTCGGACATTCTCAGAACCCGGGGCTATGATGCAGGGTTCCTGCTTATCGACCTTGCAATTTTCTCGGCTTTTTCGATGTTTGCCTGCCTTATCTACCAGAAGAAAGATTTCCATACAGCATAAGGAGAGGGGGCGGCTCATCATGAATATTTACCGTCGGGAGCTCAAGGCCAATACTCGGTCTTTCCTGGTCTGGTCAGCTACGATGGTTTTTCTAATCTTTGCTGGCATGATGAAGTACGACGCGTTCGCCAAAACCGGTGAATCCGTCAATCAGCTGTTCGCCGCTCTGCCCGCGGGCCTGATGAAGGTGATGGGGATCGCCCCGGGTATGGATCTAAACTCCATCGGCGTGTTTTACAGTGTCTTCTATCCGTACTTCCTCCTGCTGACCAGCGCGCACGGCTGTCTGCTGGGTGCCAATATTATTGCCAAGGAGGAGCGCGACAGGACGGCTGACTTCCTTCTGGTCAAGCCCATCAGGCGCTATCAAGCTGTTACCGCGAAGGTTCTGGCTGCGGGTACCTTCATGGTTCTCTTCAACCTGGTGACGTCCCTGACCTCCATCGCTGTAGTAGCCCCGATGAATACAAGTGGTAGTTCCCTTACTGGCCCCATTCTTTGGGTTTCGCTTGCCCTTTTGATTACCCAGGTCCTGTTCCTCAGTGCTGGGCTCTTCCTGGGTGCTTGGGCAAAAAACGCCTCGCGTGCCTCAGGTATCGCCACTGCGGTAATATTGGGCACCTTCATCTTTAAAATGGTAATAGACCTGAGCGATGGCATCGAGTGGCTCAGTTTCCTGACCCCCTTCCTCTATTTTGATTCTCTGAAAGTCATGTATGAGCATGAATTTCGCCTGCCTTATCTTCTGCTATCAGGGGGTATGGTGGTTTTATTGATTTCTGGAACATACTTCTTTTTTCAGAAGCGAGATATCCTGAACTAACCTTCCAAGGTCAGTACGCAGGCTGCCCAGGTTCCAGTGGAACTTGGTGTTTTCATTGTGAAA
>JAQVQY010000015.1 GCA_028701335.1 Eubacteriales bacterium
ATTCCCGTGCTCAGCAGGTACTGCAGAGGCTCCAAACTGATTGACAGAAAATCGTGAAATTGTTACGATAACAAGGATTTTCGGCTCCTGCGCGCGCCCCCTGGTGGGAATAGAGGCTGGGAGAAAGTACGAAACTATCGATGGGAATCCATTGAAGGAGAGGACCATGAAGCACTATCTGGAATCCATCACCGCGGTGCTGGAGGAGGTCGCCAGCCGGCATAAAGGCCTCAGCCGCCAGGAAGCCCAGGAACGTTTGGCAAGGGACGGAAAGAACAAACTGGATGAGGCTGAAAAAGCCACGCTCCTTGAGCGTTTCTTCGCCCAGTTGAAGGACCCCATGCTGCTTATCCTCATGGCAGCGGCCCTGGTGTCAGGCATCACCAACCTGATCGCGGGGGAACCGTTGACGGATGTCTATATCATCATGGCGGTGGTGCTGTTAAACGCCATACTGGGCGTCTATCAGGAAAACAAGGCGGACAAAGCCATAGAAGCCCTGCAGGGCATGAGCGCGGCGACTTCAAACGTGCTGCGCGATGGGCATATAAAGCAGGTGCCCACAGAGGAGCTGGTGGTGGGCGACGTGGTGCTGCTGGAAGCGGGCACGGCTGTGCCGGCTGACTGCCGCATCATTGAAAACGCCAGCCTCCAGGTGGAGGAGGCCGCCCTAACCGGGGAATCCGTGCCGGTCTACAAACAGACGGAGAAACTCACCGCTGATAACGGCGATGTGCCGCTGGGCGACCGTAAAAACATGTGCTACATGGGTTCAACCGTGGTGTATGGCCGTGGGCGGGCTGTGGTTGTGGCCACGGGCATGGACACCCAGATGGGCAAGATCGCCCAGGCACTCACCCAGACGGTGGAGGGGCAGACGCCGCTTCAGATCAAGCTTGGGCAGCTGAGCAAGATACTCAGCTATCTGGTGCTGGGCATCTCCGCGTTTATCTTTGTCTTCAGCCTCATCCGCAACCAGGACTTTGAGATGGAGGCAATCCTTGAGACCTTCATGATCGCCGTGTCGCTGGCTGTGGCTGCCATCCCTGAGGGGCTGGCCACCGTGGTGACCATCGTGCTCTCCGTGGGCGTCACCAACATGAGCCGCCGCAACGCCATCATACGGAAGCTGACGGCGGTGGAAACGCTGGGCTCGACCCAGATTATCTGCTCGGACAAAACCGGCACCCTGACGCAAAACAAGATGACGGTGGTGGACACCTATACGGCTGATGAGAAGCTGCTGGGCACCGCCATGGCGTTGGCTTCAGACGCGGAAATGGAAAACGGCAAGGCTGTGGGAGAGCCCACGGAAAACGCGCTGGTGATGTATGCGGCATCCCTGGGCCTTGATAAGCCCGCGCTGAAGGCTGCCATGCCCCGTGTGGGCGAGGCGCCCTTTGACTCTGTCCGCAAGCTGATGAGCACCCTGGTGAAGGATGAGGCCGGCAAGATCCGCCAGTTCACCAAAGGGGCGCCGGACGCGCTGCTGCGCCTTTGCACCGCATACTGGGATGGCAAACAGGCGCATCCCATGACTGACGCGAAGCGCCAGGAAATCCTTGGCGAAAACAAGGCCATGGCCAACCGTGCCCTTCGCGTGCTGGGCGCCGCCTACAGGGACTGGGAAACCATGCCTGGGGACCAAAAACACCAGCATCTGGAACAGGAGCTCACCTTTGTGGGCCTTATGGGGATGCTTGATCCCATCAGGCCGGAAGTGATACCGGCTATCCAGGAATGCAAGGACGCCGGCATCAGGCCCATTATGATCACCGGCGACCATAAGGATACCGCCCTGGCTATCGCCAAAGACCTGAACATGGTCACAAGCGACCGGCAGGCCATCACCGGCTCGCAGCTGGACAAACTTTCAGATGAGGAGTTCAGGCAGACCATCGGTGACTATTCCGTTTACGCCCGGGTGCAGCCGGAGCACAAGGTGCGCATCGTCACCGCCTGGCAGGACAACGGCAAGGTGACTGCCATGACGGGGGACGGCGTCAACGACGCGCCATCCATCAAGAAGGCGGACATCGGCGTGGGCATGGGCATCACCGGCACGGATGTGACCAAGAACGTGGCGGACATGGTGCTGGCGGATGACAACTTCGCCACCATCGTCCACGCGGTGGAGGAAGGGCGGCGCATCTATGACAACATCAGGAAAGCTATCCAGTTCCTCCTGTCTTCAAACCTCTCCGAGGTGATCTCCATCTTTGTGGCCACCATGCTGGGCTTTATCATCCTGCGGCCCGCGCACCTGCTATGGATCAACGTCATCACAGACACTTTCCCGGCGCTGTCCCTGGGCTTTGAGGCGCCGGATGAGGATGTGATGCGCCGCCAGCCGCGGGAGAAGAACGAGGGGGTGTTCGCGCGCGGCCTGGGAGCGGACGCGGTCTACCAGGGCGTGATGGTAGCCATATTGACACTGGCAGCCTACTATATCGGCCATTTCATTGAGTCGGGGCGCTGGGAGTTTGTCACCTCCGAGGATGGTATCACCATGGCGTTCCTAACCATGAGCATGGCGGAGGTTTTCCATTCCCTGAACATGCGCTCACAGCGGGGGTCCATCTTCACGCTCAAAACCCACAACAAGTATTTGTACATCGCCATGGGTGTTTCCTTCCTGCTGACGGCGGCCGTTATCTACATTCCTTTCCTGCGGGACGCCTTCAAGTTCGAGCATATCAGCCCTTATGAGTTCAGCATATCAATGCTGCTGGCCATTTCCGTTATCCCGATTGTGGAGATTGTGAAGTTTTTCCAGAGGAAGTTCGGGAAGAAATATCTGTAAGCGAACGCAAAAAGGGAGAGGCGTGCTTGTGCGCCTCTCCTTTTGAATTCCTTATGGGTTATAGATTGGCTCGCCTTCCTGGGTGGGCACGGGGGTGCCTGGCGTCTGTGGCCCGGCGGGAATGGCCTGGGAGTCATAAAGCCTGGCCAAAGTGAGGGAGCCGGCCATACCGTCCGCTTCCAGGCCGTTTTGTGCCTGGAAACGGGAGATGGCTTCCTGGGTGGCGCGCCCAAACTGGCCGTCCAGCTCGCCCTGATAGTAGCCAAGAGCCGTCAGGCGCTCCTGCAGCTGGATCACTTCAGGGCCAATGGAGCCCATGCGAAACAGGGCATCGGTGGCCTGGAAGCTCAGTATCGGCGGAGATAGGGTTGGTTTTTCGGTGGTGGCAAGCAGGGTTTGGTAAGCCTGGTTTACCGCTGAAATCCTGATGAGGATGAAGGTGATGGCGCCAATCAGCAAAAGCGCCGCCAGGGCAAGGGCTTTGGCCTTCAATCCGCCGGGCTTGTGTGGCTGGGTCATAGGGCCTCCTTATATAAGATAGGGCCAGTATAGGGCCGCCTGTTGGGGCTGTCAAACGGCTTGCGGGTTCTCCCGGGCTTTGGTAGAATAAGAAAAAAGGAGGGCGTATGAGCCGTTTTGTTGTGTTTGATTTGGATGGGACGCTGCTGGACACGGTGGATGATATTGCCGGCAGTATGAACGCGGTGCTGGCCCGCTTTGGCCTGCCGCAGCATCCCAAGGAGGATTATATGCGCTTCACCGGCAACGGCGCGCGCGTTTTGACCCAACGCGCGCTGGGGGACCAGCAGGAGCTGCTGGAAGCCGTTCACCCAGCCTACCTGGCAGAATACGCGATTCACAGCCGGGAGCTGACCCGGCCCTATGAAGGCATTCCTGAAATGCTCAAGGATCTGCTGGCCCAGGGAATTCAGCTGATTGTGTACAGCAACAAGGATGACAGCGACACAAAGGCGGTGGTTGGGTATTATTTCCCGGATATCCCCTTCATCCGGGTGATCGGCAGCCAAAGGGATATGCCGCTGAAACCTGATCCCGCCGTCATGGATGCGACGCTTGAAGAACTGGAATATAAGGCTGAGGATGGCGTATATGTGGGCGACACGGTGACGGATATGCAGTGCGCCCGCAACCTGAAACTTTTTTCTGTGGCCATTGGCTGGGGCTTCCAGACCGAAGAGGAGCTGATGGGGGAGAATCCGGACCGGTTTATCCGCCATCCCGGTGAACTGCTGGGAATCGTCCGGGGCTGGCCAAAGGTGAACGCCTGAATCTTTTTCAGGCTTGCGCCGGCAGTTGTTATGTCCTATAATCGTTGGGGCGCAGAAAAGCGCCATTCAGGAGGGAGTATCCATGGCTTACAAAATCTCTGTTGACTGCATCAACTGCGCCGCCTGCGAGGCCGAGTGCCCCGAGACTGCCATTTCCCAGGGCGACACGACGTTTGTGATTGATCCCAAGCTGTGCACCGAATGCGGCGCCTGCGCTGATGTGTGTCCGGTAGACGCGCCTCAGCCCCAGTAAGGAAGTCAATCCGATGCGCCGTATAAACGGCGCTTTTTTTGATGCCGTTTATAAAGGAATTTCGGATGGAAAAATGCCTTTTGCCGGGCGAGCGCCTGTGTGACCTTGAGCGCCGGGGTTTTAAGCTGATTCAGATGCCAAAAGACGGGTGTTTCAGCCAGGATACCGTGCTGCTTGCAGATTTCACAGGGGTGAAGCCTGGTGATATGGTGTGCGACCTGGGGGCGGGAGACGGGGCGCTGGGGATGCTGCTTATGGCACGGGAGCCTTCCATCACTTGTGCGATGGTTGAGATCAGGGCGGACTTGTGCGGGCGCGCCGAAAGGTCCGCCGCGTTCAACGGCGTTGCCGCAAGCGTTCATGTTTGCTGTGTGGATTTGAAGGAGGCGCCGGACTCGCTTGGCAAAGGTGGTTTTGATCTGGTGGTGTCAAACCCGCCTTATCATCAGGTGACCCGGGACGCCATGGCAGAGGGGGCGCGGCTGGCCCGGCAACAGGCGGCTTGTGATTTTCCGGCGCTCGCAAGGAGTGCCGCTGCTTTGCTGCGCCACCGGGGACGTTTCTGCCTTGTCATTCCCGCAGCGCGTGTGTTGGAGGCGGCGGAAGCCCTGCGGGCCCAAAGGCTTGAGCCCAAGCGCCTGCGTTTTGCAGCATCATTTCACGGCCGGGAGCCTTATCTATGCCTGATGGAGGCAAGGAAGGGCGTGAAAGCGGGGCTCCAGGTGATGCCGCAACTGGTTCAGTTTGATTCTCCTGGCCAGAGGACCCGGGAGATGGCGCAAATCTATCAGGAAAGCGGGGAGATGGCGTGATTCTGGTTGTCGCTGAGAAACCCAGTGTGGCCAGGGACATCGCCCGCGTGCTGGGATGCCGCGAACGCGGGCAGGGATACCTGTCTTCAAAGGAATACACCATCACCTGGGCGCTGGGACACCTAGTTACCCTGTGTGAGCCGGATGAGATTGACGCCAGGTATAAAAGATGGCGCATGGAAGACCTGCCCATCCTGCCGGAAACGCTTCCCACCAAGGTCATATCCAAAACCCGTTCTCAATACAGTGTCGTCAAAGGATTGATGCTGGACGCAGGGGTTGCACGCATCATCTGCGCCACGGACGCCGGCCGTGAGGGCGAACTGATATTCCGGCTGATATATGAAAAAGCGGGCTGCCGCAAACCCGTTGACCGACTGTGGATCAGTTCTCTGACGGATGCCGCCATCCGCGAGGGTTTTGAAGGGCTGAAGCCCGGAAGCGCCTACGATGGCCTGTATCAAAGCGCTCTGTGCCGCTCCCAGGCAGACTGGCTGGTGGGTATGAATGCCAGCCGGGCCTTTACCCTAAAGTACGACGCGCTTCTCTCAGTGGGCCGGGTGCAGACGCCCACTTTGGCGCTGCTGGTAAAGCGCGCGCAGGAAATCAGGGGCTTTGTGCCGGAGCGGTTCTTCACAGCCACGGCGGACTTTGGAGATTATCAGGGGAAATGGTTTGATCCGAAAAACAAGGATGACAAGGTTAACCACAGGATCCCGGACAAAGAGACGGCGGAGAGCATCACGAAATCCGTTTCAAAAAAAGGCGCCCAGGTCAGCGATGTAACAGCCACGCCAAAGCGGGAGCTGCCGCCCCAGCTGTTTGACCTGACCACACTTCAGCGGGATGCCAACCGCAAGCTGGGGTTTACCGCCGCGCGCACGCTAAAGACCGCCCAGGTGCTTTATGAAACCCATAAGTGCATCACCTATCCCCGTACGGACAGCCGTTATTTGCCCCGGGACATGATGCCCCAGGTGGTAAAAACGCTGTCGGCGCTGCCGGAGCCCTACCGCGCCCTGGCGGATGCCATTCCGCGCAAGGAGGGAAAGCTGCCTTGTTCGGGGCGCATATTTGACAATGATAAGGTCAGCGATCATCACGCCATCATACCCACGGGAAAAAAGCCGGGTGACCGGATGACACGGGATGAGGCGGCGCTGTATGATTTGGTGGCCAGACGCCTGATCGCAGCCTTTTATCCGGCGTTTGAGTATGACCAGATCCGGGTGGTCACGGAGGCAAATGGGGAGGCCTTCAAATCAAACGGCCGTGTGGTGAAGGAGCTGGGCTGGCGCCAGGTTGAGGGCGCAGCCAAAGGGGATGAAACGGACCAGTTGCCGGAGCTGAAGGCAGGCGACACGCGGCAGGTGAATTCCGCCAAGGTCAAAGAGGAGGCCACCAAGCCGCCGCCAAACCACACAGATGCCAGCTTGCTGTATCAGATGGAGCATCCGGGGGCGCTGGTGGATGATGAATCGCTTCAGGAAACACTCAGGAGAAACGGCTTGGGCACCCCGGCAACCCGGGCGGCCATTATCGAAAGGCTGATAACCGTCGGCTACGCCGCCAGGCGCGGCAAAGCCATTGAGGCTACTGATAAAGGGGAGAAGCTGATCGCGGTGGTGCCTGAGGAAATCGCATCGCCGGAGATGACAGGACGCTGGGAGCAGGCACTGGAGGAAATAGCAGCCAGCAAGCGGGAACCGGAGCGCTTCATGGTAGGTATCCGCAGGCTCACTGCCTTTTTGGTGGAATCAGCCCGGAAGGAAACAAATCCCGTGCAGTTTGAGCGGGAACAGCGCGGCAAGGGCGGCAGGAAAAGCAAAACGCCCGCCGCGAAGGCGCTGGAAGGTGTGCGGTGCCCCCTGTGCGGCAAGGCGGTACAGGAGAACAGCAAGGCCTTTGGCTGCTCCGACTGGAAGGCCGGCTGCCGCTTCACCCTCTGGAAAAACGCGTTGCTTAAGGCAAAGGGGCCAATGCTAAATGAGCGGCTTGTCAAAACGCTGCTGACAGACGGCAGCATTTCAGGCAGCACCGGGACCATCCGGCTGGGGGAGGGCATGCTGAGCTTTTATCCTGCCGGGGCGGAGCGCCCAGCTCTCAGCGTACCCATTGGCTACGAGGCGAAAAAACAAATGGAACTGCCGAAAAAACCAGTATCATCAAGGAAAAAGAAGGTGTGAATCGCACGGATTATGCCCATTGCGCCGTCTTGACAATGATAGGATCGCTCTGCTAAGATGTGCCGGACGTCTGGCGGGAGAGGGCCGCTAACACTCGGCAGTATCCAGGAAAGGGAGGCGGCATGGACTATCTCCTGAAAGGGGTTTTGGATCACACGGGCGGGGAGGTGGCTCCAAAGGATATTGTCTTAAGCCCGCAGGGTTTGGTTTTAAATCCAGATCAGGGGCTAAAGAGACCGTTTATCACGATCGGGCGAAAAGACCTCCATCTGTTTCCGGGTTTCACGGATGTCCATGTGCATCTGAGGGAACCCGGTTTTTCTTATAAGGAGACCATCGCTACCGGTACCCGTGCGGCTGCCCGGGGCGGGTTTGGCAGTGTGTGCGCCATGCCCAATGTGCGCCCGGTGCCAGACAGCGTGGAGCACCTGAAAATCCAGCTTGACATAATTGAGCAGTCAGCGGTTGTCCGGGTGATACCATTTGGCGCCATCACCCGGGGGCAGAAGGGCGCGGCGCTTTCGGATATGGCGGGCATGGCCGGGCATGTGGCAGGATTCTCCGACGATGGCCGCGGGGTCCAGGATGAGGGCATGATGCTGAAAGCCATGAGGATGGCAAAAAAGTTGAACAAAATCATCGCCGCCCACTGCGAGGATGAAAAGCTGACTCATGGCGGCTATATCCATGATAGCGATTATGCCGGAAGGCATGGCCATGCGGGCATCCCGTCTGAGAGCGAGTGGCGGCAGCTGGCCCGGGATCTGGCCCTGGCAGAGAAAACCGGATGCAAATACCATGTGTGCCATGTTTCAACCAAAGAGAGCGTTGCCCTTATCCGCCAGGCCAAAGCCAGGGGCGTGGATGTGAGCTGTGAAACCGCGCCTCATTACCTTCTGTTTGATGACAGCCAGCTTCAGGAAGAAGGCAGGTTCAGGATGAATCCGCCCATCCGGAGAAGGGAAGATCGTGAAGCCCTGCTGGAAGGGCTCGTGGACGGAACCATCGACCTGATCGCCACGGACCACGCCCCCCACAGCGCGCAGGAGAAGGCACTGGGGCTAAAGGGCAGCCTGAACGGCGTGGTGGGCCTGGAAACGGCTTTCGCGGCTTTGTATACAAGGCTGGTGAAGCCAGGAATCATAAGCCTTGGGAAGCTGGTTGACCTCATGTCGCGACAGCCCAACCTGCGTTTTGGTATCCCGCTTCAGGAGGACTGCACCCTTTTTGACCTGGAGGCCGGGGGGATGGTGGACCCAACGCGGTTTTTGTCCAAGGGCCGCAGCACGCCCTTTGAGGGGATGGCGGTGTATGGCCGCTGCCTGTATACCGCCAGCGGCGGGAAGACTGCCTGGCTGGACCAGGCCTATTTCGGCCAGGAGGGCCTTGTGTGAAGCAGTGCGTGTATCTGGTTGAGGAAAATGAGCTTATCGCCCAAAACACTTACCGCATGGTGTTCTCCGGGGATGCCTCGGCATTCACCGCGCCAGGGCAGTTTCTTAACCTGCAGATAAGCGGGCTGTACCTGCGCAGGCCCTTCTCGGTGTGTGAGTGGGAGGAAGGCTGTGTCACCATTGTGTACAAGGTGGTGGGCGCCGGCACGCAGAAAATGGCCACCTTCAAGCGCGGGCGTGAGGTGGATGTCCTGACGGGGCTGGGAAACGGTTATGATGTATCAAAAAGCGGGCTGCGCCCCTTGTTGATAGGCGGGGGAGCAGGCGTGCTGCCGCTGATGATGCTTTGCAAAACATTGTTGGCCAAAGGGAAACAGCCCTCCATTGCCATGGGCTTCGGGAGCGCCGGTGAAGCTTTTTTTCAGAATACCTTTGAAGAATTGGGAGTACCGGTGAGCATCGCCACCATGGACGGTTCACTGGGAGCAAAAGGCGTGGTACTGGACGCCTGCCGGATGGATGCCTGCACCTATTTCTACGCCTGCGGGCCCGTTCCGATGCTCAAGGCCGTGTGCGCCGCCTCCTGCAGCGACGGGCAGGTGAGCCTGGAGGAGCGCATGGGCTGTGGCTTTGGCGCCTGCATGGGCTGCACCGTCATCACTCAGTCCGGGCCGAAGCGCGTGTGCACGGATGGCCCGGTGTTTGCAAAGGGAGAGTTGATTTGGTGAACACATCTATCACACTCTGCGGCGTCACGCTGTCAAACCCAGTGATTGCGGCCAGCGGCACCTTTGGCTTTGGGGAGGATTTCGCCAAGCTTTATGACATCAACTGCCTGGGCAGTTTTTCCATGAAGGGCACCACCCTTTTACCCCGGGAAGGTAACCCCACACCCCGGATTGCCGAGTGCGCCTGCGGTATGCTCAATGCCGTTGGGCTGCAAAACCCGGGGATTGACAAGGTGATTTCGGAGGAATTGCCCAAAATCGCGGAATTCTATCATAAGCCGGTGATGGCCAATGTCAGTGGGTTTTCGGTTGATGAGTACGCGGAAGTTTGCCGGAGGCTTAATGATCAGGCACAGGTGGGATGGATTGAGCTCAATATTTCCTGCCCCAATGTTCACGGGGGCGGGCTTGCTTTCGGTACCTCTCCCCAGGCAGCAGGCCAGGTGACAAAGGCCGCGCGGCGGGCAACGAAAAAGCCGCTGATTGTCAAACTCTCCCCCAATGTGACTGACATTGCTGAGGTGGCCCGGGCCTGTGAGGCTGAGGGAGCGGACGGGCTGAGCCTGATCAATACCCTCCTGGGAATGCGCCTGGATCTGAAAACACGGCGGCCGGTGCTCAATAACATCACCGGCGGCCTCTCAGGCCCCGCGGTGTTCCCGGTGGCGCTGCGCATGGTGTACCAGGTGTATGAAGCGGTGTGTGTCCCTCTGTTGGGGATTGGCGGGATTTCAAGCGCTGCGGATGTACTGGAGATGATGCTGGCGGGCGCCACCGCCGTTCAGGTGGGCAGCGCCAATTTGATTAACCCCTGCGCCTGCCGGGATATCATCGAGGCGCTGCCTGCCACTATGGCGGAATATGGCGTCAAAGACCTGAAGGACATGATAGGAGGAGCGCACTGATGGCAAAAGATGTGATTGTTGCCCTGGACTTCCCGGGCCGCACTGAAGCCCTTGGTTTCCTTGACCTGTTTGAAAGCGAGAAACCTTATGTGAAAATCGGTATGGAGCTGTTTTACCGGGAAGGGCCGGACATGGTGAAGGAGATCACCATGCGCGGGCACCGCGTATTCCTGGACCTGAAACTCCATGACATCCCCAACACCGTGGCTGGCGCGGTCAGGTCCCTTGGCCAACTGGATGTGGACATGATCAACCTGCACGCCGGAGGAGGCATTCAGATGATGCAGGCAGCGGCTGGGGCGCTTGATGCCTTTAGCCACAGGAGACCCCTGCTCATCGCCGTGACAGTGCTCACATCCCTTGATGAATCCTTGCTTACCCGGGAACTGTTGATATCCCAGCCGCTGGAGGAAACCGTGCTGCACTATGCCCAAAACGCGAAAATAGCTGGCCTGGACGGTGTGGTCTGCTCCCCTCTTGAGGCGAAAGGAGTGCACGATGCCCTGGGGCGGGGTTTTGTCACCGTTACCCCTGGCATCCGCTTCGCTGACGCGCGGAAGGGGGATCAGCAGCGGGTGAGCACGCCGGCTGAAGCCCGTGTTCTGGGATCGGACTACATAGTGGTGGGGAGGCCTGTCACGCAGGCAGAGGATCCTGTGGAAGCTTATAGGAGGTGCGTGAGTGACTTCGTCAACCCGTAAGGACATTGCCCGGGGCTTACTTGAAATAGGGGCAGTATTCCTGCGTCCGGATGAGCCCTTCACCTGGGCCAGCGGCATTAAGAGCCCCATATACTGCGACAACCGCCTGACGCTCTCTGACCCTGTGCTGCGGACAAAAATCGAGGTGTCGATCGCTGATGTTATCCGGGAGAAATACCCCGATACTGATGCCATCATGGGCACGAGCACTGCCGGGATCCCCCATGCGGCCATTGCGGCCCACCTGCTGGAACTGCCCATGGGCTATGTGCGCGGGGGCTCCAAGGACCATGGCCGTAAAAACCGCATTGAAGGAAGGTTGGAACCGGGCTGGCAAGTGGTGGTGGTGGAGGACCTGATTTCAACCGGCGGCAGCGTTATCGATGTGGTGGAGGCGCTGCGGGAAGCAGGCGCCCGGGTATTGGGGATTGTCAGCATCTTTACCTATGGCATAAAGGCAAGCCAGGAGCGCCTCGAGGCAGCCGGGGTAGAGAACAACAGCCTGACCGATTTTGAAACGGTAGTGGAGGTGGCGTTCCAAACGGAGCGCATCAGGTGTCAGGACATCGCGAGGCTCATGGCCTTTCGCGATAACCCAGGGGATGAAAGGTGGATAGCGGAGAATCTATGAGGCACATTATCAGCATGGCGGACCTCACTGTGACGGAAATAGACGAATTGATCGCAACCTCCCAGGACATAATAATCAGCCCGGTAAAATACCGGGAGGCTTGCCGGTACAAAAAGCTGGCCACCCTTTTCTTTGAGCCGTCCACCAGGACACGGCTCAGTTTTGAGGCCGCCATGTACGAGCTGGGCGGCCAGGTGCTCGGCTTTTCCGAAGCTTCCTCCAGCTCCGCCGCAAAAGGGGAGAGCGTGGCGGACACCATCCGAACGGTATGCTGCTACGCGGATATCATCGCCATGCGCCACCCCAAGGAAGGAGCCCCCACTGTGGCGGCCACGCATGCCAGCGTGCCGGTGATCAACGCCGGTGACGGCGGGCACAATCACCCCACCCAGACGCTCACCGACCTGCTCACAATCAAACTGGAAAAGGGCCGTTTTGAGGGCCTCACCGTGGGATTGTGTGGCGATTTGAAATTTGGCCGTACGGTGCACTCCCTGGTGCACGCCATGTGCCGCTACCCGGGCGTCCGCTTTGTGCTGGTATCGCCGGAGGAGCTGAAAGTACCCAGCTATGTCAAGATCCCCTTAAAGGAGGGCAGCGTTCCCTATGAACAGAACACGGACCTGGTGAGTGTGCTGCCGGAGTTGGATATCCTCTATATGACCCGGGTGCAGCGGGAGCGTTTCTTTAACGAGGATGACTATGTTCGCCTGAAAGACAGCTATATCCTGACCCCGGAAAAGCTGGCCCACGCCAAAGCCGGCTTGTCCATCATGCATCCCCTGCCCCGGGTGAATGAGATTTCAACCGAGATTGACCAGGACCCAAGGGCCTGCTATTTCCGCCAGGCCCTCAACGGAAAGTTCATTCGCATGGCCCTCATTCTCAAACTCCTGGAGGTATCGGTATGAATATTGATTCCATCAAAAACGGCATTGTCATCGACCACATCAAGGCAGGCCAGGGGATGAAGGTCTATGACTTTCTGGATCTGGGCAAACTAAACTGCTCCATGGCCGTTATCCAGAATGCCTCTAGCAACAAGATGGGCAAAAAGGACATCATCAAGATTGATTCGGCGCTTGACGTGGACTTAAACGCCCTTGGCTATATCGACCCCAACATCACCATCAACATCATCCAGGACAGTGTCCGGGTGATGAAATACCACCCCGAGCTGCCGGAGACCATCACCAACATTATCCGCTGCAAAAATCCCCGCTGCATCACCAGCACCGAGCAGCAATTGCCCCATGTGTTCCGGCTGACGGACCGGCAAAAGGACGAATATCGCTGCGTCTACTGTGAGAGCCGGGCCTCCAGGTAAAATACCGCTGGTTTATTCCATTGGGCTGCTTAAGCAAGGCGGCCCTTCTCCAAACTTCAAAAAACCGGCATTCAATGCTATAATGGCCGCAGGCTGGTTTTGACAAGCCAGGCAATATATCGGGCCCGTAATGGCCTGTTTGGAGGATAACATGGCAAGAGGCGGCAATCCCTTTGGCGGCGGCGGCAACATGCAGCAGCTGATGCGCCAGGCGCAGAAGATGCAGGAGCAGCTGGCCAAAACCCAAGAAGCCCTGGACGAGAAGGAGTATGAGGCGTCTTCCGGCGGCGGCATAGTCACCTGCAAAGTATCGGGCAAGCGTGAATTGCTCAGTTTGTCCATCAAGCCCGAAGCTGTTGACCCGGATGATGTGGAGATGTTGGAGGATTTGGTCAAGGCCGCTGTGAACGAGGCGCTCAGGCAGGGCGAAGAGGCCCGGGAGGCTGCCATGGCTGCCATGACGCCTGGTGGGATGGGCGGGCTTCTGTAAATGAGCCAGCAGGCGGAACCCATTGAGCGGATGACCGCGGAGCTTGCCAAACTCCCCGGCATCGGGCGCAAAAGCGCCCAGCGTTTGGCCTATTTCCTGGCGGCACGGCCGCTGGAGGAGGTTCGGGAGCTAACTCAGGGTATCTTTTTGGGGCGCGAGGCCATCCGGCTGTGCGAGCGCTGCGGCAACTATACCTCTGAACCTCTTTGTTCTGTGTGCGCGGATACCAGGCGTCGGGACGACCTGCTCTGCGTGGTCAGGGATCCCCGGGATGTGGCCGCCATGGAGCGGATGCACGATTACCACGGGCTTTACCATGTGCTTCACGGCATCCTGTCGCCGATGGACGGGGTGGGCCCGGACGACATCCGCATCAGGGAGCTTCTTGAGCGCCTGAAATCGGGAGAGGTGCAGGAGCTGATCCTGGCCACCAACCCGGACATCGAGGGAGAGGCCACTGCAAGCTATATCGCCCGTCTTGCCAAGCCACACAACATCAAAGTCACCCGCATCGCCCATGGCGTTCCTGTTGGGAGCGACCTGGAGTACGCGGATGAAATCACCCTCTCCAAAGCCATGGAAGGCCGGCGGGAGATGTAATGCTGCACTTTTATTATGGTGTGATGGGCTCAAGCAAAACGGCGCAGCTTTTGATGCAGCGCTACAACTACCAACAGCTGGGCCTGCGGGTGGCGCTTGTGAAGCCGGCCATTGACACCCGCGCGGGTGAGAGCATGGTCTACTCCCGGGTGGGGCTTAAGGCCCAGGCTGAGCTGGTGTTGGAAAACGGCCACAGCGCCCGGGAGCAGCTCCTGTGGCTGGCCGCCAGAAACGCCTGCTCAGGTTTTGAGTATGTGTTTGTGGATGAGGCGCAGTTTTTAACGCCTGAACAGGTGCAGGAGCTGGCTGACATGTCCGAGCGACTGGAAATTTTCTGCTACGGCCTGAAAACCGATTTCCAGGGCAACTTTTTCCCGGGTTCCGCCGCCCTCCTTCGCCTGGCGGAGGAAATTCATGAGGTGCCCGGCGGCCTGTGCTGGTGCGGCGCCAAAGCCACTATGAACACCCGGATTGACCCGGAGGGCAACGTGATCAAGAAGGGCCAACAGGTGCTGATTGACAACCAGCAGGCCATCCGCTACATCGGCCTGTGCTATAAGCACTGGCGAAAGGGCATCAGCCATGCCTGAAACACTCTTAAGCCCCCTGTTCTGGCAGGCCGCCATTTTGGCAGCCCTTTTGGCCGCCCTGATGATCCTTATCATGCTGGCTGTTCGCCAGAAAAGGCAGAATGACGCCGCCATGCAAATAAGCCGGGGAACGGAGGACGTGCTCAGCGAGTACATGGAGAGGCTTATGCGGGATACCGAGGCCAGGCTCACTGCCAACGCCAGTTATGACCAGAGTGCCCTGCAAAGCGCCCTGCGCGCACAGGAAGCATCCTCTGCTGCCCGCCTTGACCGGATGGATCAAAGGCTGGACGGCGCCCTTACCGCCCAGGAGGGGCGGCTGAAACACATGGACGAGGTGCTGAATGTCCGGTTTGGGCAAAATGACCAGAAGGTGGGGGAAATGCGGGAAACGCTCTTTTCATCCCTCACCCAGATGCGCCAGGATAATGCGGCGAAGCTGGAAGAGATGCGCAAGACCGTGGATGAAAACCTGCACCAGACCTTAAGCCGCCGACTGGGCGAGAGCTTTTCTTTGGTGAACGACCGCCTGGAGGCCGTGCACAAGGGGCTTGGGGAGATGCAGAACCTTGCCAGCGGCGTCGGGGATCTAAAGAAAGTGCTTAGTAACATCAAAACCCGCGGCATCTGGGGGGAGACACAATTAGGTATATTATTGGATGAGGCTCTGGCGCCCGCCCAGTATGACACCAACATCGCGGTAAAGCCGGGCAGCAATGAGCGGGTGGAGTATGCCATCCGCCTGCCGGGCCGGGAAGACGGGGCAGTTGTATATCTTCCCATTGATGCCAAATTCCCGCTGGAGGACTATGAGCGCCTGCAGGCAGCCCAGGAGGGCGATGATAAAAAACAGGCGGATGACGCGCTTAATGCGCTAAGCCAGGCCATCACACGGGAGGCTATGCGCATTGCCAAATACATCGCGCCGCCTGATACCACGGACTTCGCGATTCTCTATCTGCCGGTGGAGGGGCTGTATGCAGAAGTGTTGCGTGCGCCAAGCCTTGTGAGCAGGCTCCAGCGCCTCTATCGCGTCACTGTGGCGGGACCCACCACGCTGTTGGCGCTGCTCAACAGCCTGCAGATGGGCTTCAGGACCCTGGCCATTGAGAAGCGTTCCGGCGAGGTCTGGCGCCTTTTGGGCCAGGTAAAGAGCGATTTCTCCGCCTTCGGAGATACCCTGGAGAAGACACAGATGCGTTTGCGCCAGGCCAGCGAATCCATCGATGCCGCCACCCGGAAAACCCGTGTGATTACCCGTCGGCTGCGCAATGTGGAGTCCCTGGAGGAGAGCGAAACGCCCGCCCTGGCTGAAGAGGATCTGGATTCGGAGGAGAACCTGGCTGACGCCTACACCATAAATGAACTGAATTGACAGGAGGCTGACATGGAACTACAACAGGATCTTCACTTCACCTTTGCCCACAACAACTTTAATGTTGTGGACCTGGACAAGTCGCTGGACTTCTATTCGCGCGCCCTGGGTCTAAAGGAGATTACCCGCAAGGAAGCGGAGGGCTTTACCATCGTCTACCTGGGCGACGGTACGACCCGCCATATGCTTGAGCTCACATGGCTTAAGGATTTTGACCGGCCCCGCTATAACCTGGGGGATAATGAGATCCATTTGGCCATGAGAGTCAAGGATATGGACGCAGCCCTTAAAAAGCACAGGGAGATGGATGTGGTTTGCTTCGAGAATCCCGCTATGGGCATTTATTTCATCTCGGATCCGGACGGGTACTGGATTGAAATCGTACCTGACAAGGAATAAGACGGGATATGATAAGGGCTGGCGCTTACCACGCCAGCCCAGGTTAATCGATGTTTTGGCAAAAACTTATCTCATAATATCCAGATGGCGGCCAGACCGACCATCACCGCTAAAGTTACAAGCGCTGCTGGTATAAACACAAGGAAAGCAGAGACGTACATGGCGGCCATGTCGCCCTTCTCAAGAGGCATAGGGTCCTCATGGGAAGCGCGGCTTTTTTTGTTTTCAGCCCTTTCCTTCAGCAAACTGAAGGCGCGCTCAACGCGCTTATGCAGAATCATTGCGCGATATCCTCTTTCACATCACAGGAGGCGAATTCCACCTCGCACTCTGTGCCCAGCCGATGATGGCAAGCGACAAAGTGATGGGGGATAATCTCGATAAGCTCCGGCTCCACCAGGGAGCAGATTTCCGTGGCGTACTTGCAGCGGGTGTGGAACTTGCAGCCTTTGGGAGCGTTCACGGGGCTTGGGATATCACCCTCCAGCACCACCAGCTCACGCTGCTCATTTTCATCCGCCGTGGGGATGGCGGAAAGCAGCGCCTCCGTGTAGGGGTGCATGGGGCAGTTGAAGATGTCCTGAGTATTGGCCAGTTCCACAATAACACCCAGATACATCACCGCAACGCGGTCGGAAATGTACTTTACCACCGCCAGGTCATGGGTGATGAAGAGGTAGGTGAGGTCCTCCCGGTCTTTCAGGTTTTGCAGGAGGTTGATAATCTGGGATTGGATGGACACGTCAAGGGCGCTCACGGCCTCATCGCACACCACAAACCTGGGGTGCAGAGCCAGGGCGCGGGCGATGCCGATGCGCTGGCGCTGGCCGCCGGAAAACTGGTGCGGATAGCGGTGCAGGAAATAGGGCGCCAGACCGCAGTCATCCATCACCTCAAGCACGGACTCCTTGACCCGGTCATCCTGGCGGTTATAGAGTTTGTGCGCCTTCATGCCTTCAGAAATAATCTGCCCCACCGTCATTCTCGGATTTAAGGAGGAGTAGGGGTCCTGGAAAATCAGCTGCATGTCAACCCTGAGGTTGCGCATTTCCTCATGGGTCAGGCGGGATAGGTCCACGCCGGTATCCCAGTGCTCATCCAGCTCCTTGAATGTGGCGTCCGTGAGGTAGGGCGCGCGCATCCGCTCGATCTCCTCATGGATATCCTTGATCTGCGTGTCAGCCACGGCGATGTTGTTGTCCAGCGCCTCAAGGGCGTTTTCTCCGCTCCTGATTTTCTCCCGGTTGCCGGGCGTGTCCTTGTTTTCTTTGGTCACCAGATAGCGGGCGTCACCCAGGTCATTGTTGGCCTGGCGGCGTTCCAGCACCAGACGGCGCTTATTTCTGGCGAGCTGGTATAACTTCAGATAAACCCTGGATACAGGCTCAAGGTTTTCAAGGGCAGCGAGGCCGCCAATAATGTTGGCGATATCAGTCATGGCGTCATGGGCCTTGCGCTTGAGGTCAATAAGCTCCTGGGCATGTTTATACTGCTCCATGGTGCTTAGCCGGCTTACCTCCGCCTCCCTTTGCTCCAGCGCCTTTTTTGCGTCCTTCATGCGCTGTTTATAGTGGGGCAGCCTTTTCACAGTATCTTCCATATAGGCCGGCGCCAGGTCAACAAGCAGCCGCCCATAGTACATAATTTTGCCGTCGGTGGGATCATAAAGCCTTAGCAGCGTGCGCCCCAGGGTGGATTTGCCGCAGCCGGATTCGCCCACCAGGCCCAGCACTTCTCCATCATAGATGTTCAGGTCGATGCCATCGTTCGCTTTTACATATACGCCCTTCTTTTTCAGGGGGAAGTGCTGTTTCAGGTTGGTTATTTTAAACAGGATGGGCTTGTCCATACCGTTCCTCCTTTCTGGGGTAGAAGCAGCGGATGTGCTGCACGGGTGACACGGGGAGGAGGTCCGGCTCTTCCTCGCGGCATTTATCGGTTGAATACTTGCAGCGGGGCGCGAACTTGCAGCCTTTGGGCAAGTCCAGGGGGTGGGGTACGGCGCCCGGTATCACTTCAAGGCGCGCGTTCGCCGGCGTATCCAGGCGCGGGATGGAGAGCAGCAAACCTTCGGTATAGGGGTGTGAATACTCAGCCTGTTTATCAAAAATGACGCGCACAGGAGCCTTTTCCGCCACCTGGCCGCAGTACATCACCGCCACATCGTCCGCCATCTGGTTAATGACACCCAGGTCATGGGTGATGAAGAGGATGGAGGTTCCGTGTTCGTCCTTCAGCTCGTTCATGAGCCTTAGGATCTGCGCCTGGATGGTCACGTCAAGCGCTGTGGTGGGCTCGTCGGCGATGAGCAGTTTGGGTTTGCAGGCCAGCGCCATGGCAATCATTACCCGCTGGCGCATGCCGCCTGACAACTGATGGGGATATTGCTTGGTTACCACTTCAGGTGCCGGGATCTTAACATCCTTAAGCATTTCGATCACCCGCTTGGCTGCCTCGGCCTTTGATAGCTTCTGGTGGACAATAAAAGGTTCCGATACCTGGCGTTCCACGGTGAAAACGGGGTTGAGGCTGGTCATCGGTTCCTGGAAAATCATGGAAATGGAGTTGCCCCGGATCTTGTACAGTTCATTCATCGACAAATGGGTGATGTCTCGCCCATCGAAGATGATCTGCCCCGACTCGATATAGCCGTTGGCATCCAATAGGTGCAGCACGCTCAGGGCGGATACGCTCTTGCCGGAGCCTGATTCGCCCACGATGCCCAGCGTCTTGCCGGCTTCCACGGCATAGCTGGCGTCATTTACGGCCTTGATGGTGCCGCGCCTGGTTCTAAAGAAGGTTTTTAAGTTTTTAATTTCAAGCAGTGCCATGTGTTTCTCCCTTACCGCTCGTTGCTTTTCGGGTCAATCGCGTCCCTGAGACCATCCCCGATGAGGTTGATGCAGATGGTGCAGATGCTGAAGATCAGCGCGGGGAAGACCCAGCGCCACCAGTACTGCTGGATCACGACGGAGTTATTGGAGCCGGTGAGCATATTGCCCCAGGTGGGCGTGGGCGGAGAAATACCAAAGCCCAGGTAGCTGAGTGTGGATTCTGTCAGCATGCTGGTGGCAAAGCTGAGCGTCGCGCTCACGATAATGACAGAAATGACATTGGGGATGATGTGCTTGAACACGATCGCCCCTTCACGCACCCCCAGCGCCTGGGCGGCGGTAACATACTCCATCTCCCGCTGAGCCAGGATCTGCGCCCTTACCAGGCGCGCCAGGGATGGCCAGGAGAGCAGGCCCAAAACCACCATGATCAGGTACATCCTTTGCTCCACGGTGATACGGGTGCCGATAATAGCTGAGAGAATCAGCGCGAAAGGCAGGAAAGGCAGGCCGCCCACCACCTCAACGATGCGCATAATGACGATATCCACCCAGCCGCCGAAGTATCCTGACAGGCCGCCCATGATAATGCCAATGAACACGGCGATAATGACGCTGACGGCGCCCACCGTCATGGTGACGCGCCCGCCACTGATGATGCGGGTCAGAATATCCCGGCCCAGATGGTCGGTGCCTAGTACATAGCCCTTCAGGCCCCATGTGATCACATCGCCTTGTGACGTGAGGGCATAGTTTTGGTACGATCCGGTATAGATATTCTCGATTGTTGCGTTCTGAGGGAAATCGGGCACGGAGGATTCGCCAAAGGTGTTACTGCCCCAGCTGAGCACTTCCTGTTGGTCAGTCAGCGCTGTATAATGGTTCCGGCCTCCATGGATGCTGATGATCTTCCCCAGATGTTCAGGCACCTGGTTCTCGCCTTTTGTGATATTCCCCCAGAATACCAAACTGCCGTCTTCCTTGAGCGCGGCATTGGTATTGGAGGTGGCAGCGATGTCCACCACGCCTTTATCCAGGCCTTCGGGGATCCTCGAATACACGTTTTCCTGAAAGCCGGGATAGGCGACCGCGCCGTCTTTTGTGAGTACCAGATAAGTGTTAATGTTGATGGCCACTTTGGCAACATGATCCTGGTACTGGCTTTTCATTTTAATATCGTTCAGGTTGCTGTTGCCCCAGAGATAGAGATGGCCATCCTCTGAAACAGCCGCGCTGAACTGGTTTCCGGCTTCAATTTGAACGATGTTGAGATTATCCCCGCGGCGCATGGCATTTGACATTTCGGTGGTGAGGCGGTCCTGGCCCAGTCGCGTGTTGCCCCAGATGTGGAACTTACCGGATTCATCAATGGCCACCGCATGGTCATACCCAACCGCGATGTCTTTGATCCGGGCGTCCAGCACTTCCTGCGGTACTCTGGCCAGGTTGATCGTGTCGGTAATACGGGTATAGCCCCAAAGGTGGGTTTTTCCGTTCTTATCCAGACCCAGGCCAAACGTTTTCCCGGGCGCTATTTTAACCAGGCTGCCCTGGATCTCCCGGGGAACGCTCATCATGTTCATGCCGGGGGCTACATTCATCTGGGTGTTGTCCTGGTAGCTCAAATCAATGGGCACAAAAATGGGGCCCAGCATCACAAACAGGAAAATCAGCAGGAATGTCACCAGCCCGAAAACGGACAGTTTCCTGGCGAAAAAATTGTCCGCCATTGTGCGCAACGGGCTTTGCAGCGCTTCTTCTTCCATAAAGGATAGTTCCCGATGAGGCCCAAAAAACGCGCGCTTAAACCAGCGGCTGAGAAGAGAAGGCGTTTTTTTCTTGTTGTTGTCGTTTATATTGCTCATTCTGTCCTCACTTGTTTACGCGCACGCGGGGGTCCACCAGCCCGTAACTTAAGTCTGTCAGCAGAATGCCGACCAGGCTTATGATGGTATAAAACATCTGCATGGCCAGCACCAGCTCATAGTCGTTGTTGTTCAGTCCGTCTATGTAGAGCTTTCCCATGCCGTTGATGGAAAAGGTGTTTTCAATCACAACAGAGCCGCTGAAGATGGATAGGAACCATCCAATCACCACCGTCACCACCGGCAAAAGGGCGTTGCGCCAGGCGTGGGAGTAAATCACTGCCTTCTCCCGCACCCCTTTTGCCCTCGCCGTTCTGACATAATCCATGGACAGGGCGTCGATCATTGCCGCGCGCACATAGCGGGTCATCCCGCCGAGCGAGGCAAAGGTCATCACAATCAACGGCAGCGCCAGGTAATACAGCCGGTCAGTAAAAGCCCTCAGGCCTGTGAAAGTGGAACCGGGAGTCTTGGTGCCCATCACAGGGAATATTGGGAGCAACACTGCAAAAAGATAAATAAACACGAGGGAAACGATAAAAATAGGGATGGAATATCCCACGATGCTGAACACCTGCACACTTTTGTCCAGCAGGCTGTGTTTCTTCACAGCCGTTTTAATGCCAAGGGGTATGGTGATCCCCAGCGCCAGGATGGTGGCAAAAATGTTCATGAAGACGGTGATAGCCATCGGGTCGGCGATAACCAGGCGCACATCCTTTTTATACAGGTTGGAATACCCAAAGTTCCCCTGGAAAAGCCCATTAAGTTTGCCGTCCTTCTCGGGCGCGAATCCGATCCACCGGGCGTAACGGACCAGCATGGGATCATCCAAACCCAAGTCCGCACGCAACTTCAGGTACAACTCCTGATACTCATCCGGCTTAAGCGATGGGCGCATCGGCTCAAGCTCGGCCCGCGCCGGGTCCGTAGGGATGAGATTGTAGAGCATGTACATGAGAAGGGATAAAACAAGAAAGACAATGATAATGTAAACAAGGCGTTTCAGGACATATTTTCCCACGGGGCACCGACCTTTCCAATGCAGACGCGGCTAAATGCGGTACGCCGGCTGCTGCTGATGCTTCTTTATGTCAGAAAGTGGGGGCGGGATGCCCGCCCCCACTTTCAACCAGGCTGGTGTTACTCTTCAATCCAGGAATAGAGGATGGCCTGCTCAAAGTCCCAAAGGGAGCTCTGCTCATAGCCCTTAAGCTTGTCAACAAAGACAGTGTAGTAAACATTGGAATACAGCGGAACCTCGGGCAGCAGGTCGTTCCAGCGGATGATGTAATCAGCCCACAGCTCGCGGTATTTCTCCGGCTCGCTGGAATCCACGCCATAGACCATGTCCATGGACAGCTGATCCAGATCTTCATCAAACAGGTAGTTGACATTGTAGCCCTGGGCGACCATTTCGGGATCCCGGGTCCAGTTGTAGGACATGTCATAGATGGGAGTGAAGTTGGTGGCCAGGTTGTACATGCCATAGGTAGGCACTCCATACTGATCACCAACCGTCTTGTCGCGGTACATCCAGTTGAGAAGCTCGTCAAAGGTCATGACATTCTGGCGGATTTCCATGCCTGCGGCAGTCACATCCGGGTTGTTGGCCAGCATCGTCACCAGAAGCTCCGACACAGCGTTGCCCTCAGAGGAGGACCATTCAATGATCAGGGGCATGAGGACCTTGCCGCCCACCGTCACATTGTGCTTGTACTCGCCGGCTTCCTCAGCTGTCACTTCCTTGTAGCGCAGGCCAGAGGTCCAGGCGTTGCCCTGGGCGTCCAGCACCCAGCCGTCGTCTTCCAGAAGCTTCTGGGCATCAGCCAGGCTGTAGGGGTAGGTGTTCAGTTCCTGGTTGAACTGCTCTTCGGATTCTTTGTACATCCACATGGCCAGGCCATAAGGGCCGTGAACCAGCGCGCCATAACCCTGGGTGAAGGTGTTGGCGAACTCCGGCCGGTCAAGCAGGTGGGCGATGGAATGGCGCACGGCCTTGAACTGGGTGGGGCCGAAGTCGCACTGGAACATCAGCTTGCCATAGCCGTTGCGCTCAAAGCTCACATAGTCAAAACCACCTTCGGGGGCTTCCACGATGTCCATGGCAGCATTGATGTCCACGCCGCCGGTCATGGTGTCAAGCAGGTTGATGGCGCCGGTCTTCAGAGCGTCCATCTGGGTCTCCTGCTCAGCCTTGACAATGATGATCTTCTGGACGCTGGGCTTCTGGCCTTCGAAATTGCCCTTGTAGTTGGGGTTGATTTCAAGAACTGCCTGCTTGGCGCCGGTATCGTAGCTGACCAGGTTGTAGGGGCCCGCGGTGACGCGGCCTTCAGACAGGAAACGGGCGCGCTCTACCTTGGGGGTAAGGGTGTCCACGTCCATTTTGCCGCCTACAAGGTAAGCGCCCTCGCCGAAGTCGTGCACGGAGTAGGCCTCGCCCAGCCACATATCAATGGACAGGGGGGACAGGCTGGCGTATGAGAGGTCATAGAAATAGGGCACCTTGTCAGCGTTGACCGTCAGGGAATAGCTGTAGGTGTCCAGCAGGCGGACGCCGCTGAAGACCATGCTGTCGCCCTTGGAATAGCTGTCGCCGCCTACATAGGTGAGATGCGCGACGGATTTGCTGCCCAGCTCAATGAGCGAGGGGTGGGAGAACAGCAGGATGCTGGCCACATAATGCTCAGCCGTGATGGGGGTGCCATCATTGAACACCAGATCCTCAGCGATTTTCACCGTGTAGGTCTTGGTGCCGTTCTCGTTTACCACGGACTCGATGCTCTCTGTGGTGGACTGGTTCATGACCATGGCGCCGCCCTGATCAAAGGAGACGGTGGCATAGTCGTTCATCAGCCCGCGGATCATGTTGTCCGAGGCATTGTTGGTCCAGATAGCGGTATGGGCCCAATCGCCGGAAATTTCGGTGGTCGAGCCATAAATCAGTTCGCCGCCAACGGCAGGTTCTGCCGCCATGGTGCCAACCAGACCCAGCACCAAAGCCAGAGCGAGTGTGAGTGCTACCAGTTTCTTCATCATTGTACCTCCATCATATACTTTTTGAGCAGACTATATCTTCACCTTGATACGCTGCTCTTCCCGCGTATTGTACATGGAAACTCACGGGATGGCAAGCCTGAAATCGGACAGTATGGCGGGAAACGCCCCATGCGTCATCACACATATGGAATCCATAAATGAGCGCGGATGGGTGTAGTCTGGCGGTTGATATGGTATACTCGCGTTAATTAAACTGAAGGAGGCGATTTATCGTGCTGGAAATCAAGGACAGAATATATTCCGTCGGCGTGCAGAACGCGGACCTGAAGGTGTTTGACATTATCATGCGCACGCCCAAGGGCACCAGCTATAATGCGTATCTGGTCAAAGGGGATCAAAAGGCCGCTTTGGTGGACACGGTGAAGGATGGATTCAGCGAGAGCTACTTCCAAAGCATTGAAGAAATCATGCCCGTCAGCGAGATCGACTATCTTATCCTAAGCCACACAGAGCCGGACCATGCCGGCACCATCGCTCTGCTGCTTGAAAAGAACCCGGGGCTTAAGGTGGTGGGCAGCTCTTCCGCCATCCAGTTCACCGGGCACATCATCAACAAGCCTTTTGACGCCGCCACCGTCAAGAAAGGCGACAGCATTGACCTGGGAGGGCGTGTGCTCAGTTTTTACCCCATGCCCAACCTGCATTGGCCCGATACCATGTTTACCTATGACAGCCTGACCGGAGCGCTGTTCACCTGCGATTTCCTGGGCGCGCACTATTCCTGGCCCAATCTTCTGTACAGCAGCATGACCCCGGTGGAAAAAGCGGATTATGATGAGGGACTGCTCAAGTATTACCTGGACATTATGAGCCCCTTCTCTGACCCTTTCGTTACCAACGGTATTAAAGCCGCCCGGCAGCTTCAGCCCACGGCCATCCTGACAGGGCACGGCGCGATTCTTGATGAAAACCTGGATCATTTCTATGGCTTGTACGAAAAATGGGCGGCGAGGAAGCCCCGCGAGGCAAAGATGGTGGTTATTCCCTATGTGAGCGCCTATGGCTACACGCAGAAGCTGGCGGACACCATCGCCGAAACACTCAAAGAGGAAGGCATCACCGCTAAACTGGTGGAAGCCAGCGAGAATAAGGATGAAGCGCTGGCCGCCATCCAGGACGCCGATGGGGTGCTGTTCGGCAGCCCCACCTTCATCGGGGATATGCTTCAGCCCATCGGCGAACTTTTGAGCGCCCTTCATCCCTATGTAATGAAAGGAAAACCAGCGGCGGCGTTTGGCTCCTATGGCTGGAGCGGGGAGGCGGTGGGTTTCATAACCCAAAGGCTTGACCAGCTGAAGGCCAAGACAATGGAGGGATTCCGGGCCAGGCTGAACCCAAGCGAGGAAGAGCTGGCAGGCGTCCGTGAATTCGCCAGGAACTTCGCCAGGATGCTGTAAGCTGTAAAGGAGGGGAACAGGATGTCGGCAACGCGGGAGTACCCATGCGGGCAGATTTCAGCCCCTGACATGCCTGGCTGGCAGGATGCCTGCTGGGAGCAGGCGCCTCAGCGTTTTCTGGCAGACACGGTATCAGGCGGAACGCCGTTTTTAAACACGGAAGTCAGGCTGTTCCGGGATGACAGACAGGAGGCGCTGTTCGTGCGCTTCCTGGGGGAGGATGACGAGGTGCTGGCCACCTACCGCCTGCATAACGAATGCCTCTACCGGCAGGACGTTTTTGAACTGTTTATTGGGCAGGCGGAGAACCCAAGGGAGTACCTGGAGATTGAAGTCAGCCCCTATGACCTGAGTTTCCTGGCGTCCGTCAAAAATGACGGGAATGGAATCCAGCTTGATCTGGACCGCGGCATACCTGGTTTTAAGACGCGCACCTGGCTTTTGCGGGAAGATCTGAAGACCACCTCGGTCTGGCGCATTCCCTATACAGCGTTTGAGGAGCCGCCGGCAGCAGGCAAGCGCTTCTATTTTAACGCTTACCGCATCGATCACCACAGCACACGGGGCCGCTCCCTGCAGGCATTAAGTGTCACGGGGAAGCCGGATTTTCATGTGCCCCTAGCCTTCATCCCATTGGTGTTCACACCGTGACGCCGCGTTCCGCCGCGGCGGCCGCACTGCGCGCCTCCATGGCGGAGCTGGTGCTAAAGAAGGGGATGCTGACAGGGCTTAGCGTGTGCTACGGCAACACCCAACATTGCAGCGGGGAATCTGTCGGCCTTGCCCGTGAGGTGCATTGGGAAAACGGCGAGTTCCGGGACGCGCCGGCCAAAATAGATAAAAATTCGCTGTATGATATTGCCTCCCTTACCAAGCTGTTCACGCTGGTGGCGGCGCTTCAGCTTATCCACCGGGGGAAAATGGCGTTTGAAGATCCTGTTGGACGGCTGGACAAACGATTTTCGGCGCTTCAGGATTGCAGGCTTATGGACCTGATGAGCTATGAAGCGGTGCTGAAAACGCCTGAGCGCGTGGATGCGCAGCCAAACGCGGAATCGGCCATGCGCCAGGTGTTCCTGACCTACCGCGCCCGGGAGGAAGGCGCGCGGCTTTATTCCGACATGAACGCCCTGGTGCTCAAGTACCTGGTCGAGACCGTCACCGGCCAGCCTTTTGGGCTGTATCTCGAATATAACGTATTTGGCCCCCTGAACATGCGGGAAACTTTTGTCAGCGTGCCGCCGGAGCGGAGAGGGAATCTGCTGGACTATAACCATGAGCACCATATTGTGGATGACAGGTTTTTTGTTCTGGACCAAAACACCCCCGGCTTGCCCCATGACCCCAAGGCCCGCATGCTGAGCGAAAATGGCGAAAACCTGTCCGGGCACGCGGGTTTGTTTTCAACATCAGGGGATATGTGCCAATTCGCCATGGGGCTGTTGTCAGGGACGATTTTGCCTGAAAATATGGTTAATCTGATCGGGCAGAACCGTACGGGAAGGATCGGGGAAGGACGTTACCGGCAGTATATGGGCTTGATATGCTTTTCCAAATCCCCTGTGCGCCGCTTAAGCGAGGTGCCGCCCTGGATGGGGGAGCGCGCCTTTGCTCTGTCAGGCTACACAGGCAACCACATCGCCATAGACCCGGAGTTGGGCGTGTTTGACCTGTTTCTGGGTAACCGCTGCCACAACCGCCTGTCGTTGGTTGAGCCGCCCGGGGCGGCGGCAGATCTGGGACTAAGTGAGGATGGTTCAGGTGAAGTGATATGGCCGGACGGCAGAAGGGTGAAGTCCAGCTTTCAATATGTGCATCATAAGGACGCCATGCTGCACGCCCCGGTGTATGATTGCCTGAAATCGGCGGGTTGGCTTGGAAACGAAAGGGCATAGATGAGGGAATTACTGAACAAGGCAATGGCCCTTCAGGAAGAAATGAGCGCCTGGCGGCAGGCTTTTCATATGAGGCCGGAGCTGACAGGCCAGGAGGCGGGCACGCACCGGATGATTCGCGGTTTCTTAGCCGGGATGGGCGTGCCTTTTGTGACGGCGGGAGACACAATCACGGTGGCTCATATTGATGGGAAAAGGCCAGGAAAGCGCGCCGCTATCCGGGCGGACACCGACGCTCTGCCGGTCACTGAGGAAACCGGGGCTACCTATACATCCCTGACGACCGGCGTGATGCATGCCTGCGGCCATGACATCCACATGGCCGTCGGGCTGGGAGCAGCCAAACTGCTTTTTATAATGCGGGAAACTTTTCAGGGGAAAGCGCTGATCATCTTCCAGCCGGCTGAGGAAGGCGGGCACGGTGCCCAGCGGGTAGTGGAGAGCGGCCTGGTGGACGGCGTGGATTCCTTTTTTGCCCTGCATGTGTGGCCGCAGCTGGAGACGGGATACTACCACCTGTCCGCGGGGCCGGTGTGCGCCGCGACTGACCGGCTGATGATTGATGTCTCAGGCCGGGGCGGCCACGGCGCTTACCCGGAAATGAGCCGGCAGGCGCTGTTGGCGGCGGCGGAGACGGCACTGGCGCTAAGCGCCCTGGTGCCCCGAAAGCCTGAGGATCGGCCAATGCATGTGATGAGCATAGGGGAAATGCACGCGGGCAGCTACTGGAATGTAATCCCGGGCGCCGCGCGGCTTGAGGCGAGCCTCAGGACGCTGGACGCCCGGCTGCGTGAGGACCTGCTTGGTCAAATCGAAAACATCGCGCGCGAAACAGCTCATAAGCACGGTTGCGGGGCCAGCCTTGAGGTGGATGCGGTGTGCGGGATTGTGTACAATGACGAGGCGCTTGTTTCACGCGCCAGGCCGGCCATTGAGGAAGCCCTGGGAACGTATGCTGTGGCAAACCAGGAGAGAGCATTTATTGGGGACGATTTTTCTGATTATCGCGCGCTGGGTCCCTGCTGCTACGCGCACCTGGGCGTTATGCGCCCGGGTCAGGAAGAGGTTTTTGCCCTGCACCATCCCAGGTTTGATCCTGATGAGAGCGCCATGCCCATAGGGGCAGCGGGCCTGTGCGCCAGCGTTCTTGGGGCGCTGGGGACCGAGTAGAAAGGAAACAGAACCATGCAATATGTCCCATTTGGAAAGACAGGGAAAAGTGTATCCAGGCTGGGGTTTGGCACCATGAGGCTGCCCACCGTGGAAAACGAAGAAGGCCAGAGCGTTATCAACCGGGATGAGGCCATCGCCATGATCCGCCGCGCTATTGACGGAGGCGTTAATTATGTGGACACGGCCTATGGCTACCATCAGGGAGAAAGCGAAGCGCTAACCGGCCTGGCGCTTAAAGGCGGTTACCGGGAGAGGGTGATGCTTACCACAAAGCTGCCCCAGTGGCTGGTGAAAGAAGCCAAGGACATGGACCGCTTGCTTGATGAACAGCTAAAAAAGCTCGATGTGGCGTATTTGGACTTCTACCTGCTCCACGCGCTGGACCTGGCTGCCTTCCGCCGGCTTAAAAGTCTTGGCTATCAGGACTTCCTGAAGCGTGCGCGGGCTGACGGCCGCATCCGGCACGCGGGCTTTTCCTTCCATGATGACAAGGACGCTTTTATTGAAATCATCGATGACTATCCCTGGGACATGGCGCAAATCCAGTTCAACTACCTGGATGATGAAACCCAGGCCACCCTGGAAGGGCTGAAGTACGCGGGCAAGCGGGGTATTCCCGTGGTAATCATGGAGCCGCTGCGGGGCGGCGCCCTGGCCAACCCGCCGCCGGAAGTACAGCGCTTGATCGCTGGCAACCAGCGGGGCTATTCCCCGGTGGAATGGGCCTTCCGCTATTGCGGACAGTTCCCTGAGGTGGCTACGATTCTAAGCGGCATGTCCACGATGGAACAGGTGGAGGACAATCTGCGCGTCTTTGAGCGGGTTTCACCCGGAAACCTGGACACGCATGATCAGGCGTTTATAAAGTCGCTCAAGGACGCCTACCTGAAAAGGCTCAAGGTGGCCTGCACCGCCTGCCAATACTGCCAGCCCTGCCCTGAAGGGGTACGGATTCCTGACATCTTTGAAATTTACAACGAGGCGTACATGCTGGACTGCCGGGAAAGCCTGGGGCCACGTTATGGAAATCTGGCTAAGGCGGAGGGGGACGCCTCCCGCTGCGTGGCTTGCGGCCAGTGCGAGGCCATCTGCCCCCAGCAATTGCCCATTATCGAATTAATCAAGGACATCCACGAAGAAGCAAGGACGCATGGCGCTTAACCTCTACGGCCTCGCCATCGCCCTGGGCGTGGCGGCGGCGATCTTTTATATGTCCCGCCAGGAGGCGGCCCTGGGCCTTCCCAGGGACACAGGGATTGATGTGGCGCTCTATGCTGTGCCTCTTGCGGTCATCGTGTCCAGGCTTTACTTTGTGGCCTTCACCTGGGATGATTATAAAGATGACTTGCTTAAAATCCTCAGGATATGGGAGGGCGGCGTCGCCATTTATGGCGGCATCATCGGCGGGGCCCTTGGCGTATTTATCCTGTCCCGGCGCAGGCGCCTGCCTTTTGTGGCCCTGGCGGACCTGGTGGCGCCGGCCCTGATTCTGGGCCAGGCGATTGGCCGGTGGGGCAATTTTTTCAATCAGGAAGCGTATGGCTATGTGGTGTCAGACCCCGCGCTCCAGTTTTTTCCGCTGGCGGTATTTGCCGATGGATCATGGCACATGGCCACCTTCTTTTATGAATCCCTATGGAACCTTGCGGGTTTTGTGTTTATACATATAAACCGCAAGCGCTTTTTACTCAAGGGCAGGGGGATGCTCTTTGCCTGGTATCTGATATGGTACGGCCTGGGTCGTATGGTCATTGAGGGATTGCGCACGGACAGCCTTATGTGGGGGAGCCTCCGGATCTCACAGGTTCTGAGCGTCTGGCTGGTGATAGCAGCCGGGATATGGGTGCTGCGGCGGACGCGGGGCAAAAAAGTCCTGTTCCTGCTGCCCGCTGCCGCCATCCTGGCGGGTGCGCTAGCCGCCGCGGGCACGCTTTACTGGGCCAGGTATGTGATGTTCATCAGCCTGTTCGCCTTTGCCGGTACACTGCTGCCGGCGTTTTTCGGGAACAGGGCATGAGATATCTTTCCCTGTATCGACTGTTAATTAAAATAATGCCCCCGCCGGGGGGGGATTACAGGCTGCTTTTGGATGCGGAAAACAACGCATTGGCCCAGCGTTTCGCCGGCGTTTACAGGGCTCACCGATGCCGTGGCGCCGCACTGGGTCTGTTTAACCTCGACGGGCTACACACGCACCTTGTGTTTGGCAATGCGC
>JAQVQY010000084.1 GCA_028701335.1 Eubacteriales bacterium
ATGGCAATCATCATCAGGTCCTTTTTGGGCTGCCGCTTGCCGCCCGGGGTGGTGGTGGTGGATGCGCCGCAGGGCGTGGCGCTGCTGCCCTGGATGCCGGTGTTCATGTAGGCTTCGTTGTCATAGCAGACATACATGATGCGGTCCCCGCGCTCAAAGGAGCCGGAGAGGGCCTGAAGGCCAATATCCAGTGTGCCGCCGTCCCCGGCAAAGCCCAGCACCGTGGTGTGGGTGTTACCCTGGGCGTTGAGCGCCGCGCGGATGCCGGAGCAGCAGGCGGCGGTGTTCTCCAGGTTCATCTGCACGCCCGCGATTTTCAGGTTGGTCTCCTTGCCAAAGCCGGAGAACAGCGCCGAGCAGCCCGGCGGGATGACGATGATGGTATCCTCGCCCACCACGTCAATCACCTTGCGCATGATGAGTTCCAGCCCGCAGCCGGCGCAGGCTGTGGTGCCGTGGGAAACCAGTCCTCTGGACTGGTGTTTGATATCATACATTCTTGGCCACCTCCCGCAGTTCAAGGGCGTTGTCCTTCACATCGATCCACTCGGTGTGCCGGCCGCTTTCGCCGGCCTTGATGGCCAGCAGTTCGTTATAGATCTTCTCAATGGTTTCCGCGCGCACGTCCCGGCCGCCAATGCCGCCCACATAATGGAAGACCTGGTTGCCCTGGTTCCTGAGCGCTGAGCAAACCTCATACCAGACCGGGCCGCCTTCGCCGCCCAGGCCCGCGCTGCGGTCAAACACGCCCACCACAGCCTGTTCGCCCACCAGCCTGCGGATATATTCCGCCGGGAAGGGCCGGAACACGGTGACCTTCAGCAGGCCCACCTTCCTGCCTTCTTCACGCATCTTGTTGACCACATACATGGCCGTGCCGCACATGGAGCCCAGGGCCACCAGCACCACATCAGCGTCTTCTGTCCGGTAGCCTTCCACCAGCTCATACTTGCGGCCGAATTCCTTGTGGAATTCCTCAAAAGCCTCTTCCAGGACCGTAACGGAGGCGTCCAGTGCCAGCTTCTGCTGGTAGCGCATCTCGGTGTATTCCTCGTTGCCGGTCAGGTCGCTCAAAAACATGGGATCAGTGGGGTCCAGGTAGACATTCTTGTTTTTGTATTCGCCGATATAGGCGTCCACCCTGCCTTGTTCGGGCATGCTGACCTTCTGCATGGAGTGGGACAGGAAGAAGCCGTCCATGCACACCATGGAAGGCAAAAGCACCCGCGCGTCCTCAGAAACGCGGAAAGCGATCAGCGTCAGGTCCAGCACCTCCTGGACATTCTGGCAATAGAACTGCAGCCAGCCCATATCCCGCTCGCACATGGTGTCCACATGCTCGCACCACAGCGACCAGGGGGCGGCGATGCCCCGGTTCACCACCGGCATCACCACGGGCACACGGTTTCCGGCTGTCATACCGACCACCTCATGCATGAGCGCCAGGCCATTTGAGGCCGTGGCGGTGGAGGAGCGCACGCCCGCCATGGCGGCGCAGGTAACCACGGAAAGGGCGGAGTGCTCAGACTCCACGCGCACATACTGCGCGTCCAGGTCGCCGGATTCCACCATCTCTGAAAGGGTCTCGGGAATCACTGTCTGGGGGGTGATGGGATAGGACGCGATCACCTTGACGCGGGCCATCTTCAGGGCTTCCGCGGCGGCGGTGTTGCCGTCCAGCATTTTATATTTCATATCCGTGTTACCTCCTCTCCTCAACCAGGCTGATGCACTGCACGGGGCAGACGTTGGTGCAGATACCGCAACCCTTGCAGTAGTCAAAGTTGATGACCACACACTCTTCCTGGTCCTTCTTGATTTCCATTACATTGGTGGGGCAGTGGAGCTCACAGGTGCGGCATTTGGTGCACCGGCTGAAGTCCACCTGCGGGCGCTCCAGGCGCCAGTTCCCCGTGGTGGCCGCGCCAAACTGTGTGGCGACAGGGCCCAATACCTTAAACTTTTTTGTGGTTTTCATAGCATTCTCTTGCTGCCTTTGCATTTTTTTCACCCGCTTTCTGACCGAAGGAGTCGATGAGCGCTTTCTCAAGGGCATCAATGCCAACCAGGCCGGCTGCCGCCAGCACGCCCAGCATGGAGCCGTTTGGGATGGGAAGGCCGATGTGCTCAAGGGCTGTGCCGGTGCCATCGGCGCAATAGATGGTTTTGAAACCAAACCCCCTGAACTTCTCCACGATGTCGGGATCCACAGCGTTGAGCACCAGCACGCTGTCCTCATGGATGCCGGCGCCCACATCCACGTTGTGGATCAGCACGCCGGGATCCAGCACCATCACATAATCCGGTTCATATACAAATGAGTTGACCAGCACCGGCTCGGTGTCGATAATGATGCTGGTGTTGACCGGCGCGCCCCTGCGCTCGTGCCCGTAGGCCGGGACGGTGATGGCGTACTTGTCCTCATACAGGGATACTGCCTGGGACAGCACTTTGCCAGCCGTCACAATGCCCTGGCCGCCGGTGCCATAGAACTTGACTTTGATCATGACATCTCCTCCTCCACTTGGTTAGAAAGCTCTGAATTGTCAATGGCTTCTATATTGATTGCCGCCTTATGTTTCGGAAGCCGAAACTTTATTTCGATAGTAGCAACAGATAGGGTTTCTGTCAATACCCTTTCAAGGCTCAAAATAACAAGCCGCGAGAACAAAAACAATAAAAAAACATCCCATCTGACCGGACGGGATGGATGCCGGCTCTGAGGCCGCCGCGGGATGCTTATTCGGGGCTTTCCGCTTCCAGGCGAAGGATCTCCCGGGCCACCAGGGGCAGCTGCGCGATAATCTGGCTGGTTTTGTTGATCATGCGTGTGGAAGGCCCGGAGAGGCTGACGGCCGCGTACACCTGGCCCCGGCTGTTGGTGACAGGCACCGCCACGCAAAACAGCCCCTCTTCGCTCTCCTCATTGTCTATGGCGTAGCCGCGCTCGCGTATGAGCTGAAGCTCCCGCTCCAGTTCGGGCACGGTGGTGAGCGTGGTCAGCGTCTTCCGGGGAAACGGACCGGCGCTCAGGTACTCCTTCAGCTTGCCCGGGTCCATATGGGCCAGGAGGCACTTGCCCATGGCGGAACAATAGGCCGGCATGGTCTTGCCAATCTGGGAAGACATCTGGATGGTGGCTGCGGCGTCGATTTTTGATACAATCAATACATTGGCGCTGTCATCCAGGAGGCCCATATGGGAACTTTCATTAAACTGGGTGGTCAGGTCCCTTAAAACGCCCTTCACCCTCTGATGAATGGCGTTGTGCTTAAGCGCCTGCTGCCCATGCAGGATCACCCGGTGCCCCAGGGTGTAGGCGGAGGTTTCTGTTTTGGCAACATAACCGTTGGCCTCCAGCGTATACAGGATGCGGAACACCACGGTTTTGTTGATCCCCAGGGTTTCAGAAATCTGGGTAAGCGTGCTGTGGCCGCTTTCCGCCACGCAATCCAGCACCGCCAGGGCGTTGGAGACAGTGTCCAGCATATACCGGTTCTTTTTCGTCATTCAAATACAATAATGCCGCCAGGCATTTCCTTTTTGCTGATTATCTCCCGCGGGGAGCGGTTGAATTATAGCAGATTAAAGGAACATCGCCAACAGCGCGCTTTAGCGGACCGCCCTGATTACGTCGATCACCCGGCCGTCCCGGTACTCCACTTCGCCCACGACTTTGCCCTCCGGCTTAACGGGTGCGGGGACGCCGGTGTAGCCTTCGGCCATTTCCTTGAGCTTCACAATGTCATAGACCGGGAGCCCCGCGCGAACGAGGCGGTCTTTCAGCTCCGGCTGTCCGGGATTAACGGCAATACCCCGCTGGGTGATGAGGACGTCCACTGTGTCCCCGGGGGTGGTAACACAGAGCACTCTGTCCACAATGATGGGCAGTCGTGCCCGGAAAAGGGGCGCCGCCACGATGGCGAGTTTGGCGCCCGCGGCAGTGTCCGCGTGGCCGCCGGAGCCGCCGGCGATGATGCCGTTTGAGTCCGCATGGACGTTCACGTTGAAGTCGGTGTCTATCTCAAGGGCGCCCAGCACCACCGCGTCAAGTGAATCAACGGCCGCTGATTTGGCCAGGGGGCTAGCGTAGCGGGCAGCGGAGATCTCCTGATGTCGGGGATTGTCCCGGATGGATGCCACGGCCTTCAGGTCAAAGCACTGCACGTCAAGCAGCGAATCAAAAAAGCCCTCCTCCAGCATCTCCACCAGATAGCCCGTGATGCCCCCCAAGCCAAAGCTGCCCCTCACATTCAGCCGGCGCATGATGGGCTTGAGGTATTGGGTGACCGCAAGGGATGCTCCACCCGCCCCGGTCTGGAAAGAGAAGCCGTCTTTTATAAGCCCGCTGTGCTCAATCACCCGGGCCGCCAGGCGGGCGATGGCCAGCGCCACCGGATCCCGGGTCATCCGGGTGGTGCCGGACACGATGCCCTGGGGGTTGCCGATGGAGGAAAGCTGCACCACGTAATCCACCCGGTCTTCCTGGATGGAAGCGGGGAAAAGCGGATAGGGCAGCAGGTGGTCGGTTAGCGCCACCACCTTGCCCGCATACCGGGCGTCCGTCATCGCGTAGCCCAGTGAGCCGCAGGCCGCGGGACCCAGGACGCCTGACAGGTTGCCCATAGGGTCAGCCGCCGGGGCGGCGATAAAGGCCACGTCCACCCTGGCCGTGCCTCTTTCCATGGCGGCGGGGCGGCCTCCGTGGGTGCGGAACCGCGCGGGCCCGGGCAGAATGCCCTCCGACACCGCCCGGGCCAGGGGGCCTGACATGTAGCCCGTGCCAATTGCGGTAACAACGCCGTTTTTGATGTGTTCAACAAGCGGGGCATGAACGGCAAAGAGCGAACTGGCCTCAATCCGCAGGTTTTTGATGCCCATCCCCGCGATCTCCGCCAACACCTGATTTAAGGTGTGGTCACCGTTTCGCAGGTGGTGGTGGAAAGAGACGGTCATCCCATCCTTCAGCCCGCAGGCAGTGATCGCTTCCCTCAGGGAGCCTGCCAGTTTACTCATCTTCCCCCTCCAGGCCCAACTGCCGGGCAGCGGCAAGCACCCTTTTGGCGCGCTCCACAATGGGCTTATCCACCATTTTGCCATGCAGCGAAACAACACCCAGGCCGGCTTCCTCTCCCTTAGGGATGGCGGCCATGACTTCCCGGGCGTAATTTATCTCCACAACAGTGGGGCTGAAAGCCAGGTTGATGGCTGCCACGTGGCGGGGGGAGATGGCGGCCTTGCCGTCAAAGCCCAGGCTTTTGGCAAATCCGGCGTCCTTCTCAAGGCCTTCTTCATCGTCCACATCAGTAAACGGCGTGTCGAAAACCAGGATGCCGGCCGCCCTGGCGGCCATCACCATCCGGCCCCGGGCGTAGAATATTTCCCGCCCCGCTTTGCTCCGCGCGGCGCCCAGGTCAGAAGCCAGATCCTCAGCTCCCAGGAGCATTCCCTGAACCCTGGGATCACTTGAGGCGATCCGGAAAGCGTTCTCCACTCCCAGGGCCGTCTCAATCAGAGGAAGCAGGCCCACACAGCCGCTTTTCATCCCGCGTGACGCTTCGATTTCCGCCATCCTGGCGCTGATTCTCTGGATATCCCCAGCGCCTGATACCTTGGTGGGCATGAGATAGGCCGGCCGAAGGGGCACCATCGCCAACAGGTCATCTTCCAGATAAGGGCTGCCCAGGGGGTTCACCCGGATAACCAGGGGAAGGCCGCCAAAGTTGAGCGCCTTGACAGCGTGCTTTACCAGCGCCCGGGCGCCGTCCTTTTCCTTCAGCGCCACCGCGTCCTCCAGGTCCAGAATCAGGGCGTCCGCGCCGTGGATGTCCGCGTTCTGCAGCATCGCGGGGCTATTCCCCGGCACAAAAAGCAGCGAGCGAATCATGTGCCCGCCTCCGTCCCGCGCAAAAGCGCCGTCTCCACGCGGGCCCTTAAGGTGCATTCCAGCGCGCCCCGGTCGTTCACCCGCACGATGCCGGCTGTGACGCCCATCTCCCGCGCCACCTCCTCCACCGCCTGGCGGATGACGGCCCCAAACTGGGGCAGCACCACGGACTCAATATCGATGGCCAGCTCCCCTTCCCCCGGGCTCACCATGACCAGGGCATCGCTTGATTCCAAAGTGCCCGCGGACGCCGCGCGCAAGATATTCATAGGCCCTCCACTGCTTGAACTGACTGATGACTGACGCCGTCAGTATACACATATCTTCATATGCGGGCAAGCGAACGGTGTGCCCTGTATCATACGATGTGCGCCACATCAAAGAAACCTTCAAGATACAGCGAAGTCTTGACATGGCCGAACACGCCATTATAGAATGACGGAAGTTATAGGTAATGGAAATCCCGGGCGGCAATAAGACGGTTCAAAATCTGCCAATCTTTTCAGCCTTTTTGCGGTTGGGATGAATTCATTCCTGGCCTTCCAAATGTTCTGGTGATTCGTCATGGAAAGGCAGATTTCTTTGCTGGCTGAAGTAGAAAGTGCGATTGGGCTATAAAAAAGATCAAAGGAGTAGAAGGATTGGGCAATCGGGATAATAACAGGCTGATGTTGAGCATGCAGAATGTTTCCAAATGCTTTCCGGGCACACTGGCTGTTGACAGCGTGAACTTTGACGTTGAAGCCGGTGAGGTGCATGCGCTGGTTGGCGAGAACGGTGCCGGCAAGTCAACCTTAATGAAGCTTCTCGCCGGATCATTTAACGACTATACCGGACAAGTATTCATTGATGGTGAAGAAGTAAAACTGCATACACCCGCGCAGTCGAAAGCGTTGGGAGTCGGAATGATTTATCAGGAATTAAGCCTTGCCCGCCCCATTTCTATTGCAGAGAACCTGCTCGTAGGCAGACTCCCCACCCGGGGTTTCTTAATTGACGACAAGGAGGTCCGACGTCAGGCCAAAGATTTGCTAGCTAAGGTCGGCCTGGAAAACCTTGATCCCGATCTCCCTGTATCAGCAATCAGCCAGTGCGAAGCGCAACTCGTGGAAATCGCGAAATCTCTGGGTGACAATCCCAAAATATTGGTGATGGATGAGCCGACAAGCGCTTTGTCCAGCGAGGAGGTTCGGCGCCTTTTCCTGATCATTAAGCAGTTGAAGGCACAAGGCATAGCAGTCATCTATATTTCCCATCATCTCCAGGAAGTGTTTGAAGTCTCAGACAGAGTAACCATTCTCCGGGACGGCAGAAAGCAGGGCACTTTCAGAACCAATGATATCTCCAAGCAGGAGATGACCAACCTGATGGTGGGGCGTTCGGTGGATGAGTTCTACGCAGATCATGATACCTCCATTGGCAAGGAAATGTTCAGGGTCGAAAATCTGTCGCGGTGGGGTTTCTTCCATCATGTGAGCTTTAGTGTTAAAGCTGGAGAAACTGTGGCTATCTGCGGCCTCGCAGGTTCGGGGCGCACCGAATTCGCGCGTGCTGTCATCGGAATCGATCAGTACGATGAAGGAAAAATCTTCCTGGAAGGCAAAGAAGTGCGGTTCGACAACATGTATCAGGCAATTCAGTCAGGAGTGGTCTACCTCACCGAACGGCGTAACTTCGATGGCCTCGCGCCCAAATTGACAGCGGGTGAAAATATCATGAGCGCGCATATTCCCGACCACTCCAGGGGAATATTCTATAAGGCGTCCGACGGCCTAAAAGACATCGAAGAGATGATAGATGCCCTGAATATTGTTCCCGCATTATCTGATCGCCAGGTCATCAACTTCTCAGGCGGAAACCAGCAGAAAATATTGATGGCCAAATGGCTGACAACAAATCCCAAAGTGCTGATCCTGGATGAGCCGACCCGGGGCGTGGATATCGGCGCAAAGGAGACAATTCATAAAGCAATCGACAAGCTGGCGGGCCAGGGGAGCGCAATTATCCTCATCACCAGCGATTTGCCCGAAATGGCAGGCCTGTCAGACCGGGCGATTATCCTTCGCAATGGACACGTTATTGGCGAGATTCCAAAAGAGGGCATTGTTGAAACAGAACTTCTAATGGCAGCTAATGGGGAA
>JAQVQY010000085.1 GCA_028701335.1 Eubacteriales bacterium
TTGCACGTTTATTGATTTGGGTCAAAGATGCTATTTATCTTGACCCTGGATCACTGAAGAACAGAAGCATCGTAACTAACAAAGCGGTTTTAGCTTAATCGCTATAACCGCTTTGTCTACGCTCTGAAGCGGCGTATACCGCCGCTTGGTGATAGATCATAAAGGCTTATCTTCCGCTACGCGTCCCCGTCTTTGCGGCGGGTGGCGCGGCGCTTGCGCGGTTCGGAATCAGTGTTATCAGGTGCGTCCGCCGGCTGGGAATCTTCCCTGGTGAGGCGGTAGCTGCTGCCGCCGTCATCGCTGGCGGGCGGCGGGGAGGCCGGGGCGCTGTCGGCTTTGGCGGACCCGTCTTTCTGTGCCAGGTACTTTTCATGGGGCATGGTGATCGGCTCAGCCGTTTCCTCAGGCGCTTTGCTTTCCTCGGGATTGGCCTCCGCCGGCTCGGCGGGCGTTTCCGTGGGCGGGGCGGTGTAATCGCGGGTGCCGCTCACCTCAAAGGAGTCATAGGCGGCGTTGCTCTTGGCCCGTGCCCGGGCGCGCGCCACGGAGCTGACCACAAAAAGGATAAGCGCCAGGCCAAACAGCGCGCCCACTCCCAGGGTGGCGATGAACAGGGCGTTGCGAGCCCCGACGCTGGCGCTGTCCTGGGCAAAGTCCTGGGGCAACGGTGTTAGGGTGACCAGGGGCTCGGGAGTTACCACAATTTTCCGGGTGGGGGCGGCGGTGGGTTCCACGAAGGAGATGTCCAGGGTGTTGGACTCAAAGGTCATCTGGGTGTCCTGCACATCGGTGGCGATGGCGGAGAAGCGGAATTTTCCGGCTTGGGACAATTTGTAGTCACGGGACAGAGTCATACTTTGCCCGGGTGCAAGCACATTGATTGTGTAGATATCCCGGCCGCCGTGGACGATCCGGATACTGCGGGCTTCGTTGTTGCTGTCGTTGGTGACCACCAGGTTAAAGGTGATGTCGCCTGGGATCTCGGTAATGGCCTCCTTGTTGGCCGTAAGGGCCAGGTTAAGCCTGAGCATCTGGCCTTCCGCGTAGGCGGAGACCTTCAAATCAGGCACCACTTCCTGCTGGGTGACACCAGTGTTGTCCGCCAGGTTCAGGGTGAACTTGAAGGTGGTCGTCTCATTGAGGGTGACCTCCCTGGTACGCTCGATGGTCTGTCCGGCGGGGATGGAGAGGTTGGAAAACACCTCGCCCAGGAGGGGATCGGTGACGGAAACATTGGAGTAGGAGATGTTCCCGGCGTTACGCAAAGTAAATGTCAGCGTTGCAGTTTCCCCAATGTTCACCTGCTGCTTGTCGCTGGTGAGGGTGTAGTTGAGGGCGGGCCTGGCCAGGGGAATCTGCACGGGGGCAATGGTCACCTGCTGGGTGGTGCGCTCCCCCTCCTGGCGGTAGGTCACCTGGGCGGAGCTGGTAAGGTCCGCCGTAGGAGACCTTTTGGAAAAGGTGACCTGCTTGCTCTCCCCCGGCGCCAGGGAGGCTAGAGTCTGGGTGCGTGTGGAGATGAGGCGGTTTTCCCGGACCTGGATATTGGTGAGGGTCACATTGCCCTGGTTGACCAGGTCATACAGAATGGTGACCTCACCGGTACGGCGCACCACCTCCGGGGTGATGGTGCGGGTGACCTTCAGCGCCACCTTTTCGCCCGTGAAGGCAATTTCGGCGGTGGCGGGCAGGTTGTGCTCAACGATGTTGCCCTGGGCGTCGGTTTTGTTGTAGTTGAGGGTATAGACCAGCTTGCCTTCGTCCAACTGCGCCTGGGTGACCTGGTACTGGCCCTGCCAGGGCAGGCTCTGCCCCGACTTTAGGGGGAACAGGGAACCGCCGTCACCAAAGGAAGTGACCAGCCTGCCCTCCGGGTCCTTAAGGGACAGGGGGACGGTGATGTCCTCAGCCCCTGCGTTTGAAACCCGGGCGGAGACCGTGACGGTGCCAGGTGCTGTGAGGCTGGCCGGCTCCACGCTCAGGGTGAAAGTGAGGCCCGCTTCGGCAGTGGTCGCGAAAGCGCCTGGCAAAAGGAGCAACACGGTGAGGGCCGCAATCATCACTGCGGCACGGCGTCTATGCGCTATCAGGGCATTCATTCTGCCCATCCCTCCTTCCAGCGCGCTTTGCGCGCTTTGGCCGGAACCCAAATTATTACAGACATCTTACAGCACCCTTCAGGCAGTGTCAAGCATTTCAGGCTGTTTTGTCAATGGTCACCGGGGTTTTGACCGCGGTGGAAGAGGCGCAGGGCTTTGTGATATAATTGCCACAAACCCAAGTACAGGAGGACGGACCATCAACAGGCTCTTTGATAGCAAGCCCTTCATGGATGAAGAGGCTCCAATATACCAGGAGGACAGGCCCCGCCGCAGGCTTTTCAAGCGCCGCACGCGCAAGCCCAGCTTTATTTTGGCGGTTATCATCACCACCTTCCAGATGCTGGTGCTGGTGGTGCTTTTGGCTGGCCTTGTGGGCATCGGCGCGGTGGTGGGCATCGCCAAGGCCTATGTGGAGACGGCGCCGGTGCTGGACATCGCCAAAATCAGCGACCAGGATCAGACCTCGTTCTTCTATGACCGGGACGGCAACCTGATCACCGACTACAAGGGCACCGAAAACCGCATCATGGTGAGCATCGGCACCATGCCCCAATACTTGAGAAACGCCTTTGTGGCGGCGGAGGACGTGCGGTTTTACGGCCACAGCGGCGTTGATGTCAAGCGCATCATCGGCGCCTTTGTCACCAACTTCGTCTCCGGCTCCCAGCAGGGCGGCTCCACCATTACCCAGCAGCTGATCAAGAACACCTTGCTTTCCGCCGAACAAAGCTACAAGCGCAAAATCCAGGAGGCCTACCTGGCAATACAGCTGGAAACACGCTACACAAAAGATGAAATCCTGGAGAGCTATCTCAACACCATCTATTTGGGAGAGAACTATTACGGCGTCAAGGTGGCTGCGAAGGGGTACTTTGGCAAGGAGCTTCATGAGCTGACCTTAAGGGAGTGCGCCATGCTGGCGGGGATGACCACCAACCCCTACTACTACAACTGCCGGCGCAACTTCTATAGCCGCCAAGCCGAAGGCACTGATTACGCGGCCATCACGGACAACCGCACCAACTATGTTTTACGGGTGATGTATGAACACCAGATGATCACCCACGCCGAGTTCACCGAGGCCCAGGGGGTGGACACAGCCAACGTATTAAGGGATGATCCCCAGGTTAAGACCCTTTACCCCTATGTGCACTATGTGGAATACGCGGTCCGGGATGTGGTGCAGACGCTCCTTGAACTGGAAGGGCTGGAGAACACCTCGGCCAACCGCGCCAAAATGGAAAACAAGCTGCGCACCGGTGGCTATAAGGTGTACCTGGCGCTGGATACCCAGATGCAAAAAACACTGGAGGACACCCTTTACAACTACAGCGAGTATCCTACCCTCAGGGACCCGGGGACGGAAACCTACCGCGCCAGGAACCCGGACGGGACCTTCATCGACATCATCCAGCCCCAGGCGGGCGCCGCCATCATCGATTACCGCACCGGGGAGATCAAGGCCATCGCGGGCAGCCGCACGCCGCCCACCGCCCGGAAAACCCTCAACCGCGCCGTTGACATGAACATGCCCGTGGGTTCTTCCATCAAGCCCCTGACCGTCTACGCTCCGGCCTTTGACATGGGCGCGGGCGGCGGCTCGGTGGCCTACAATATGCCGCTGCCCATCAGCGGCTGGCTGGGCAGCGACCGGCAGGATTCCTGGCCTGAAAACTACGGCGGCAGCAGCTACCGGGGGCCGGAGAGCTTCCGGACTGCCCTGGTCAAATCAGACAACACGGCGGCAGCCTGGGTGATGATGAACTACGTGGGCGTGGACCGGGCGGTGGACTATTTGCGCCGCCTGGGCGCCGGGGATGAACACATCGCGGCCACGCCTTTTGGTGTAGCCCTTGGCGCTTCCGGCCTTACCCCCCTTGAGATGGCCACGGCGTTCGGCGTGCTGGGCAACGGCGGCGTCTACCAGCAGCCCATCAGCTTCCTGGGCATCATGGACAAAAACGGCGAGGTGCTCTATGACGCCCACGCCAGCCAGGATCGCCGCCAGGTGTACAAACCCTCCACCGCCTGGCTGACGGTGGATATCCTCAAACAGGTGATCACTGATGGCACCGGGCGCTCCGCCCGGATCAACGGCCAGACGGTGGCGGGAAAAACCGGTACCAACTCCGATCAGAAGGGCGTATTCTTCAGCGGGCTGACCGGTTGGTACTCGGGGGCCGTTTGGATTGGGCACGACAACTACAAGGCCCTCTCCTCCAGAACCACCGGCGGCAACTCCGCGGCCAGGCTCTGGCAGGTTTTCATGGAAAAAATCCACAGCGACAAAGGCCTTCAGAACCGGGATATCCTGGACGGAGGCCCGGAGAGCTACGGCCTTGTCCGCGTGACCACCTGCGCGGTGTCCGGGCAATTGGCCACGGACGCCTGCCGCCATGACGCCATGGGCTACGGCACGGTCACGGATTATGTGGCCCGGGAGGCCGCGCCCCAGGTGTCCTGCCAGATGCATCAGAACATCACCACCTGCACCGCCAGCAATATGATCGCCGGACCTTACTGCCCGCCGGAGACCCGGGCCACCCGGGGCGCGCTGGTGCTGCCCCAGGGGCACCCATTGGCGCGCTTCGCAGGGACCCAGTACGCCGGTGTGCTCTCCCAGTACCTTGGCCCCTATGCGGCCGGGGGCTCCGGGCTCGCCTCAGCCCAAACCTGCACCCTTCATACCCAAAGCGGAGACTACGGCCAGGGGATCCTCACCAACACCCTGCTGCCTGACGCCCAGTCCCTTCTGATCCAGGCCTCGGCCCAGCTGGCCGCGCTTGCGCCCGGTACGCCGCAGTATGACGGGCTCCTTGGCGCCATCAACAACCTGAACTCCGTCATCAGCCAGAACCCGGGGCTGGACGCGCTGGCGGGCGCCATGGGTATCCTGACACAGGCGATGGCGGCGGCGCAATAGGGGAACAGAATCCGCGGATTCTGTTTCTTGGTGAGGACGAAGGGCGTTTTTACATCGCAAAATCCCGTGGCTGGCGCGCATGTTGTCAGCCACGATTATATTTTGTGATCGGAGCCAGCAGGAGCCTCCGTTGAAATGGTCAGAGGGGGGGAAGCTTGAGTTGCTTTATACCCTCCGATATGACAAAATGGCTCCGCCGGGGGCAGTAGAGTTCAGTAAAGGCGGGGCTTATGGAGCGATTCAGGCGTCTTTTCATCGGTGAGCGGGCGTTTTACCGCCAGGTCACCGCCATTGTTATCCCGGTGATCATCCAGAACATCGTCACCAACTTCGTCAACCTCCTTGACAACATCATGGTGGGTCAGCTGGGCACGGCCCAGGTGTCCGGCGTGGCCATCGCGGGGCAGCTGGTATTCATCTTCAATCTGCTGATATTTGGCAGCCTTTCAGGCCCGGGCATATTTGGTGCGCAGTTCTTTGGGGCCGGCAATTTGAAAGGCTTCCGGGATACATTCAGGCTGAAGATATGGTTCAGCGGCAGCATTTTGGCGCTGTTTGTCCTGGCCGCGCTGGCGTTTCACGATCCGCTGATCGGCCTGTTCCTCAAGGGAGAGGGCAATCCCGAAATGGCGGAAGCCATGCTGGGCTATGGCCGGGAGTATCTCCTTTGGATGCTGCTGGGCATGCTGCCCTTTGCCCTTTCCATGATCTATGCCAGCGCGCTGCGTGAGGCGGGTGAGACCATCCTTCCCATGAAGGCCAGTGTGGCAGCGGTGCTGACCAACCTTGTGTTCAACTACCTGTTGATTTTTGGCCACCTCGGTTTTCCGGCCCTTGGGGTGACGGGCGCGGCCATCGCCACAGTGCTCTCCCGTTTTGTGGAACTGGCTATCATTCTCTACGCGGTGCACGGGAAAAAACTCTTTCCCTTTATGCATGGGGTTTACAGCCGCATGAAGGTGCCGGGGAGGCTGATGAAGGCGGTGCTGCGCCGGGGCGCGCCGCTGATGGTCAACGAGGCCCTCTGGGCGCTGGGTATCGCGTCACTTAACCAGATCTATTCCATGCGGGCGCTTTATGTGCTGGCCGCTATCAGCATCGCCAGCACTATCTCAAACCTGTTCAACGTAGTCTTTCTCTCCATCGGCAATGCTGTGGCGGTGCTGGTGGGGCAGGCCCTGGGCGCCAATGATATACCCCGCGCCAGATCCAGCGCCTGGCGGCTTTTATTTTTGTCCGTATCCCTGTGCCTGGTGATCGGCATTGTGATGGCTTTGCTGGCGCCGGTATTTCCCAGGCTTTACAATACTGAGGAAGCGGTACGCAATCTGGCAACCGGCATGATTCTGGTATATTCCGCCCTCATGCCCTTTTTTGCCATCAACCATACTTCTTATTATGTCCTGCGTTCAGGCGGGTCCACGGTGGTTACCTTCCTGTTTGACGCAGTGTTTAACTGGGTGATAATCGTGCCCTTCGCGTATTTCCTGGTTAAAGGCACTGATATGCCCATCCTCACCCTGTTTGCACTAAGCCAGTTCATCCAGCTGATCAAAAGCGGCATCGGCCTCCTTCTGATTCGCCACGGGATGTGGCAGAACAACATCGTGGGCGGGCCATAGCGTTGATACACAGCGGGGCTTATGTTAAACTGAATTTATACTATGCACTGACAAGGAGGATTCTTAATGCTGAACTTTGACCTGTATACCCCGGCGCGAATTGTTTTTGGGCGGGGCACCCAAGAGAAAATCGGTGAATTGCTTAAACCCCATGCCAAAAAGGTGCTTTTGCATTACGGCGGCGGGAGCATCAAAAAAAGCGGGCTGTATGACCAGGTGGTGGCGTCCCTGAATGATGCCGGCATCTCCTTTGTGGAACTGGGCGGCGTGCAGCCCAATCCCCGCCTGTCCCTGGCACGGGAGGGTATTGCCCTGTGCAAAAAGGAAGGCGTGGACCTGATTCTGGCGGTGGGCGGCGGCAGCACCATCGACTCCGCCAAGGCCATCGCCATGGGCGTCCACCATGAGGGCGATGTGTGGGAGATTTATGACCAGGGGCTGGAGATAAGGAAAGCCCTGCCGGTGGCCATCATCCTGACCATCCCGGCGGCGGGCAGCGAGTCCAGCGGCGACACGGTCCTGAGCAACGAGGAGACCCAGCGCAAGTACGGCTACGGCAGCCCGCACTTAAGGCCGCTGATCTCCATCATGAACCCGGAATTGTTTTTCACCCTGCCGGACAACCAGATCGCAAACGGCGTGGCCGATATGATGAGCCATGTCTTTGAACGGTATTTCACCAATACCACCCATGTGGACCTGACCGACGCGCTGTGCGAGGCGACGCTCAACACCATCATCGCCAACGCCCCAAGGCTGCTGGAGGACCCGCAGGATTATGACGCCTGGGCGGAAATCGGCTTTTCCGGCACCGTGGCCCACAACGGCCTGGTGGGCATGGGACGCGAGCAGGACTGGGCCTGCCATGGCATGGAGCACGAGCTCAGCGCCATATATGACGTGGCCCACGGGGCGGGGCTTGCTGTGCTGACCCCCGCCTGGATGACTTATGTCTATAAGGACAATATTGACATGTTTGTCCAGTTCGCCGTGAAGGTGATGGGCGTGACCAAGGGCTTCAGGGACAAGGAGGAGCTGGTGAAGGAAGGCATCGACCGCCTGCGCCGGTTCTACCGCCGCATGGGCCTGCCCCAGACGCTGAACGAACTGGGCATTGACGGGAGCAACCTGGAGCTGATGGCCAAGTGCGCCACCGGTATCGCCTACGGCCCGGAAAATCCCCTGGGCGGGCTGAAAAAGCTCCATTGGCAGGATGTGCTGAACATCTATCAGCTGTGTAAGTAGTGTCCCCTGAATAACATCGACCTCACGCTATCAACCCGCAGCCAGCTGCAGCAAGCAAACTTCCTGCCTCCAAAACCACAGTTTTACCCTCCCCCATATAAGCGCAAAAAAGAACCC
>JAQVQY010000086.1 GCA_028701335.1 Eubacteriales bacterium
TCTGAAAAGGCCCGCAGGCCTTTTTTACTTGCCTCAGTAGACCAGCGCCACCACCAGGCCGTTCATGTTGTCGGTGGAGGCCACATACTCCCGCGTGCCCGCGGTCAGGGCAATTTCAGTGTCCTCGTTGCCGCCTGTGACGCGGTAAATCTCATACTTAAGCTCCCCATCCTGGTACACGGCGATGTGGGGATGGGCGATGAGGTAGTCGATGTATTCCTCCAGGCAGAATCCCAGCACCTTCATGGTCAGGGCGTGGGGGACGCTCACATAGCGGTAGACGTCCATGGCGCTGAGGTTAATGCCCGTCTTGTGGGACTTGTCCACGGTGTCTTTGGCGGGGTAGCCCTGGGTGGGGAAGCGGAAAATGAAGCCGTATTCCGGGGCATGCTCGTTGAGCCACTTGGCCTGCTCGGTGGTCTGGAAGGCCATGGCGTTGAGCGCTGAGTCGTTGCGGTTGTAGACGTCCATGAACACGGACATGCCGGTGTGGTAGTCGCTGGTGCCGGGGAAGGCCACCCGCTGGCGGGCACGCTCGGTCAGGGCATCGCCTGAGAAACGGTCGGTGTACAGCGCCACCTCGGCATCCCACAGCACTGTCTGTTCCTGGGCGGTGCGGTAGCCCTGGCGGACAATGTAGCTTTCAAGCCCGGCTTCCCGAGCGGCGCCGATCATGGCGTCAAGGGCGGTGATCACAGGCGCCAGCACCCGGACCTCCCGGTTGGTGACCCCCACGCGGAAGCTGGTTTCCGTGCCGATGGACTTAAGCTGCGGCTCCGCCAGGGTGAAGTCCGGCGGCATGGCGTGCCAGCGGTTCACCAGAAGCAGGCCGCCCAGAAGCAGCTCTTCCCGGGTGACCGCCGCCTCCTCTGCCGCTGCCACGGGGAAGTCGCTCACGTCCAGCACATCCCAGCCGCTCTCCTTTGGCGCGGGCCAGGAGCGGACCTCGCCGGTGGTCTGCTGGCTCTCCCGGAAACGGGCCAGGCGCTGGTTATAGTCCTCTATCAGGACCTGGTTTTCTTCCTCGATCCTAAGGGCCGCCCGGTCCCGCTCCCCCTGCTGGTATTTGTCCATCAAAACATAGGCTGTGGCTACAAGCGCCAGCAGCACCAGCAGGATGATGGTCCATTTCAGCAGCCTGCGGTAGGGATCAGCCTTCTTTGTGTTTGACATCGTGATCATCCTTTCGCATGACGCGCGCTTGATGCTTGGAATCTGCCTCATTTATAACAGGAATATGACAAAGTGTCAACGGACTTGCCATATTTGAGGCCCCAAGGCAGCCCTAAGCCCGCGCGGGAGGCGTTTCGCCCGCCAGCAGGGCGCACAGATGGCTGGATGCCTGGCGCTCCTCCGCGCCGTCCACCATCAGGGTGATCTCCCTTTGCCGGGTGCGAGCAAGGGCCAGAAGGCCCAAGAGGGACTTGCCGTTATAGGTGTTGGGGCCCTGTTTGATAAGGACATGCACGCGGTAGCTGCTGGCTGTATCCGCCAGGAGCTTCAGCCTCTTGGGGGAAAACGGCAGTTCTCCGCCAAGGACGACCTGCCGGGTGATCATGGGAACACCGCCTTTCTGTGTTAATCGCGCATATCGTTGTCCTTTAGTTCCAAAGCCAGCTGCATCAGCCTTCGCATCCGGTGCTGCACGCCGGACTTTGAAAGGGGGGGGGAAAGCATCTGCCCCAGTTCCTCAATCGTGGCTTCCGGCTTGGCCAGGCGCAGCCGGGCCAGCGCTTCCAGATTCCGGGGGAGGGAGCTTAAGCCCCGGGCCAGTGAAATCTTCTCAATGGCGGCTGTTTGCCCGCCCGCAGCCTTCAGTTGGCGGCCCAGGTTGCCCTGGTCGCAGTTGAAGGCGCGGGTGGCGTCCGCCTTCAGGCTCTTCTCCGCGCGCTGGTTCTCAAAGGCGAGCACCGCCCTGGAGGCGTCCATGAGCTTTAATAGCTCAGACAGTTCGTCCCCTTCCTTAAGGTACAAAACGCCCTGCCCCCGCCGCTGGCTGACCCGGCCCATCAGGCCCAGGTGGCCTAAAACCCTTTGCAGGTGGCGGGCCTGCGCCTCATCCGGCAGCACCCACTCGGCGTGGTAGCGGCGGCGCGGATCAGCGATGAAGCCCGAGGCCAGGAAAGCGCCCCTGACATAGGCCCGGCGGCAGCAGGCGCGCCTGGTCACCTGGCGGGAGGGGGGACGGAACACTTCTTCCCCCTGCTCATCCTTTTCCAGCATGCCCTGGTCCTTCAGGGCCCTGCGGCTGTCCGGATGGGAGAGGGCCAGCACATACAGCCTGCGCGTCCCGAAGCGCCTTTGCACCAGAAGCCTGGGCTTGTCCTCAATCGCGCCGCTTGCTTTGAGCAGCACCAGGATGCGCCTGAGGACCGCCGGGTTTTCCGTCCGGTAGCGAAGGGAGAAGCCGCTTCCGCCTGACACCGCCAGGTAGGACGCGCCCCGGGTAAGGGCGGCCAGCTCCGCCCGGGCGCAGCACTGCTTGCCCTGCGGGATGGCCACCAGCTCGGCCTTGACCTCCTGAGTGAAGCTCACGCTTCAGCCTCCGATGGGATAATGCGCACCTCCGGCTCCAGCAGGACGCCGGAAGCCGCCATGACCCGGCGCTGGACTTCGCCCTTGAGCTTCAGGAAGTCCTCCGTGGTGGCGCCTCCCAGGTTGATGAGGAAGCCCGCGTGTTTTTCACTCACCTGGGCCTGGCCGATGGTCAGCCCCTTAAGCCCCGCCTCCTCAATCAGCTTCCCCGCGAACAGCCCGGCGGGCCGCTTGAAGAAGGACCCGGCGGATGGATAGGTGAGGGGCTGTTTTTCCAGCCGGCAGGCCTGGTACTCGCGCATCTGGCGGTACAGTTCCTCTTTGTGCCCGGGGGCAAGGCGCAACTCGGCCCCCAGCACGATCAGCCCCTCTTCCATCATCCGGCTTTGGCGGTAGCCGTATTCCGCCTGGCCAACGCTCACCGTAAGGCGGCGGCCGTCAGGGTCCAGGCAGTCCAGGAAGGAGATCACCTGGGCCATCTCCCCGCCAAAGGCGCCGGCGTTCATGTAGCAGGCGCCGCCCAGGGAGCCGGGGATGCCGGCGGCAAAAGATAAGCCCGCCAGGTTCCGGTCCGCCGCGAAACAGGCCACTGCCTTAAGCGTTGCCCCCGCCTGGGCCCTCACGCACTCGCCGGCGGCGCTCATGCGGTTGAAGCCCGGCCCCAGGCGCACCACCAGCCCGTCAAAGCCCTGGTCCGAGATCAACAGGTTGGAGCCGCAGCCCATCACCAGGGCAGGGATGCCCAAACGGCGGGCAAGGCTCAGTGAATGGACAATTTCGCCCTCATCCCGGGCATCCAGGAGCCATTTGGCCGGGCCCCCGGTTCTAATCGTCGTATAGCGGGAAAGCGGCACATCCGCCTGAAAGCGGTCCTGGCATAGCGCTTGCCAGGCCGCCCGGTCATCCCTCGTCATGGTATCCTCCGAATATTGCCGTATTATAACATGGCGTAAAAGTTAAAACAAGTGCCATTTATTACAGGAACAGGCGTTTGCGCACCGCTTCCTTCAGCTCCTTGTTCTGCTCCAGCCCCGTTAACATCAGCGCGACCACCAGAAGCGGGATGGCCGTGTACACCGACCAGCCCAGCCACACCCAGCCCCAGGCATAAAGGTCAATGATCACCTCAAGGCCAATCAGCGCCAGGGCAAACAGCGACATGGACAGCGCCGCGCGGTAGAGGCGCTTCATCTCCTGGCGCCTTATGGCCAGGATGATCAGCAGCGTGGCCGCCCCCAAGAGGGTGATAAGCGGCAGCACCAGGCTTAAGTACCAGCTGATGCCGTTTCCCATCCAGGCCACCAAAAACAGGAAGCCCAAAAGCGCCAGCACGTCCACCACGATATACACATAAGGCCTTTTAAGGCGAAACAGCAGGGGAACGGCGAAAAAGCAGTAGCCCATCACCAGGGCGCCCACCACATAGGGCGACCAGAGAGGGCCCGGGTCGATCAGGTCGATGATCAGCACCGTCAGGATGGGGATCATCAGGAACACCAGGGACAATTGCCGCGCGTAGCTCCGGTCCATGCGGCTGATGACCTCCTCAATGGCCTGGGGATGGGTGTCATCCTCCAGTTGGCACACGGGCTGGTTCGGGTTATTCACAGGGGTCTGGCACAGCGGGCACTTGGGCTCAGAGGCCGCCAGCTTTACCCCGCATTCAACGCAATAGGACATTATTCCCTCCAGTTGCTCTCGATGGTCACCGGGACGCCAAGCTCCACCAGCGTGGTGAAGAACACACGCTCCACCTCGGCTTCCCGGATGGTTTTGGAAAAGGTGACCGTGGTCATGCCCACGGCGCTCACCACGCCGCAGTTGATGGGCGTGCTCAGCGCCGCGCCCAGCACCAGGTCCACCCGCTGGGTGTAGGCCGCCATCTCAGGCGGCAGCCTGATAAGCCCCATGTTGGACAGGGTGCTGGTCATATAGTTCACCCCTTTGGTCCGGTATACGAGCTTGAGCACCGCGGACTTCAAAAACAGGGGCAGCACCCGGACGGCAGGCATCTGCTCCGCCTTCACGTTGGCGGAAAAACGGGCGTTGATCAGGGGCTCCAGCGTTTCGAGCCCCATATAGTGGGTGACCAGTTTGATCAGGTCATCCAGGCTGTATTCCCCGTAGTCCGCGTGCACCGGGACGTTGACGAAGGAGGAGAAGTTGCGCAGCGTCCGGCTGCCGTAATAGCGCCTGAGGTTCACCGGCAGGGACAGCTTCACCGGCCGCTTGTTCCGCGGGCGGCTTTTTGCCCGCGCCGCGATCAGGGACTTCAGCAAGATGGCAGCCAGCAGGCTGTTCACCGTGGCTTTCCGGGATTTGGCCAGGTCGGCCAGCGCCTGGGTGCTGATGATGCCGGTGGTCAGGTGGAGGTAGCCGTGGCTCTCCCGGGTGCCCTTCAAGTGCCAGGCCGTTTCCTCGCCAAAGGGCCGCGTCTCCTCCCTGGCGTGGCGGAGGAAGGCGTCCTCCCACTCCTCCCGGTTGGGGTCATCCCGGGTGTCCAGGATTAAGGGCGCTTCGGGAACCCGCTGGCCGTATTTGAGCCTCAGGTACTCCGCCGTGAGCGTCAAAAGGAAGGTCATTCCGCCGGTGCCGTCAGTCAGCGCGTGGAAGATCTCCAGGGCGATGCGCTTGTCAAAGGAGCGCACCCTGAAGAGGAAGCCGCCGTTTTCGTTCAGGTCGATGGGCAGCATGGGGTTGCGGGCGTCAGCCTGCACCTCCGGCTGGGCTTCCTGCCAGTCAAAGTAATACCAGAAAAGGCCGCGCTTAAGCTGGTAGCCCAGAACAGGCATCCGCTTCATCACCTGGCGCAAGGCCTTGCCCAGCAGCTGGTCATCCACCGTTTCCGTCAGCGTGATGGACACCCGGAACAGCGCCATCCACTTGCGGGAGCGGGTGGCCGGGTAGATCTTGGCGGCGTTGTCCAGCCTCAGCCACCCCGGCGCCGGGCGGGGATTCCGGGCGGCCAACGCTACCACTCCCCTCCGTTCAGGAAATCCCTGAGCATCGCCTGGGCTTCCCGGCCTTCCGGCACCGGGTAGAGGGGGTAGACATGCCACATCCCTTCCTCAATGTGCATATGGCAGGGGACGCCCGCTTCCTCAAGCCCCTTTTTAAGGCGCCGGGAGTCCGGCAGGATAATCTCATCCCCCCCGGTGATGATCAGGCTCTCCGACAGGCCCGTGAAGTCCCCGTACACCGGGGAAACGTAGGGGTCCCTGGCCGGGTGGCCGTTTAAATACATATCCGCCATGCGCATAAGCCCCTGGCGGTTGAGCACCACATCCCGTTCGCGTTCGACATCCGCGGCGCCATCGCTCAGATCCCCCCAGGGGGAGATGGCCGCCAGTTTCCCGGGCATGGGCAGCCCCAGGTCGCGGATTTTCATGGCCAGGGCAAAGCACAGGCCCCCGCCGGCGGACTCCCCCACCAGGGCGGTATCCTCCGGCTTAAAGCGGGTGAGGAGGAACTGGTAGGCCCTCAGCGCGTCCTCCAGCGCCGCCGGGTAGGGGTCCTCCGGCGCCAGCCGGTAGCCCAGGCAGAGGGCGGCCTGGCCGGTTTCCAGCGCCAGCATGCCGCCAAAGCCCTGGGCATACTCCAGCGTGCCCGCGGTGTAGCCGCCCCCGTGCAGGTAAAGGATGGCCTTCCTGATCGCGCCCTGAAGGGGGAACACCCAGGCGGCCTGGCAGGTGCCCAGGTCCTCCAGGCAGGAGACGGTGCGCCCCGCTTTGACCCGGGCGCCCAGGGACGCCAGGCCGTCCTGGAGGCGGCGCTGGGTTTCCAGTTCCAGGGAGCTGATCAGGGGGTGGAGCAGGGCGATCTGCGCTTTCATCAGGGTGCTGATGACGCTTGGCATAGGCGTAAAATTCCTTCCGGCGGCGCTCAGGCGCCTGTAATTAGGGGCTTTAAGACCAGAAGCACGGCGAAAAGGAGGATGGTGACCATGGTGGAAGTGGACAGGTACATGGACACGAACTCCTTTTCACTTTCGTTCTGCGAGTACACCGGCAGCACGAATGGCGCCGGAAGGATCAGCATCGTGAGCATGGCCAGCAGCAGCCAGGGATCAAAGGGCAGGATCAAAAACAGCAGGAGGATGGCCAGCCCGCCAAACACGGCATTGAGCGCCAGCCGGATCAGCAGGGCCTTCATCACCGGGCCCAAAAGCGCCGGCTTGGGCTTGAAGTCATAGCCGATGGCCAGCAATATCAGCGCCGCCGTGGGCGCCCCCACAAAAGAGGTGACGCTGGTGATCTGCGCCCCCAGGGGGGAGGCCATGATCAGCCCCGCCAGCCCCGTCACCCCAAGGATGAGCCCTAATGCCAGGGCCACCATCACGGGGTTTTTGGCGATGTCCAAAAGGGCGCCCTTCAGGCCCTTTTCCTCCCCGGTCAGCCTTCTCAACATAAACAGGTACAGGCTGAACACAAACAGCACCTGCCCCAGGTCCACCTTGGCCATGTAGCCCATGTACGGGGCTCCCGCCAGGATCATGAACAGGGGGTAGCCCAGCATCCCCATCTCATACCCCGACACGGTAAAAGGCAGCAGCTGGCTCACGCCGCTTGCCCTTTTCCTGATCAAGAAGCCCGCCGCAAACGTGGCCAGGCACAGCGCCGCCACCACCAGGAACACCACCGCCATGTCCGTCCCGTAGTCCGCCGTCAAAAAAGCCTGGAAAATCACAAACGGCAGCGTGATCCGGCTGACCACTTTCTTCAGCGTCCCGGCGCCGGCCTCATCCAGCAGCCCCGTCCGCCCGGCAAGCATCCCCAGCCCCAGGGTGACCAGGACCGGCAGCAGGCTCTTCAGCACCCCTTCCAAGATGTTCATCCCGCGCGCTCCTTTTAAAGGTGATGCCGTATTATAGCATACCCTGCGGCGGGTTTTGGGGGCGTGAAATGGTTTGCCTGTTCGGGCCAGAGGCTGGCGTGCAGTTCCTCGGTGATGCCTTGTGACTGGAACCCGGAAAACCCCACACTTTCTTTGCCATCAGGTGCACATCATGATCGTCTGATAAACACGTCCGGCCTTCTGCGCCCGATGTGATACCCGTGTTTGACACTCCTACACACCCCCCTGCTCCCCATGGGAAAAATGCAACACTAAGTGAAACACTCGCCTGCAGATGGGAGCGGGTCGGGGCCCGCTCAGGCCGCATCGGGCCGGCCCGACGCGGTTTTTGCGTTCTTCCCATCCAGGATGCGCCGGGGTAAA
>JAQVQY010000087.1 GCA_028701335.1 Eubacteriales bacterium
TTCAACTCCTGTCCAGGTGCAAGGGTTTTGAAGGTTTCACGTGGTTTTCTTTGCATCCATTATACCAGAAACAGGCAGAAAGTTGTTGGCTTTATTGGGTTTTTCTGCTCTTCAGTAGACACTATATTATCCCCCGCTCCGTCTTCGCGATCATCTTCACAATCTGCCGGGCGATGGCGGCGTCCCCCTCCTGAAGGGGCATAAGCGGTGCGCGGACACTGCCGCAGACGATGCCTTTCTGTCGCAGCACTTCCTTGAGCATGGCGTAGAGGTCGCAGCGGCCTGAGAGCAGTGCCGCGATGACGCGGTTGATCTCCACCTGGATGGCCCGGGCGCCCTCGAAGCTGCCGGAGTGGATGAAGTCATCCGCCTTTATAAACAGCCGGGGCATCACGGCGTAGGTGCCGCCGATGCCTCCGTCAGCGCCCATCACGCGCCCGGCCACAAACTGCTCGTCCGGGCCGTTGAACACGGCGACCTTTCCACGGCCCAGCGTTTTGAACACCTCAATGTCCTGCACCGGCATGGAGGAGTTTTTCACCGCCTTCACCCGGGGATTGTTGATCATCTCCTGATAAAGCCCCGGAGTAAGCGCGACACCCGCCAGTTGGGGGATGTTGTAGATGACAAAGTCGGTGTCCGGCGCGGCGCCTGAGATGTCGTTCCAGTAACGGGCGATGGCTTCCTCCGGCAGGCGGAAGTAGATGGGCGGGATTGCGGCGATGGCGTCAACCCCCAATGCCTGGGCGTGGCGGGCCAGTTCCATGGAGTCCCGGGTGTTGTTGCAGGCCACATGGGCGATGATGGTGAGCTTGCCGCCCACCGCTTCCATCACGGCCTCCAGCACCTTTTTGCGCTCCTCAACTGAGAGATAAATGCACTCCCCCGAGGAGCCATTCACATACAACCCTCCTACGCCCTGGGCCAGAAGGTGCCGTGCCAGCGCCTGGCACCGAGCCTGGCTGATGTCCCCCGACTCGTCATAGCAGGCGTAGAAGGCGGGAATGATGCCCTGGTACTTATCTCTTGAATCCGTCATACTGCTCCTTTTACCCTTTGACAGCGCCCATATCAGCCAAGCCGCGTGAGGGCACCTTCATGTGCTGGATATGTTAGCCCTGTTTTGTTAAACGAACAATAGTCATTTCACCCTGTGATGTCAATTGTCCATTGGCTCCGCCTTTCTTTTTACCCGTGCTTTTGCCGCGGCATATAATATAATTGGCATATAACACAACTTAAGCAAAACATGACCGATTCAACGTCATTGGGAGGAAAACATAAGCAGCAAGGCCGCTGAAAACTCCAATGTCCCCGCGCTTGGCAAGGTCATATCCAGGGTGAAGGGCGAACTGGCCAAAGTGCCTTAATTTCTGGCCGGAAAACGGCCGGAACCGGGAATATGGCGGCATCCTCACCTGCCTGGACAGGGAAGGCAGGGTGAACTTCAGTGATAAATCCGTCTGGATGCAAGGCCGCTGAGCCTGGACGTTTCCCAGTGTCTGCAATGTATGCGGCGAAAAGCCCCAGTGGCGCTCGTTCGCCCAGAGCTGCCCGGATTTCACGGAAGCCCACTGCTTCAACCGGAACAAGGGAAATCACATGTATTTCCAGGTAAGCCGGGACGGCAGGCCCACTCAGCCTGCTGCCAAGGTCAGCACCTTCAAGGGCCCCTTCCATCTGCCCCGCATGCTTGTGATGCTGGATCAAATGCTGCCAGCGGAGGGATAAAAGACCCGATCGACCATGGCCGGCAAGCGGAAGGATTGAATGAATACTCGCCGTTTTCTAATCTTTTTCTAATGCTCCATGCTTTGTCCCTTAATCTGCCCCGTTTATGATAGGGCCATCCGAAAGGAACGGAAGGAGAGACTACAATGGATCATTTTGAGATGGTAGAGAAACTGCGGCAGAAAGCCAACGTCAGCTATGAGGAGGCCAAAGGGGCGCTTGAGCACAGCGAATGGGATCTGCTGGACGCTTTGGTGTACCTGGAGAGCCAGGGGAAGATCAACACCCGGCAGGGCGAGAGCTACACCACCCGCAAGGAGGCCGCTCCTGAGGCCCCAAGGGAATCCGATGTAAAAGGGATGCTCAGCCGCTTCTTCAGCTTCCTGGCGGAGCTGATCAACAAGGCCAACAGGATCACCATCCAGGTGTCCCGCCACGGCAAAGAGGTGTTCGCCCTGCCGCTGAGCGTGCTGATCCTGCTGTTGGTTTTCATGTTCTGGTGGGTCCTGCCTCTGGCGATTATCGGCCTGTTCTTCGGCTTCCGCTACCGCATCCAGGGCGCGGGTGTCGCCGAGAGCGTAAACCGGGCCATGGACAAGGCGGCCGACGCCGCCGAGAACATCAAGACCGGCGCGAAACCCCCGGAAAACGACGCATAAGCGCCGCAGGCTGGCGCAGAAGCCCGGCAAAAGGTATGATGCTTTTGCCGGGCGGATTGTTTCTGGAGCAGGGAGGATATAAAGATGCAGAAAATACTGGTGGTGGAGGACGAGGCGAACATCGCCCGCTTTGTGGAATTGGAGCTTACCCACGAGGGCTATGAAGTGACCAAAGCCGAGGACGGCCGCCAGGGCCTGGCGTTGGCTGAGGCGGGCGGCTTTGACCTGGTACTTTTGGACATCATGCTGCCGGGGCTAAACGGCCTGGAGGTTTTAAGGCGCCTGCGCAAATCCTCAGACGTCCCCGTCATCATGCTCACCGCGCGGGACGCGGTAATGGACAAGGTGACAGGCCTTGACATGGGCGCGGATGACTACATCACCAAGCCATTTTCCATTGAGGAACTGCTGGCCCGCATCCGCACCGCCCTGCGCAAGAAAAACACCCAGGCCCTGCCCCAGCTGGTAATAGGCCCGCTGATCCTTGACATCGCCCGGCACACCCTGACGGTGGCGGGTGAGAATGTGGACCTGACGGGGCGTGAGTTCGCCCTGCTGCAGACGCTCATGGAAAACAAGGACATCGTCCTCACCCGGGATGTCCTGATGGAGCGGGTGTGGGGCTATGACTATGTGGGGGAGACCAACGTGGTGGACGTGTACATCCGCTACCTCCGGGCCAAGATCGGCGAAAAAACTGACCGGCACCTCATCCAGACCGTGCGGGGCGTGGGCTATGTGATCAGGGAGGAGCCTTAAGTGACCGAGACCAAGCGGGTGCGCTCCATTGCCCGGCGGGTGAACCACAGCTTCCTGTTGCGCGCGCTGTTCCTGCTCCTGTTGGCAAACGCGATGGCGGCGGGGCTGGCCTTTACCCTTCATTTGCTGACCTTTGAGAAAGCAACCCTGGGGCCCCAGTGGACGGTTAAAATGGAGCGGGAGCTGTCCGCCGGGGACCCCGCCAACTGGATCAGCACCTTAAACAGCACCATCTACACAATCGTGGACGGCACGGGGACGGAGCACACCCTTGCCCTGGGCGCCTATTTCAGGGACCTGGGCGCGGCTGTGGGCACCGGTATCGCTGTGCAGATTCCCTTCATCATCCTGGCATATGTGGGCTTCCGCCGGCACACCGGGAACCTTCTCAGGCCTCTTCGGACCATGGCGGCCACAGCCCAGGAACTAAGCACCATCCAGTTTGATGAGCGGAAATACCACCAGCTGGAGGATGCCATCGATTCCTTAAGCGTACAGAGCCCGGGGGCCCGGATTTCCATGGGCAATACCGAGCTGATGGGGCTTGAGACGGCCGTTAACAACCTGATTGGCCGCATGCACGAGTCCTACCGCCAGCAGACGCGCTTTGTGTCGGACGCCTCCCATGAGCTGCGCACGCCTATCGCTGTCATCCGGGGCTATGCCGACCTGCTGGCACGCTGGGGCAAGGACGATGCCCAGGTGATGGCGGAATCGGTGGAGGCAATTCAGCAGGAGGCGGACAACATGCAGCGCCTGGTGGAGCAGCTGTTGTTCCTGGCCCGGGGGGATTCCGGCCGCAACACATTCTCCCCCGCGCCCCTTGATTTGGCAGCGCTGGTGCAGGAAGCGTATGAGGAATATCTCCTAATTGACAAAACTCACCGTTACCGGCTGAAGGCTGACGGTCCCCTCCCGATCTCGGGAGATGAGGCGATGCTCAAGCAAGCCCTGCGTATCCTGACGGACAACGCCGCCAAATACTCCCCCAAGGACAGCATCATCACGCTCAGCTGCCAGGAGAACGGCAAAGGCGAAGCCTGCCTGTCGGTTCAGGATAACGGCGCCGGCATTCCTGGGGAAGACCTGCCCCACATCTTTGAGCGCTTCTACCGCGCCGACCCGGCCCGGGCGCGCGGGCAGGGTGGCGGCACTGGCCTGGGCCTGGCCATCGCCAAATGGATAGTGGACCGCCACAACGGTTATTTCGACGTATTTTCCAGGGAAGGCGTGGGCACAAGGATCACGGTGTGCCTTCCGGCCAAGGAGTTTAAGGATACCCCGGCGCCCGCGGCAGAAAGCTGACCGCCCCTGGCGCGCAATTTTGTAATTCCAATGGCACATCAGGGAAATATATGTTAGGATAATTGAAATAACAGCGTATGCTACTTTTCGTCCCACAGCACTTGATTATCTGTGTGCGCTGGAGGGGGAGGGGTTTGTTTGATTCCAGACGCATTGTTCTTTGCCGTGGTGGACCGCGGCAAGGCCGGAGACCTCTTGCATTGGGCGCGGGAAAAAGGCGTCACGGGAGGCACCATCTTTGCCGGAGAGGGGACCAACCCCTCGCCTATCCTTAATTTTCTGGGCATCAGTGAAGTCCATAAGGAAGTGCTGATGCTGGCGGTGACCCATGAGCACAGCCAGCAGCTCTTCGCCGCCATGAAAGATGAATTCAGAATGGACAAGCGCTACAAGGGCATTGCCTTTGTGGTGCCTTTTCGCCAATGGCTGCCTGACGCTAAGCCAGCCGCGGAAGATAATGGCCGGGCCAAAGAGCCGCCTTTTGTCTGCCTGATCACCATCGTGGACAAGGGCAAGGGCGAGCTGCTCATGGATGTAGCCCGCAAGGCCGGCGCCCGGGGAGGCACCATCGTGCATGCCCACGGGGCCGGCGTCCCCCAGGACATTTACTTCCCCCTCCTCATTGAGCCGCAAAAGGACATGGTGTTCATCGTGGATTCCCGGGTGCATGCCCGGCCCATCCAAGCCGCCATCTATCAGGAGATGGAACTGGAAGAGCAGAATAACGGCATTGTGATCGCCCTGCCGGTGCTGCGCGTGATCGGGCTTTACGAGCCCAGGGGCGCCAGGAAGAGAGGGCGGAAATGAGCTTGCTGCGGGAAAAATTCAGTGAGGTCAGCCGCTCCCTGGTGCCTGTGGTGGTGATGGTGATCCTGCTCTCCTTTACCATGGTGAAGGTGGAGACGAACATCCTGCTGCGCTTTATCGTGGGCAGCATCCTGCTTTTGGTGGGACTGGCCATCTTCCTGCTGGGCATTGACCTGGCCATGACCTCCATCGGCGACCACATGGCCACAGAGCTGGCCACCTCAAAAACCGCCTATAAGGTTGCTGTAATGAGCTTCCTCCTGGGTTTTTTGGTGACGGTGGCGGAGCCTGACCTGCTGATCCTTGGCAACCAGGTGGAGGCGGCCTCAGGCAAAACCATCAGCGCCATGATGATGGTCTATATGGTCTCCATCGGCGTGGGCGTCATGATCTCCCTGGGCACCTTCCGGCTGCTGCAAAGCCGCAGCTACCCCGTGTTCATGGCCATCACCTATGGGGTGATTTTCGTGCTGGCCATCCTGGTGTCAGAAGAATTCCTGGCCATCACCTTTGACGCCTCCGGCGCCACCACCGGCGCCCTCACCACCCCCTTTGTCCTGGCACTAACCGCCGGCCTTTCCCGCATCAAGGGCGGCAAGACGGCGGAGGAGAACAGCTTTGGCATGGTGGGTGTCATGAGCGCCGGGCCCATCCTGGCGGTGATGCTCATGTCCATCCTCACCGGCCAGGAGCACATCCAGGGCGAGGCGGAGGCCTTTATGCCCGCCACCGGCATCTTGGGTCCGGTCCTTCACGAGCTGCCCAAGGTGTTTGTGGAGTCCCTGGTGGCCCTCCTGCCGCTCTCAGCGTTGTTTTTCATCATGAATTTCGCAAAGTTCAAGGTACCCATGCGGGAGCTGGGGCGCATCATCAAGGGCCTCATCTACACCCTCCTGGGCCTGGCGCTGTTTTTGACCGGCGTCTACTCCGGCTTTATGGATATGGGGCAGATCATCGGCCGGGGCATCGCGGAACACTACAATTGGTTCCTGCCCATCCTGGGCTTCGTCATGGGGACGATCGTGGTGCTGGTGGAGCCGGCTGTCCACGTCCTGGGCCAGCAGATTGAGGACGCGACCGGCGGGCGCATCCCCATCAAGCTTATCCGCATCACCCTGTCCATCGGCGTGGGCCTGGCGATTGCCGGCAGCATGCTGCGCATCATGATCCCGGAGGTGAAACTCTGGTTCTTTCTGCTGCCGGGCTTTGCCACGGCGATTCTGCTGTCCTTCTTCTCAGACCCGGTGTTTGTGGGCATCGCCTATGACGCGGGCGGTGTGGCCTCAGGGCCCATGACGGCAACCTTTGTCCTGGCCTTTGCCCAGGGCGCCGCCGCCATGACCCCAGGGGCCAATGTGCTGGTGGACGGCTTTGGCGTGATCGCCATGGTGGCCATGACGCCAGTGCTCTCCATAATAATCCTGGGCGCTGTGTTCCAGCGCAGGACCCTGAAGGCACAAAGAGAGGAGCCCGCCATGCTTGAGGAAACCGTGGCCCCGGCCCCTGTGGGTGTGGGCGAGGCAGCGAGCTATGACTGCGTACTGGCCGTCCTTAACCGGGGCCTGTCTGATGAAGCCATTGCCATCGCCCGGGACGCGGGCGCCGGCGGCGCCACCATCATCCACGGCCGGGGCTCAGGCGGCCATGACATGAAGTTCCTGAGCTTTGAGATGCTCAAGGAAAAGGAGATCGTTGTCTGGCTGATCGATGACCGCATCAGCGCAACCATCGCCGCAAACCTCTATGAAAAGCTGGACCTGGGCGGCGAAGGCGGCGGCAAGGTCTTCCTGGTGCCGGCGCTGGCCATGGGGCTGAAAGCACCGGGTGTTGTGAACGGAGCGATTACCGGGCCGAACGAGGCGCCGGAAGCGGATGGGGAGGAAACCAACACCCCAACTTAAGGAAATTTCCCGGCATTCTAATTCTGTTCTAATGACATCTCTGCCGTCCTTTCATCTTTCCGGTTTATCCTTGCACCGTACCAAAGAAGCCCTAAGGGCGAAGGAGAAGGAAATGGAAAGATACGAGATGGCGGAACTGCTCAGAAACAAGGCGAAGGTCTCCTACGATGAGGCCAGGCAGGCGCTGGAAAAAAGCGATTGGGATATGCTTACGGCCATGGTGGCGCTGGAACAGGAAGGAAAGCTGAACCCTTTGCAAGGTACCGGAACTCAGGCGCGCAAAGCGACCCAGGACAATCCCAGGGAGGTAGGCGTCCTCATCAGGGCGCTCAACTGGCTGACCGGGCTCATCGACAAGGGCAACCAGCACCGCTTCATCATCCAGAAGGATGACCGGCAGGCGGGCAGCATGACCGTCACCGTGTTCGCCGCGTTGCTTCTTCTGCTCCACGGCTTCAGCATCT
>JAQVQY010000088.1 GCA_028701335.1 Eubacteriales bacterium
TGAGGCGTTTGGCGCCGCCAGCGCCTTTTTTATGGTGGGCGGTACCACATCTTCTATTCAGGCGATGATTTTGAGCAATGTGCGCAAGGGGGAGAAACTGATTCTTCCGCGCAATGTACACCAGAGCATCGTCAACGCATTGATCATATGCGGCGCGGTACCGGTCTATATAAATCCGCAGACCAGCCGGCGCCTGGGAATAGCGCTTGGTATGTCGGTAAACGATGTGCTGCGTACCATTGATGAAAATCCGGATGCCAAAGCCGTCTTTGTCAACAACCCTACCTATTACGGCATTTGCTCCAACCTCAAGGAAATCGTAAGGGCTGCCCATGCCCATGGCATGCGGGTGCTGTGCGATGAAGCCCATGGCGCGCACTTCTATTTTGGCGAGGGCCTTCCCATAAGCGGTATGGCGGCGGGGGCCGATATTGCGGCCGTGTCCATGCACAAGTCCGGCGGCAGTCTGACACAGTCCAGCTTCCTGCTGTGCGGGCCGGATGTGGACGCTGACTATGTGCGCCAGATCATCAACCTGACGCAGACTACCAGCGCCAGTTACCTGTTGATTTCCTCCCTGGACATTTCACGCCGGACGCTGGCCCTGGACGGCCAGCGGATTTTTGAGAAGGTGAAGCAGTATGCGGCCTACGCGCGGGATGAGATTTCCCAGATCGGGGACTACCTGGTGTACTCGGAGGATCTGATCAACGGCGACAGCATCTTTGATTATGACACCACCAAACTGTCCGTCAACACCCATGACCTGGGGCTTGCCGGTATCGAAGTGCACGACATCCTGCACGATGAATATGATATCCAGATTGAGTTTGGCGACCTGAGCAACTTCCTGGCTTATATCTCCATCGGGGACCGGACCAAAAACATTGAACGCCTGATCGGCGCGCTATATGAGATTCGCCGGCGCTACAAGCGCGGGACAAACGAGCTGCCTTACTATGACTACATATCCCCGCAAGTCATCCTGACACCACAGGAAGCTTTCTACGCTCGGAGCCGCAGCCTGCCGCTGGAGGAATCCGTGGGGCACATCTGCTGTGAAAGCCTGATGACCTACCCGCCGGGCATCCCGCTCCTGGCTCCGGGCGAACAGATCACCACAGAGATCATTGAATTCATTGATTCCTCACGCGAACGGGGCTGCGTTTTGACCGGCACCCAGGACATCACAGCCCTGCACATCAAGGTGCTGGACCAGTAGGAGGCGCCATGGCATTTTGGTTTTCTGAGAGCCACACGGACAATGTCAAGCTGGAGATCAAGGTGGATGAACAGCTTTATTCCCAACAGAGCGATTACCAGAAGATCGACATCTTCCAAAGCCTGGAGTTTGGGCGCATCCTGACGCTGGATGATGTAATTACGTTGACGGAGAAAGATGAGTTCATCTACCACGAGATGATTGTCCACCCCGCTATGGCGGTGCATCCGGAGGTGCGCCGGGTGCTGGTGGTGGGCGCGGGGGACGGTGGCGCGCTTCGGGAGCTGAGCCGCTATGAGGACATCGAATCCATCGACCTGGTGGAGATAGACGGCATGCTGGTGGATGCCTGCAGGGAGTATTTGCCCTCCACAGCAGTTGGCTACAAGGACCCGCGGGTGAGCGTACACATCCAGGACGGCCTGAAGTTTATCAGGCGGCTGTCGGACACCTATGACCTGATTATCGTGGACTCCACCGATCCCTTTGGCCCGGGGGAGATCCTGTTCACCAAGGAGTTTTACGGCAACTGCTACAAAGCCCTCAGGGACCACGGCATCATGGTCAACCAGCATGAGAGCCCCTTCTATAGCTATGAAGCCAACGCCATGAAGCGCGCCCATAAGCGCATCAAAGAGAGTTTTCCCATCCATTCAGTCTACCAGGCGCATATCCCCAGTTATCCCTCGGGCCACTGGCTATTTGGCTTTGCCAGCATCACCTATGAACCGCTGTCAGACCTGAACGCCCAGCGCTGGAACCAGCGGGGTATCAAGACCCGTTACTATAACACAGACCTGCACCGCGGCGCGTTTTATCTACCCAATTATGTCAAGGACATGCTGGGAGATTGACATTCCAGCCAAAAATCAAGACCCGCGGAGCCAGAAACCGGCCAGCGGGTCTTGTGTATTGTGGAAATTCACGAAATTAGAATTTACCCCCGCGTCCCCCGTAGGAGGTTCCCCCGCGGGACCCGGTGGAGAACCCGCCGCCCCTGCCCCCTCCGGAATTTGACTCAATTCGTGTGCGGGTAACGGTCTGATAAAGGAACAAATCGGAAGACTCCGTGAGATTCAGCGAATTCGCAAGCATATATTGCCCGGCGTTGGACTTAAATTTGGCGATCTTCAGCCTGCTCTTCAGGATGAGCGCGTACACCAGGCCGATGATAAGGGCCGCGATAAGGATAAAGGGAAGAATCTCCAGCGTTCTCTCAAAAGGCGTCGGCGGAATCAGCAGGCGCCTGACATAGCGCACATAATTGGTCATGGCGCCGTGGTAGTCGCCGTCTGACAGCTTATCCCGAACCACGCCTGCCAGGTCATTGGCCTCCCTGTAGGTCAAAAGCTCAATCCCTGTGCCACGCGCGGCTTCGTAATAATCCCTGGTATCAAACATAATGGCAAACAGCGCGCCATTGGGATACGCGGACGCGTCCCTGAAGGCGTGGTAGTAGTCAAAGCTGTAGTCCAATGGTCCTTTGCCCTGAGAATTATTGGTGGTGTGGAAGATTACGTCAAACCCCGTCAAATCATACAGCTCTTCTGCCTGCCGCTGGAGGTCCTGGGCCTCACTTTGGCTTAATACCCTGGCCAGGTCATTCACGTGGTCAAGCGCATACGCGCTCGAAATGCTCAAACAAAGCATCAGCAGGCACGTGGTAAATACGATTAGCCGCTTCATTTAATGACCCCCACGCTTGAGAGCGTATATACCAGCGCCATCCCTATGGCGGCGGCAATCCCCGCCATGCCAAACAGGCGGCCGAAGAACTTGCCCTTGGACCAGGGGATGTCGCAGGTGAGTTCGCCCGTCTGCCCGTTGATGGCAAAGGTGTAGGTTTTACCACCCTTTTTAGTGGTGATATGCCAGATGGGATAGAGCACCGGTATGGAGGTGGCGTTAATGAGATTAATGCTGGCACTCTGCGGGATGACAGAAGCATATCCCGCCACCGTCTGGCGGAAAGCGTCAAGGGTTGAGGACTTCACGCGCTGGTTGGCCCGCTCCTGGGAGGACTCCGCGTCCACATCCGCCCGGTTGGCTTGGGCGCCGGAAAGGGTTTCCGGCACAAAGACGATGGATTGATTGGTGTTGAAGGGCTCAATGGACTCCGTGATTTTGTTGTCCATCCGGGAGCTGGCGTCCACCGGCAGCTTCCTGAAGCCCAGGGTGCCAGCCCGGCGGATTAGGTAGTGCTGGGTGGTGGTAATCCTATAGTTGCCGCTGCGGCTGGTGAACATCCGGGTGCCCCGGTACGTCATCCTGGCATCGGCGTCACAGTCAAACAGCCAATAGGGCACATAAAGCTGGCGGATCTCGTCAATGACATTGCGGCCGGTTAAAAAAAGGTTTGGGATCAGCTTGCGGTTTTTGAAATAGTCGTGGAACATCTGCTCCGCCTGGGCCTTTTCGATCTGGAAGGGGATGATTTCCTGAGGCTTTGTCTCCAGCGTGAACTGGGCCGGGATGACCGATGGGCTGCCGCAAAAAGCGCAGTTGGTGGCCAAGGTGGTTTCATCCGTAAACAGTTCAGCCCCGCAGGAGGAGCAGGAGAACATCCGGGTATGCGCGGCTTCCTCCGGGGTGAAAGCCTCGTCCTGGACGGTCCAACTCATGTCCTCATGCTGGCGGTCCTCCTGCTCTATCCGGGCCACCTGGCGCACGGTCTCAACGTCAAACTCGTTGCCGCAATTGCCGCATTTCATTTTCTGAGACTGGCCGTCATAGGTCAGGGGCGCTGCGCAGGAGGGGCACTTGTAGGTGATGGTACTCATCCGTAAACCTCGTTTCCCACAGTAGTCTGGCATGGGTCAACAACAAACATCTGCCGTTATATTACCGTCAAGGCCTATGATTGTAAAGAGATTCAAGGGGGCTTGTTTTTTCCTCCATTTCTGTGGTAAACTGACAATGGTCAAAGATAGTCAACGTTTTGACCACTGTGAAGGAGGAAAGGCATGCGGCTAAGTGATGCGATTGAAGAGTTCATCAAGGAGCTATGGACACCTGATGAACCCGAGGTGGAACTGAAGCGCAATGAGTTGGCAGAGTATTTTCGCTGCGCTCCCTCACAGATAAACTATGTCCTGTCCACCCGATTCACCCCAGACCATGGCTATGCCATCGAAAGCCGCAGGGGCGGCGGCGGGTTTATCCGAATAATTCGGGTTCAGCGCGGGAGGCGCGAGTCATTCCGCTATCTGCTCCAGGACCGGGTGGGCGAGGCGATCAGCGCCAGGGAAGCGCAGATTCTCTGTTTGTATCTGGCTGAGCAGGGTACGATTAGCAATGAGGACGCGGACCTTATGAACGCCGCCCTGAAGCCTCAGTCCCAGTCCGTCCCCATCCCTGAACAGATGAAGGATACCATCCGCGCCAAAACACTCAAGAACATGCTGCTATCAATTGCCAGGCGGGCACAGCAGCAGTAAGGAGAAAAGCATGATGTGTGAAGTATGCCGGCAGAAAACTGCCAATGTGATATTTAAGACTGTCACCGACGGTCAGTTGGCGACCCGTGCCATGTGTATGGAGTGCGCCCAGAACCTACAGCATGATATGTACCGGGTGTTTATGGCGCTGGGATTGGGCTCTGAAGGCCAGCCCCAAAGTGGGTCCAGGCAGGAGGAGCCGGCCGAAAAGCCCAAGGTTGCTGTGCCAAGCTATCTCTGTACCCGTTGCGGTCGTCCCTTTGAAACGCTGGATGAGCACACCATGGCCGGCTGCGCGCACTGTTATGACGCCATGGAAAAGGGCCTGCGTGTGGTGCTGGAGGTCGAAAAGGCGCCGGAGAAAAAAACCGAAAAGGACCAGCCCGACAGGCAAATGGAACTGAAGTACCAGCTGATGGAAGCGGTGATGAAAGAGGACTATGAAGCTGCGGCGCACCTTCGTGACGAGATCAGTGCCATGGAAAACGCGGGCGCTGTGGAGGGGCAACCATAAACACTGACAACACCATCCTGGCCGGGGATGCTTTGCTGCGCCGGAACTACCAGGATTTGACTTTCTGCCCACAGGACAAAGAGACGGATCTGCTTGAAAGCAGGCGGCGTACGCTTAGCGCCATTAAAGAAAAAGCGCCGGATATGCGGGTGTATTACCCCACGACATTGAGCGCTTTGGACCAGGCGCGCCTGATGGAATCCGGTCTCCTGCCGACTTCTTTTATAAAACTTTCGGCAGCGGCGCTGGCGACTGGTGAAGAAGATACACTTTCGGTTGCCATCAATACTGGGGAGCATCTCCTCCTTGGAGCCCGGGATAAAGAGGGAAAGCTTGAAGGCCTGACGGCTCGGGTAAGAAGCCTTGAAGAAGACCTTGCCCTGACCGACCACCCCTATGCCTATGATGAACGGTTTGGTTACCTGTCCTTTAACCCGGTGCTGGCGGGAAGCGGGTTGTATGTGTCCTTGGTGATGCACCTGCCGATGCTGAGTTTCCTCAAGCAAATCAGGGCCCTGTCAGAGACGCTCAAGCAGCGCTACTACTGTTTCCTCAAACCATTGGGGCAAACGGAGGACCACAATCAGGGCAATTTGTACCGCGTGGGGAACGCCTCCAGTTTCAGCCGGGAGGATGAGGATATCATTCGCCAGGTGACGGAAGCTGCGAAGGTTGTCGCGGAGAAGGAAGCGCTCCTGAGGGACAAGGCATTTCATGAAGCTCGGGTAACCCCGCTGGCCGACCGCGCGTGGCGCGCTTATGGTATTCTGCATTATGCCAGGCGCCTTGCCCGGGATGATTATTTATCCCTGTGGTCCAGGATGCGCTTGGGCGCGGTGGCGGGTATCCTGCCAGTACCTGTGGCTAAAACAAACCAGATGTTGGAACTCAGCGGTGATGGCCGCTATTTGACCGATGGGGCGGACCGGAAAACCTGCCCCTTCCGCCGGGCGGACGAAGTACGCCAGGCATTATCAGGAGGGTAGTATGCCGATTTTTGGACGGTTTGACAATAGAGCCAAGGAAGTCCTGGACTACGCCCAGCAGGCAGCGGTTAATATGCGCCACCGCTACTGGGGAACGGAGCACCTGCTGTTGGGACTGTTGGCAAAAGCGCAGGATGATATCGCCAATTTGCCTGAGAGTGTGACGCTTCAGGCTGTTCAGGATGCAGTGAGGCAACTGACCGCAGCTGATCAGGAGCAGCCCAAGGTGCTGGAGCTCACGCCGCGCATGAAGCGCGTACTTGACCGCGCCCTTAACCAGGGGCCAAAGCAGAAACAAGCCCCTGTGGGGTCGCTTCAGCTTTGGCAGGCAATGCTGGAGGAGGATGGCTGCGTTGCCGTGCGCATCCTTACGGTGTTTGGGAGCGACCTGGAGGCGCTTAAGGAAGAGGTCGCTTCCCGGCTTGAAGAAGGGGATGACCAGGGTGCTGGCAAAAAGGAAGAGTCCACCCTGGAAAAGAACAGCCGTGACCTGACAGCGCTAGCCAAGCAGGGCAAGCTCGATCCGGTGATTGGCCGTGAGCGGGAGACGGAGCGTCTGGCGCAGATTCTCTCGCGCAGGACGAAGAACAACCCTGTCCTCATTGGCGCCCCCGGCGTTGGCAAAAGCGCCGTGGCTGAGGGCCTGGCCCAGCGTATTCTGGCGGGTGAGGTGCCCGACACCTTGGCGGGTAAGCGTCTGTTGTCCCTTGATTTGGGCAGCCTGGTAGCCGGAACCAAGTACCGGGGCGAGTTTGAGGAGCGGATGAAGGATGTGGTCAACGAGGTGAGAAATGACCGCAGCATCATCCTGTTTATCGATGAGCTCCAAACCATAGTGGGCGCCGGAAAGGCCGAGGGCTCCATTGACGCGGCCGGGATTTTGAAGCCCGCCCTGGCAAGGGGAGAGGTACAGTGCATTGGAGCCACAACGCTTGATGATTACCGCAAATATATTGAAAAGGACGCGGCCCTTTCCCGCCGCTTCCAGCCGGTGATGGTTGAGGAACCAGACAATGAGCAGTCCCTTCAGATTTTGAAAGGCCTGCGCGAGCGCTATGAAGACCACCATCGGGTGGAGATCAGCGATGAAGCGCTGGAGGCCGCGGTACAGCTGTCCAGCCGCTATATCAACGACCGGCAGCTGCCCGACAAGGCGGTGGATCTGATGGACGAGGCCGCCTCCCGTGTGCGACTGCGCACACGCAAGACGCCCCTTGATGTCACCCTATTGACAGACACTCTGGAGAATATCCAGCGCGACAAGAGGGACGCCATTGCCAAGCAGGACTACGAAAAAGCCGCAGCACTGAGGGACCGGGAGCGTAAAGTACGCGATGAGATGCAGCAGAAGCGCGAGGCCTGGGATGCTGAGCAGCAGTCCCAGCGCCCGATAGTGGGGGAAG